>NZ_OZ034788.1:323037-646074 GCF_964028515.1 Wolbachia endosymbiont (group B) of Hofmannophila pseudospretella | reverse complement strand
AAACAGTCCTGCTCCTACTAATCCTGATGTCATTACTCCTGCAACAATGCACCCTATTGCTAAGAGAGCAGAACTTGTTACAAGTGCGACGTGAAGATTTTTATTATGAGGTTCTTTAACTTTACTCTTATTTTCGTAATTAGCAGCTTCTTGTTTATTTAAAACAGCTTTTTCCTCTTTTTTTTCAAGTTTAAGCTCAAGCAACTTTGGCCCAGATTCTTCACTCTTTAATATTAGCTTTTCTTTAACTTGATCACCTGAATTTTCACTTTCTTGCATCTGTGGCTCTGCTGCTGCAACTTGCTCTGGTTGCATTTCCTCTTTTTGTAGATTATTATTTTTCTTAGCAGAGCTTAATATTGAGTCTAAATCTTCTTCAGATGAAGTGCTTGTTACTGAAGTTAAGCTGCTCCTTCTGCTACTTGATAACAAGCCAGGTGAACTTACTCCACTATCTAAGTCATTCTTTAAATCTTTACAATCAATCGAAAGGTCAGATTGACTATTCAATTGTGATTGTGCGATCTTCTTTCTTGCTTGCGATTGTTCTGATGTAGGAGTTGTTAAATTACCATAATAACCTGAACTTCTCAAGGTATTGTATGTTCCTGGGGTTCCTTTTCCACTTACACCCTTAGCTAAAGAATCCTTTTCCAGAGGATTAATACCTGAATTTTTGGGAATTTCAACTTCACTAGGAAAATTTTTTTCTTAAATAATCCCATAACATTACCTTGTCTATCTGTTTGATTATTTCTAGAACCTTTCTGATTTTGAATAGTGCTATTAGAATGATTTTTATCACTGTTCTTATTAGTAATTACTGAAATTATTTCTAATATTTTTCCTCTTCCTGTTGGTGATCCTTGTGATTTTTCTATTTCATTCTTAAATACTGGAAGTCTGACCTCTAATCCCATTACTTCTTTTTTCAATGCTGGAAGGAAGTTGTCAATATAATATCTATAATATTTTTGATATTCTTCTTGCTCTCTCAGTAATTTTTCTAATTGAATTAATACGTTAGGATCAGCTCCTTTGTTGAACAACTCTATGCATTTTGTGATAGTTCCATCTCCCTTTTTTAGATTTTCATGAGTATGTTTTTTTTTTGTGACCTTTTTGTGTATAATTTCGTACAACTCTTTCGTTTTTGATGCTGAATAATTCTCTGTTTTCTCCTTTCTCTTATCTGAGATTTGTGAACTTCTGATAGGATCGCTAGTAGATGAGTAAGTATTGTTTCCTACTGCGCTATCAAATAGCACTCTTTCCTCATATGATGAATCAAGCATAACATTCCTCTCATACAAATAAAATGTATGAATACCTCTTTAGCGTTAATTTTACATTAAAACTGGGCAGTTATGCCTTATTACGGATAATTATAGCAATTTGCTAACTATTTTCTTTGCTGATTACTGATTTTACATTTCAACATAATTGCTTGCCTGTTGAACTAGCATATCTATTACTTCTTTTACAGGCTTTTCTCTATCAACCATGCCAACACTTTGACCGGCCATTAAAGATCCTGTTTCAACATCTCCATCAATTACTGCCCTTCTTAAAGCTCCAGCCCAGAATTTTTCTATTTCAAGCTGCCCATTTTCTTTTGAGATCTGTCCATTTTGATATTTATCGATAATGTCTCTTTGATGCTTCATAAAATCGTCATTTGCTTTGTTAGCTATAGCTCTTACTGGAATTACAGGAAAATCAGCACTGATCTGCACAGAAGATACTGCATTACGCGCAGCTGATTTGATAAACACTTCTTTAAAATTTTTGTGGGCAATTGACTCATTTGTGCAGACAAATAATGTACCTATTTGACAGCCACTTGCTCCCATTTCTAGATAGTTCACTATCATTTCGCCTCTTCCTATTCCACCTGCGACAAACACTGGTATTTGTTCATTTTTAAAATGAGGCAATATCTCTTGTGCGAGAACAGAAGTGCTAACTGGACCTATGTGCCCACCTGCTTCCATTCCTTCTATTATTAATGCATCTACTCCCATTTTTACTAACCTTTCCGCAAGGCTTAATGCTGGTGTAAAGCACATAACTTTAATACCTGCATTCTTGATTTTTTCTATATTAGGCTTTTTTGGTAACCCGCCAGCGAGAACTATGTGGCTTACTTTTGTTTCAATGCATATATCTATTAACTCACTCAAATTTGGGTGCATAGTAATTAGGTTTACACCAAATGGCTTATGAGTTAATTTTTGTGTTTCTATGATTTCTTTTTTCAGTAAATCTGGAGACATTGCACCACATGCAATTACGCCAAATCCACCAGCATTTGAGATTGCTGAAACCAAATTTCTCTCTGAAACCCAGCTCATAGCACCACCCATTATTGCAAACTCACTACCGAGAAAATTCGTTCCTTTCTTCCAAAGCCTGCTCAACATATAGCCTATATCATACGTTTAAAAATGTTTTGTTTATCTATAAATGTGTGTTTTAAAGCACCAAGTATATGCAAGGTTATAAAGACTATCATAAGATATGCAAGCATCGAATGTAGCTGATTAGCTGCACTAGCTAGCTCTTTGTTTTCATTGATTAACAAAGGGATATGAACAAAATATTTGATCTCTTTACTAGAAGCAGAAGACATGACATAACCAGATAGCGGTATTAGCACCATCAAAGCATATAAACAAAAGTGTATCGTTTTGCTCGCATTGATTACGAATCGAGAAAAATTGGCTGGTAATGGCGGAACATAAGTAAAGACGCGAAAAAATATACGTACTATAATTAATCCAAGAACGGTGATACCACAAGCCTTATGAATAGAGTATATGCTGAATTTAATTTCACTGCTAATCGGCAAACTTTTCATGTACAGTCCAGAACAAAGCATACCAATAATAAGAGCAGACATTAACCAATGAATGATCCTTAAGCCTAAACTATATTTATTGTTTTTCATTAATTTTGATTACTCTAAAGTAGAATTTATATAGTAGAAAAACTATTTCTCAATCAAAATTATCTATACATAATTTCGCTGCCTTGATCAACATAAGTGCAATAATTGTATGTGACACATAAACATTGTCTATCAGATCATGAAGAAGTGGTGAAGTTTTTGAGAGTTTTTCTATTGTAACGATGAGTTATAGCTTGTACAAGAAGCCTATTGACTTTAAGCACATTTTACCCTATACAATTTTAACATCTTAAACTTCCAAACATGCCAGATCTAAAGACAATGATGCTAAACTTTGGCCCTCAGCATCCAGCTGCACACGGGGTGTTACGTCTTGTTTTAGAGATGGATGGTGAGGTGATCGAGAGGTCAGACCCTCATATTGGGCTTTTGCATCGCGGCACTGAAAAATTGATAGAACATAAAACTTATCTTCAAGCTCTGCCTTACTTTGACCGCCTTGATTATGTGTCACCAATGTCACAAGAGCATGCATATTCGTTATGTGTAGAGAAATTATTGCAGTGCGAAGTTCCGATTAGGGCAAAATATTTGCGTGTTCTATTTTGTGAGCTGACAAGAATACTAAATCATTTACTAAATGTCTCTTCCCAAGCACTTGATGTTGGGGCGATGACTCCTCTTTTATGGCTCTTTGAAGAGAGAGAAAAAATACTCGAGTTCTATGAAAGGGCCTCAGGTGCAAGATTTCACGCAGCTTATATAAGGCCAGGTGGACTTGCAGCAGATATCCCAGAAGGTTTGATTGAAGATATTGCAAAGTTTATAGAGCAATTTCCAAAGTATATAGATGATGTTGATGATCTTCTGACAGAAAATAGGATATGGAAGCAACGCACTGTAGGAATTAGTGAAATATCAATAAAACAGGCGCTTGATTGGGGCTTTAGTGGACCAATGCTCCGTGCTGCTGGACTTGCTTGGGACTTGCGAAAAAGCCAGCCATATGAGATATATGATCAGCTAGATTTTGATATACCTATCGGTCAAAATGGTGACTGTTATGACCGTTATTTAGTAAGAATGGCGGAGATCAGACAATCTATCAGCTTGGTGAAGCAATGCATAGAGAAGATGCCTGAAGGGCCAATAAAAACTGAAGATAGAAAAATTTCTCCACCGCCAAGAGCAGAAATGAAAGAATCCATGGAAGCTATGATTCATCATTTTAAGCTTTACTCGGAAGGATATCATGTACCAGAAGGTGAGGCTTATGTAGCTGTTGAAGCGCCAAAAGGCGAATTTGGAGTATATATAGTTTCAGATGGTACCAATAGACCTTATAGATGCCGAATAAGAGCACCTGGCTTTGCGCATTTACAGGCCTTAGATTTCATGGCAAAAGGACACATGCTTGCTGACATTGCAGCAATTATCGGTTCACTCGATATAGTCTTTGGTGAGATTGATAGGTAATTATTGTAAAATAGTAACTTAACTAATGGTTAAGACATCTTCTATCATAAGTTGTATAAATTCATTGCCATTCCAGTAATTCATAGAGATTTTACCCAAAATGGCTTTAACATTACCCTGCATAATAGCAGAGCCAATCTCAGTATTTGCAGAGCGAAACGCAATAGCTTTTACCATAACATTATCATCAGCAATAAAACATTTTATATGATCAACTCCTATAACTTCCGGCTTTCTTATCTTTGCTCCCTGAATGATAAATCTCGGTTCAGGGTTGCCAACACCAAATGGCTCTAAGCGTTGCAATTGATTCCACAGGGATAAGTTTATTGCTTTAGCTGTTACTATGCCATCGGCTTTTATGATTTTGTCATTTGTAGAGTTTGCAAATCTTTCAGTAAAAAAATCATGTAGATCACTTATTTTGTCTTCCTTAATCGAAAATCCCGCTGCCATACTGTGACCACCACCTTCAATGATTAGGTTGGTAAATTTTGCAGAAAGAACCGCGGCACCAATATCTACTCCAGAAATTGACCTACAACTTGCTTTTCCTATTCCGTTGTTTAAAGATATCACTATCGTTGGTAGGTGAAACTGCTCCTTTAGTCTTGATGCAATGATACCAATTATTCCTTGATGCCAATTGCCACTTACCATTATAAAATTTACACCTAATAAGGTAAATTTTTCTGCCTGTGTTGTAGCTTCTAAGAGAGCCTCATTTTCTAACACCTTCCTTGCATTATTTAAATCTATTAATTTTAGCGCGATTGAATGCGCCTCTTCTTCATTATCAGTGGAAAGCAACCTTGCACCGAGTGATGCTTCTCCAATTCTTCCTCCAGCATTTATGCATGGCCCAATACTAAACCCTAATCGTGAAACACTTGGTTTTTCAAGGATTCCCAAAGCATCAAATAAAATACGCAAGCCAACGTTTTTTCTTGCTGACATAACCTTTAATCCTTGTAAAACAAAAGCCCTATTTAGGCCTGTGATCTGCATAACATCGCAAACAGTTCCAAGAGCAACCAAATCCAGTAGATCAAATAAATCTGGTTCTTTTTTGTGGGTAAAAAATCCTTGCTCACGTAGGCTTCTGTTAAGGGCAACAATTAGCAGAAATGACACTCCAACTGCTGCAAGGTTAGTATAAGGAGAGCTTTCATCAAGGCGGTTGGGATTAACAACTGCTACAGCGTTTGGTAACTTTTCTGTACCAAGGTGATGATCGACAACTATAATATCAAGCCCAAAAACCTTTGCATCTTCTATTGGTTGATATGCAAGCGTACCACAATCAACAGAAATACATAAGTCAATTCCGTTCTTTTTAAGTTGTAATAAAGCATCTACGTTTAATCCATAGCCCTCATCAACACGATCTGGAATATAGATTATAGAGTGTGTTCCAATCGTTCTTAAATACCTATTAATCAATGCTGATGACGTTGCTCCATCAACATCATAGTCACCAAATATTGCAATATTTTCATTATTGTTTATTGCTTTTATTATGCGAGAAACAGCTTTGTCCATATCAAGGAGGTAAAAGGGATCTGGTAATAGTGATCTGATTAGTGGATGTAAGAAGTCATGTGCATTTTCTATGTTAACACCACGACTAACTAATATTCTTGCTAATATTTCTGGCAACTCAAATCTCTGTATAAGAGTTAAAATCTCCCTTTGATCTGCTTCTTGTAACTTCCACAGTGCATTTGTTATGCTGCGTTTTTCAATATCAAGTAGCATACTCTTTGTAAATAAAACTACTTTACCAGAACTTTTAAGCTTGTTCTATAATTGTGTTAGACTTCTGTATAACCTAAAGAAAGATATAGGAGGGTGTCACCCGAAAGGAATCACATCTATTTTGACAAAGAGCATCTGCAAAATCTGATACTTCTTCTTGCATAACATGCTCTTTAATTAGTATTATATCTATATTGGCATATAAGTGTGAATATTATATTAGTGTAATTACTTTTTGGTATACATGACAAATTTATGCCTGGATTGGTTACTCAAACCTTTTCTACCTTTATTTCATATTCTTTAAAGTATTTCTTGCACTTTCTTTATAAAAACCATAGGTACCAATCAGTTTTTAGCTTAAGAATAAAGGTCAAGTATCTGGAATTATGGACATAAAATCCCCCTGAAAGATTAGAAAGAAAATGCAGCGTACATACTACAGTATACACTGAAGAGTACACTTTTTATTGAGAAATTGACTGAAAAGTCTGCAGACGAAGATAGATTTTTGAGCTCTTAAAATACCTCTACTGTTAGGGTAAGGAAAGCGAGAAGGTTTGTCAAGCAATCTTTATTGGCTGTTGTACTAGAATTCAGTTTTTCCTATAATTTGCTAGGATTTATATGAAGAATTTTTAATATGAAAGGCCTATACATTAAAACTTACGGCTGTCAGATGAACGTTTATGACTCTGTTTTAATGGAGAATATAGTTAAGCCTCTAGGATTCAACATTGTTAGTGATGTAGAACAAGCTGATTTGGTGATATTGAATACTTGTCATATTAGAGAAAAGGCAGCAGAAAAGCTTTACTCAGAGCTTGGAAGAATCCATTCATCACAAAAAAATAAGGAAATTACTATAGTGGTGGCCGGGTGTGTGGCTCAAGCGGAGGGAGAAGAAGTGTTCAGAAGGGCTCCTTTTGTTGATATTGTTGTTGGTCCGCAGAGTATTGCTGCTTTACCGGAATTGATAGTAAAAGCAAGCAGAAGTAAAGGTCATGTAATAAATACTGATTTTCCAGAAGTTGCGAAGTTTGATAAATTGCCAAATGAATGTTATGGCAATAGTCAAGGGTTTTCTGCGTTTCTTGCCATACAAGAAGGTTGTGATAAATTTTGTACGTTTTGTGTGGTGCCTTACACTCGCGGGGCTGAGTATTCACGACCAGTAAATGAAATATTCCGTGAAGCATTGAAGTTAGTTGCAAATGGAGCAAAGGAAATTACTTTGCTTGGTCAGAATGTCAATGCTTATCATGGGGAGTGCGGAGGAGAAGTGTGGGATTTAGGAAAATTAATTAGTCACATTGCTAAAATTGAAAACCTAGAAAGAATCCGCTACACAACTTCTCATCCAAGAGATATGCACGAATCTCTCTACTTGGTACATGCGGAGGAATCAAAACTCATGCCGTTTGTTCACCTACCTGTGCAGTCAGGTTCGAATAAAATATTGCATGCAATGAATAGAAAACACACGGCAGAGGAATACTTGGGAATAATAGACAGATTGCGCAAATTGAAACCTGAAATTGAATTTTCTTCTGATTTTATCGTTGGTTTTCCTGGAGAAACTGAAAAAGACTTTGAAGAAACTATGAAATTAGTGGAAAAAGTAAAGTATGCTCAGGCTTATAGTTTTAAATATAGCCCAAGACCAGGTACGCCGGGAGCAGAAAGAAAAGATCAAGTACCAGAAGAGATTAAAACAGAGCGCCTTCTTCGTTTACAAAAATTAATTAGTGAACAACAATTTGAGTTTAATAAAAGTATGGTAGGCAAGACTATTCCTGTTCAGTGATAAAAAAGGCAAACATCAAGCTCAAATTATTGGCAAAAGTCCATATATGCAATCAGTTTGCATTGATGATCCTGAAGGGAAGTACGGAGATAAAATAGTAAATGTAAGAGTGTTGGAAGCTCGGCAAAATAGTTTATTGGGATGTGCTGCCTAATTACAAAAAAGTGCTCCTGCGTTCTTGCGCAGAAGCGCTTTATGTGGTTTTTTCAAGTTATCTAGGTTTAATACTTAAAGAACTACAACTCTGTGTTACGCAATCATACGAGATTTGATATAATAGATTTGCGGGATTTTTTTTCTTTTCCCACTGATAGCGTATTTTTTCAATCTCTCCAGAATTCTTGTATTCATAAGAACGCGATCCCCAAATAAAGCTGCTTTTACTATTGCTTTTGTTAGCATTATGAAATTTCTGATAAGGCCAACTGTTATTGTCTTTATTCATCTTTAACTTAAGTAAATAAGTCTGATTTATTAGTATGCTGTATAATAATGTCAATACCTTTTTATGTTTATAGAAATAGAGTTTTTGAATTTGTAATTTTCCAAAAAGTTCTATATTCTTTAACTTTATCCAGTCAGAATGAATATGAAGCATTATCCTGATACAAGCAGTAGTCCTGATTTTTCATTACTAGAAAAGGAAATCATAAAATTTTGGCAGGAAAATAAAATTTTTGAGCAATCAGTTGAGAAGCGTTCTAAGGATAATTGCTTTGTATTTTATGATGGGCCTCCGTTTGCAAACGGGCTTCCGCATTATGGACATTTACTCACTGGTTTCATCAAAGACGCATTTGCAAGATATCAAACCATGCTGCAAAAAAGAGTTGAACGTAGATTTGGTTGGGATTGCCATGGGCTACCGGCTGAGATGGGCGCGGAAAAAGAACTTAGAATATCTGGCAGAACTGAGATAGAGAAGTTTGGCATTGAAAAATTCAATAATCATTGCCGTACTTCTGTGATGCAATTTTCATCAGAATGGGAGAAGTATGTAAATAGACAAGCAAGATGGGTAGATTTTCACAATGACTATAAAACCATGGATAAATCATTTATGGAGTCGGTCATGTGGGCATTTAAGCAGCTTTATGATAAAGGTCTGGTGTATGAATCAATACGCGTTGTTCCCTATAGTTGGGCATGTGAAACTCCATTATCTAATTTTGAGACAAGGCTTGATAACGCATATAGAGAAAAAACTAGCAAAGCTGTAACTGTTGCGTTTGAACTTTTAGAAAATCCAAAGCAATTTAAACAAAAATGTAAATTACTTGCTTGGACTACAACGCCTTGGACATTGCCGAGTAACCTTGCACTGGCAATAGGAAAAGATATTGAGTATTGTGCAATGTTAGTAAATGGTGAAGTCTGCATCTTTGCTGAAAGTTATTTAGAGAAATTTGTCGGCCACTGTGAACAAAGCAATATTCAATATGAAAACTGTAATACAAAACTTAAAGCGAGTGATCTTGCAGGTCTTTCCTATAAACCACTGTTTGATTACTTTAAAGATACAAAAAATGCATTCCGTGTTTTCAGTGCTGATTATGTTACAGCAGAAGACGGCACTGGTGTTGTGCACACTGCTCCTGGATTTGGTGAAGAAGATTTTTACCTTTGCCAAAGCCATGATATTCGAGCTGTTTGTCCAATTGATAACGGTGGGAAATTTACTGCAGAAGTTTCAGATTTAACAGGAGTTCATGTTTTTGATGCCAATGATACAGTAATAAAAAAATTAAAAGAGCAGGGGAGTTGGTTTAAGACTGAGCAACATATTCATAATTATCCTCACTGCTGGAGAACTGATACTCCTTTGATCTATCGCACTATGCCTTCTTGGTACGTTGCTGTGACAAAGTTCAAAAGCAGAATGGTAGAGCTAAATAAGAGAGTTAATTGGATGCCAAATCATATAAGAGATGGTCAATTTGGAAAATGGCTTGAAGGAGCGCATGACTGGTCTATTTCACGCAATCGATTTTGGGGTACGCCAATTCCTGTGTGGAAATCAGATGATGCAAAATATCCAAGAGTGGATGTATATGGTTCGATAGCAGAACTAGAGCAAGATTTTAATGTTAAAATAGATGATTTGCACAGACCATTTATCGATACTTTAACAAGACCAAATCCTGATGATCCAACAGGAAAATCAGTTATGCGTCGTGTGCCTGATGTGTTTGATTGTTGGTTTGAGTCTGGCTCGATGCCGTTCGCGCAAATTCACTATCCGTTTGAAAATAAGGAGTGGTTTGAGAGTAATTTCCCTGCGGATTTTATTACTGAATATATAGCACAAACAAGAGGATGGTTTTATACGCTTTTTGTGCTTTCCACTGCTTTATTTGATAGTGAGCCATTTAAGAATTGCATATGCCACGGTGTGGTTCTTGATGTGAAAGGTCAGAAATTATCCAAACGTTTGAATAATTATGCAGATCCAATGGAGGTTTTTGACAAATATGGTTCTGATGCGCTGCGTTTTCTTATGCTATCTGGTTCCATTGTTTGCGGTGGTAATTTACTACTCGACAAAGAAGGAAAATCAATACGAGATATTCTGAAGGACGTAATAAAACCTATTTGGAATAGTTATCACTTTTTCACTATGTATGCAAATGCAGATGGGATTAAAGCTGAAGTTTGCAAGGACTATAGAAGTACTATTGATCGTTACATGATTTCCAAATGTTTTGAAGCTGTGGAAGGTATCCAAGCTTCTATGAACAACTATAACTCCCAGGAGGCTTGCAAAATCCTGACAGATTTCTTTGAAGTGCTAAATAACTGGTATATTCGTCGCAGTCGCGAGCGTTTTTGGAAAAGTGACTTAGATCAAGATAAAACCGACGCTTATAATGTTCTGTACACAGTTTTTTATTACATGCTTCGAGCTGCAGCTCCTTTGTTGCCACTCATAACAGAGACTATATGGCAAGGGCTTAAGTACAAAGAAACATCTGTTCATTTGTCTGATTTTCCACAATCAGATAGATATGACAGTGAATTCATTGCCAAGATGGATTTGGTAAGAGAGATATGTAACTCTGCATTATCCATCAGAAATACGTTTAACATGCGCATCAGGCAGCCACTTGGCAGTATGACCATTTATCATAGGTCTTCCTGCGATTTCCTTGAAAATGAATATCAAGAGATAATAAGAGATGAGGTGAATGTAAAAGAACTAGAAATAGTAAGTGAGTTGAAAGAAGTTGCGTCACTAGAGCTAAAACTAAATTTTCCGCTACTTGGTAAGAAGGTTGCAGATAAAATCAAGAAACTAGTTCAATATGTCAAAGAAGAAAAGTGGAGACAAATTGAGAATGAGCAAATATTTCTGGGAGATGAAACAGAGAGCTATACTATAGAAAAAGGTGAGTATGAACTATTGTTAAAAGCAAATAGTGAATATTCTTCTGTATTTGATAACAATAAAGGGATTGTTGTTCTGACTACTGAGCTCAATGACGAACTAATTCTAGAAGGACTCGCAAGAGATGTTGTGAGGCTTATTCAAGAAACTAGAAAACAAGCTGATTTTCATATATCAGATAGAATCAGAGTAATAATTAAAGCAGAAGATGAGAAAATTAAGGAAGCAATAACTACATGGAATAAATATATAAAAGAGCAGACCCTTGCCTTATCTTTGGACACTAATAAAGAGATCGAGGCCGATTTCTATTCTAAGGAATACCAAGGTTTGACAGTTGGTATTAAGTTAATAAAGTTGCAAAATTAGTAATGTTTATGCTATACTTAAATTGCTTTAAGTAGGGTGGTGATATGAATCAAGTTGTTGCAGATGGTCATAGAGAAGTTATTGATTTAAATAACAACAGTGATGGTTTAGGTAAAGTAGAATCTATTTTTAATGTTGCTTTGGAAGAGGAAGAAGAGTTTTTTGATGCTATGGAAGATGTTTCTAATGTAGAAGAAGGGAATGATTTAGGTCTTGCTAATTCAGAAGAGGGAGAAGAATTTTTTGATGCTATAAGTCAGCAAGATTGGTTAACTAAACAGGTAGCTGCTTTTAATGTTCCACTCAGTATATTTCATTATAAAGATTACAACTCTGACTTTTTTACTTCCTGGTATAATATATCAAGTAGAATATTTAAAGAGATAAACAGAGCTTGCCCGGAGAAAAAAGTATTAAATTTAGCTCTGTCAGTTTTAATGCTTCCTTATATTGCTTTTGTTGCAATGGGGTTAGTCATATACAGTAGATTTAAAGCAGACAGCAAGACACAAGAAGGTGTAGTGGAAGATAAGGCAAAAAAGAGTGAAACAAGTGTATCGAGAAGATTTGCATACGGTGCTCTTGCTGCAATAGCAATTTTTGTTAATGTGACTGTGCTTGTAGCCTTAATTGTTCCTGCAACAATTGCTTTGGCTACTTTTTATCTTTTAAATAGAGAGTTATCTCACTCTTTAGTTGCTGTTCTTAAAATAAGTATGGGGCGATATTCTAATAAGCACCAAAATATTGAGATATCTTTTCATGAAACGGGGTTTCCTGAACCAAACATTACATGGGATATGGAAATAAAATTTCCACCGCAATTTAAACAACTGCTTAGAGATTTATGTGAAAATGGAAATGATAAATGGTTTAGTGTGAAGCCGGATTTAGAGCATAATATCATACTGAAATTATCAGCTAGTATCAATTTAAACAATGGTCTTAAGCCCTTGCATAATGAAATTAAGAATGTGATTGCAACTTCAATTCAAGAATTCGCAAAAACTATGGAAGAGCTGGTGAAGCTAGAAAAAGAAGAGATTACACGTGATAAATTGAAGGAATTATTGAACGAATTCAGGTTGAAAGTGATGAGTAGTATAGGTTCTAAGTTGACAACTCACTTAATAGAAAATGCTTATCAAGTTGCCTTTATACAAGCAATTAAGTTTCAGCAGAATAGACGGGGAGAAGATTTTTCGCTGGAAGATGAGCTAAAAAATACTTTAGTGAAGCAGAAGTTAGAAAGTCAAGGTAAGGAATTACCAAATGAGAAAGAGATGATAATAAAGGATCTAAAAGAAGCAGGAGCAAAAGTGCCAAATGCCCTAGACGATAGTGAGCTTCCTGTATTTAAAGCAGAATGGGAGCGACTTATACAAGAAGGGAAAATAACTAGGAAAACAATAATTGATGTTTATAAGGATACAGATCTTGGAAAAACAGAGGAAGTTCTGAATGATGCTAAAGAAATAATTAAAGATTTAAAAAAACAAGGACAAGTAAGATATACTGGGATACATGAAAAGCTGAAAGCAGTATATAATGAAGGAAAAAACAACTTAACAAACGATGATTTAAAAAGGAAATTAGAAGGTCTTTTTAAGTTCGAGTATGGTGATCAAGAAGTTGAGCGAAGGCTAGTAAAATCAGTAATGAAAAAAGCAAAGGGTGAGTTAGGCCTATTAGGCATGCTAAGCTTAATAGACCAGTTTCGAGATTTAGAAGAGGAGATAAAAGGTCCTTTGAATGGGGAAAGTTTAGAAGAAGCTTCAGGTAAAGTGAATGATTTTATAGCAAAGATGTATTTAGAAATAACGAAACGTAAAACACAAGATTTGTTTAAAAGTCAAGCAAAGGGTATAGAGAATTCATGTAAGCTGTTAGAGGAAAAGGAGCCGGATTTAGTACAGAGGATTAATGTGCACCGAGTGAAAATTGCAGAATGCTTAGATCAACCTATATCGTTAAGAGAAGTAATAGAAGAAAGTGAGGATTTAAATAAGTACTTAGAAGATGAGAGAAAGAGAAAAGGAGAAAAGCATCCAAGTACAAAATTAATAGAGAAGCACTTGAAAAATAACCAAGAAATTCTGAAAGCATTAAAACAGTTAGAATTAGAAGAAAAAGGATTGTTGATAAATGAAAAAACAAAAAATGATTATAGAGAAAAACTGGAATCTCGTGAAAAAATAAAATTTGCAATAATAGAAGATGCTTTACTTAAAGCATTCGAGCATGAAATTTTTGATGAAGAAGCAATTAAGAAGTTATTAGAGGAAGCGGAACTTGAGTACTACTTGGCAGAAAAGTGCATAAAAAGTCCTGTAATTAAAATGAAAGATAATATCAAACACTTTTATCAAGATTTATTGTCTCCTCTAGTAGATAGATTAGCAAATCTTATAATAAATAATGTACCAAAAGATAATGAGAGTGGTTTGTGGAGGATTTGGAACTCTCTCAAAGTTGGTTTTAATTATAATGTGATTGGATGGTCAGCTACTGTAAACAAAGATAATAGCACAGAAGGGAAAGCATTGAGTGTGGCACATGATACTCATAAGGAAGTAGAGACATTTCTTCAACATTTTCAATCAAGTTATGAAGGAGTTGGAGGCTTTTTAGGCAATTTATTTTCTGATGATGGAACGACATTTAAAAGTGATGTGTGGCCTCAAATAGAAGAGCATTTGCATGGAATGTGGGATAGATTTTTCAAAGATATTGAATTCAAGATAGGAAATAAATTGGATGAAGTAAACGTGACACAGCAAAATCAGGAAACGGCGGTTACGGCTTAATGATGAGCTCTCAAAGTTCCTTCAGTATTTTTACACACTAAGTTGACTATCATATTTGATTCTTTTTGGATTTCCTCTTCAGTTAAAGTGTGAGTTGGAGAGCAGAAAGTAACTGAAAATGCTATAGACATCTTATTCGATTCTATATTATTTCCATGATATACATCAAATATCAAAACTTCTGTGATGAGCTCTGAGCTTTTTTTCACCATATTGATTATACTACCTGCTGCTACATCTTTATTTACAATAAATGCAAAGTCGCGTTTTACACTTTGATATTTATAATCGATAAATTTTTTTCTACTTATAGGTAAATTTTCGATATTTTCTAATATCAACTCAAAGCCTACAATTTTTTGTTTGATGTTAAAAAAATCCAATATACTCGGATGCAATTCTCCAAAACAACCAACTATTTTACTTCTAAAAGATAAGGAGCCTGATTTTCCTGGGTGATAATATTCTTTTTCTGCTCTCTCTATTGCTAAATTATCACAATTGACATTAAAAAGTTCCAAAGCTGTTATGAGGTCAGCCTTTGCGTCAAAAATATCTATTTTTCTATCAGTGTTATAGTGGTTTTTCGGCGAATTATTTCCTGATCTAATTCCACTTAAAACGTACTTAGATTGAGCTTCGTTATTATAAATTGGCCCAATTTCAAAAATTGCAAAATCAGGTGTACCATGGGCAGTATTATCTGCAGTAACTTTTAACAAATTTGGTATGATGCTTGGTCTCATTATATTAAAGTCATTATTAAATGGGTTGTCGATAATAAATAATTTATTCAAGTAACCAAACTTCTTAGCTGTTGATTCACTCATAAAAGACCAAGTTATCACTTCATGAAACCCTCTGCTTGTCATTAAAATGCGCAAATCATCTTGTGTCTCTTCTTCTACTGTAACGTCTTCTGCTAGTTGCTCTTCCTTTATTTTATCATAGCCGTATATTCTTACTACCTCTTCAACTAAGTCAGCAGGTATGGTTACGTCCGGTCTCCAGCTTGGTACTTGTACATCCCAATTGCATTCAGTTTTTTTATCGATACTAAACCCTAGCTTTGTTAAAATATCAAATATCTCATTAGGTGATGCATATACACTTCCAAGTTTGTTTACGTTTTGATAATCAAAATTTACCTTAGTATCAGCTTTATTTAGATTGCCAGCAGACACTACACTTGACACTTCTCCACCACATAAATCCAAAATCATTTTGGCTGCAAGATTGATTCCATCAAAGATAAATTCAGGGTCGACTGAACGTGCAAATCTGTAACTTGAGTCTGTGGAGATGCCTAGCTGCCTTGAAGATTTAGTGATAGAAATAGGGTCAAACCAAGCAGACTCTAAAAAGATTTCGGTAGTCTCAAGAGTGCATTCACTGTACTTACTACCTATAATTCCAGCAATTGCATGAACGTTTTTATCATCAGAAATAACACTTATGTCTTTATTTAATGAGTATTCTTTACCATTTAAACCAATAAATTTTTCTCCGTCGTTTGCTTTGCGTACTACAAGCTCTCCTTCTATTGTTTTTGCATTATATGCATGCATTGGGCGGTTAAAGGATATCATGATGTAATTAGTAATATCAACTATTGCAGAAATGGAGCGCATTCCTATCGATTCCAATTTATCTTTTAACCATTTTGGGCTCTCTCTATTTTTTACATTGGTGATGTATATTCCACTAATAAAGCTCTCCCCGTCAGTAACTTTGACGTTTACTGGTGAATTTATAGAGCAGGCAAGTTGTGGAATGTTTAAAGCCTTTAACGTTCCAATTCCAGTTGCTGCTAAATCTCGAGCTATTCCATATAAGCCTAAGCAATCTCCACGATTTGGAGTGATGTTTATGTCAATTACAGGATCGCAATTGGAAAATTTATTCCCTACTTTATAATCATCAGAAAGCTCAATGATTCCTTCACTTTCCTCTTGAGTCAGCGAAAGCTCAGAGGCAGAGCAGAGCATCCCTTCACTTAGCACTCCTCGTATTTTTGTAGGCTTAATTGTAAAGTCGCTTTCTGGCAATGTGCTACCAAGAGATGCAAGTACAGTTTTCATACCTTCTCTAACATTGTTTGCTCCGCAAACTATTTGTAGAATTTTGCTTCCATCATTTACTTTACATAATTTTAATTTATCAGCATTTGGATGAGGTACGACTTCTAATACCTCTGCAACGATAAACCCAGTCAATCTGGAATTATCGATCACATCTTCTACTTCTAACCCTATATGAGTTAATTTATCGGTAATTTCTTCTAAACTAGCATTGGTTTCTAAGTGCTCTAATAACCAAGATAATGTGAATTTCATGGATCTTTAAAGAAACAAAAAAGTTATTGTAATATAAAATGTAGTGCTTTTAAAGCTTGTTGTAGTGGAATACTTCTACATCATAAACAATGATGCAGAAGCTTTTGTAACTTTATATCTTCTTCTGAAGAGAATTGATCTTCTCTATATCACTTTTTAAATCTATCTCCGTAAAGAATTTAAGATTCATATTGTGGTTATCTGCATAGGCATCATAAATGTAACCATCAATAGTTAAGTTTCCTATCATATTATGGCTTTCATCTAGTATTTCGCTTCCTATTTGATAATGGCCAGTATATTCATTAAAGGAACAATCTGTCAATTTGATGTATCCGTTGCCAAGTTCCTGCTCTAAATTTAAAGGATGATTAGTGTTAATAAAATCTATTTCGTTCATTATATACCTCACTAAAAATTAAATTATAACTAAAATAAGATGTTAAGTCAAGATATTGAACAATTTAATAAGATTAGTAAATTTTAAAATACAAGGCTGACTGTAATTAACACTCTAATTACATATTTTGTTAATGTATCAATGTTATAATAACATAGAGCCTTATCTTAATTCTTGACTTTGTCCTATAAAATTCATACTTTATTTACTGTTGCAGTTTAAGTATACAGGGTCAAAATGGCGTTAAATCCGCTAGAACAATTTAAAGTATATACAATAATAGAACTACCAAAATTATTTGGGTATGACATAAACTTTACCAACTCATCTCTTTTTATGATGATCTCGGTGATATTAATGGTACTGTTTTTGCTCTTTGGAATAAGAAAAGGTGCAGTAATACCAGGATATTTGCAAGCTGCAGTTGAATATGTATATGATTTTGTTGTTTCAATAATAGAAAGTAACACTGGAAGCAAAGGTTTGGAGCATATTCCTTTGATATTTACAGTATTTATTTTCATTTTATCGTGTAATTTAGTTGGTGTTCTTCCTTATAGTTTCACGGTCACAAGTCATGTAATAGTCACTTTTGCTTTGTCGATGGTGGTTTTTACTTATATAACAATTGTTGGGTTTAAAGAAAGGGGAGTAGAGTTTTTACGCATATTGCTACCAAAAGGAACTCCTTGGTGGCTTGCACCTGTAATAATTATTATTAAGTTGTTTGCTTATTTAGTAAGACCGATTAGCCTATCAATAAGGCTTGCAGCAAATATGATTGCTGGCCATACGATCATCAAAGTAATAGCGGGGTTTATCGTAAATATGAACATATTTTTCACTCCTGCACCTTTTTTGTTTATAATTGCACTAATAGGGTTTGAAGTGTTTGTTGCAGTTTTACAAGCTTATATATTTACTATATTAACGTGCGTATATTTGTCAGATACAGTAAAGTGAGTGCTTGACTTACCTGTAGAACATTTTATAATATTATTAAGGAATAGTTAAAGGTAGTATATGGATTTAGTAGCTTTAAAATTTGTAGCGGTTGGTTTGATGGCGTTTGCTATGTTAGGTGCTGGTTTGGGTGTAGCTAATATTTTCTCTACTATGCTAAGTGGGATTGCGAGAAACCCTGAATCGGAAGGTCAAATGAAAACTTACGTTTATGTTGGTGCTGCTATGGTTGAGATTATGGGATTTCTTGCGTTTGTAATTGCGATGATATTAATATTGTAGTGTTTGACACATGCCGCAGCTTGATGTTTCAACTTTCTTTTCTCAAGTTTTTTGGTTTTTAGTTTTCTTCTCTTCGCTTTTTTTTGTAGTAAGTTGTTTATTTTTACCGAAATTAGATGAAATACTAAATACTAGGAGTAAAGGAGTATTGGATTCTTTTAATAGTTCTATTCACCTTTTAAGACTTACAGAAGAGCAAATTGTCAAGTATAATGCAGCTTTAAATCAAGCTAGAGTACGGGCAAAAAAAATCATAAATGATGCATTTGCTCAAGTAGAAGAAATGAGAGCGAATGTTAAGGATATATTGGAAGAGGAAGACAAGAAGATGATTAAACTTGTTGAAGAAAAGGTAGTACAATTTAAATCTAAGTATATTAGTGAATTAAAACAAATGGCTACTAGTATTGCTTTGATTTACTATACTAAGTTAACTAATTCTGAGATTGAAGAGGAATTTGTTGCTGATTTGGTATCCAAAGAATTTTAGGGTTTTTATGTCTACATTACTAGTTATAAGCCTTGCTTTTTTAGTAGGTTTTATCCTCTCATATAAATTGCTAGGGAAGGTAATAAAAAACGCGCTTAACAATAAACGTAACAAAAGCAAGTTTTCAAGTGAAGAAATTGAAAAATTCAGAAAAGATATGTTGGAGTATTACAAAAAATCTTCTGAAAAATACAAAAAATTAGATGCAGAAGTTAACAAAATGATGAATGAAGCACTTGATAAGGCTAATAGTATTATTAAGCATAATAGACAGAAACTCGATCAAACGTTAGATGAAAATGCCCATTCTAATTTGAAGAAAGTTACTGACCAAGTTGAAAAAGCTCTTGGGGATTTACAAGCTAACACAGCGAGTATAGCTGCTGATGCTGTAAAAAAAATAATGCATGAACGTAAAGATGATAAGCGTAGTAGTGAGGTTATATCTTCGTTTTCACGTGACTTGAGCAAAAAGTTGCATTAAGTTTAATGCCTGTACTTCAAACTGATAATGTAGAAAAAATTAAATTTGATTCTAGTTTATGCAAAGAACAAGAGAAACTTTTCTACTATAGGTTTAATATAATTCCTTGGCAAAAATTAAATGATACTACTTTTTTTATGGTTGAAGACATAAGCCAAGATATCAACCTTTGGGTCGAATCTCATTACGGTATTGAATATGTATTAATAAAAGCGAATAGCGAACAGATTTTAAATCTTCTTAACTCGCACTTTGGTATTTCAGAATTCGCAAGTAACTACTTATATTATAAGAATCCTAATTTTTCAGCTAAAAGCATTAGGCTCAGTTCAATCTTTTTTTCCTCTTTTTTTGTTATAATTTCGACTTTAACACTGACAAAAAAATATGCATATTTTGCTTTGGTGTTGATATTTATAATCGGATGTTCTAGTTCTTTATTCAAATTTGTAACTAAAATTTTTGGCTTGCGTAAAATTTCTAACCAAAAAGCAGATTATGATAAGATGAATGAACCTATATATACTATTTTATTGCCTGCTTTTAAAGAGAATGCGGTTATAAAGCAATTGATTAAGAGCATTGAAAGTTTGGATTATCCAAAATCAAAATTAGATGTAAAGCTTGTAATAGAGAGCGATGACCAAGAAATGTTGGCAGCTATAGAAAAATGCACTTTACCACAGTATTTTGAAGTAATAAAAGTGCCTCATTCTCTGCCTAGAACAAAAGCTAAGTCATGCAATTATGCTATGAATTTTATTAGAGGAAAGTATGTGGTAATATATGATGCAGATGACAAGCCAGATCCATTGCAGTTGAAAAAAGCACTCATTGAATTTAATAAGGGCGACGAAAAGTTGGCTTGTGTACAGGCGAAATTAAATTACTATAACTTTGGTTGCAATTTTCTTACAAAATTCTTTTCTCTTGAGTATATGAACTGGTTTCAATATTTTTTGCCTGGATTTCAAAAAATGAACATGCCAATACCTTTGGGTGGTAGCAGTAACCATTTTTCAGTGGAAATTTTAAAGAAAGTGCTTTTTTGGGATGCTTACAATGTCACTGAAGACGCTGACCTTGGTTTGAGATTTGCACAGATGGGATATAAAACCAGGATTATTGATTCAGAAACGTTGGAAGAATCACCAACTACTGTGTTTGCTTGGATCAAACAAAGAGCACGCTGGATTAAAGGTTATATGCAAACTTATATCGTTCATTTAAAAAATATAAAATTACTTTTTAAGCACACTGGGCTTAAGGGGATTTTGCTATTAAACTTTTTTGTTGGTTCCTCAGCTTTTATATTTTTTACAACTCCTTTTTTGTTGCTTTCATTGGTGCTGACTCAAATTTTGAATGAATTATTCTTATATTATTTTATAATAGTATACGGTATTAACTTGATTTTTTTGATAATAGCTATCAGACAACAAAAAATGCCTTTTTATTTTTATATAGTATCAATATTTTTTCCCGTCTATAGTCTACTACATAGCGTTGCAGCTTTTCTCGCTTTGTGGGAATTTGTTATTCACCCTCAGCATGGCTTATGGAAGCAAAACCTGTAGCTATTTGGCTTTTTCTCTGCTCTCTCATGGTGATTTGCATGGTGGGAATTGGTGGATTTACCAGACTTTCAAAAGCAGGATTGTCAATCACGGAATGGAAACCAATTACCGGAACATTGCCACCGCTGAGTGAACAAGACTGGCTAAAAGAAAAATCAAAATATGAAGCTACACCTGAATATAAAGCATTTAACTATGGTATGAGTATGGAAGAGTTCCGCACCATATACTTAATAGAATATGTGCATAGGTTGATTGCAAGGCTGACAGGTTTAGTTTTTATCTTACCATTTATATACTTTACACTAAAAAAAAGAATACCTAAAAATGCAGTAATAAGGTTATCTACAGCACTATTATTTGGAATTTTACAAGCTTTTGCTGGTTGGTATATGGTTAAAAGCGGTTTGGTAGCCAATCCTCATGTTAGTCACTATAAGCTCGCACTTCACTTACTGCTTGCATTGGTTATTTTTGCATTATTGTCATATCAATTTTTTGATTACCAAATCAAACCAAAACAGATAATTAAAATTAATGGCAACATTACATGTTGCATATGGATAATTTTAATCCTAGTTACAATACAAATAATCTTCGGTGCATTTGTTGCAGGGCTAAATGCTGGTTTAATTTATAATACCTTTCCACTAATGGATGGACAAATTGTTCCAGAAGATTTATTTTACTTACAGCCTGCTTGGCTAAATATCTTTGAAAATAGAGTAACAGTGCAATTCATACACCGGGCATTGGCATTGCTGATATTAGTTCTGACAGCAATACTCACAATAAAAAATGCCAGTATAAAACCATTATATGTTATGCTATTCTCCGTCATCATTCAGGTAATTCTAGGAGTAGTCACTTTGTTGCTGCATATACCAATGGCCATTGGTATAGCCCATCAAATGTTTTCGTTTATCTTATTTGGGTCAAGTTTATACTGCTTATGTTATTTAAGAAACCAGATCTAATACCAAATCACCAGCCTGTACATTTTTCCCCTCTGTAACAGGGATATTTTTTATTACCATTTCTGATTCAGCACATATTATATTTTCCATTTTCATTGCCTCTACAACAAACAGAGGTTGTCCTACCTCTACCTGATCTCCAGCATTAACGTATAATTTAACCAATAAACCGGATATTGGAGATTTTACAGCGTCTACTGAAATCCCTTCTGTTTTGTTGTTTAGCATTAATTTGCTTAGTTCAGCTACGTGAGGTTTCAATACACAACATTTAGCTTTCATACCTGCGTGTCTTATAAAGTATTTGCTGCCTTGCCTTTCTATTTTAAGTGCTATATTGGTATCATCATTAATTGTTATATATAACAACCTGTAACTTGGTTTCCACTTACCTACCACGGAGTATTTATTGTGGTTATATACTGTTGTTAATGTGTTATCTTGATATTTTGCATTTACGGAGTACTCATTATCGTCTATTTTCACTATGAATGCTTCATCTATTGACTTACTGTAATACTTTTCCTCATTTTCTAAGTGAACATACAGTGCAATAAAAATAAATATTTTAATATATTCCTCTGTAATAAAATCACCTTGAAACCCGCTAGGGTAATGATCTGGAATGAATCTCGTGTGGAGCTTTGCTGCAATAAAATTTGGATTATGGAAGATGGATTCTAGAAATTCTATGTTGTTTATTACTTCCCCTATATAGCACTCAGACAAAGCTTTTTGCATTCTGCTGATCGCCTCTATTCTATCTTTTCCATAGGTTATAACTTTTGCAATCATTGAGTCGTAGAACATGCTGATTTCTGAACCTGCAGCAACTCCATCATCTATTCTTACATGATCATTTTCATTCGGTTTATCGTAATATTTTATTCTTCCGCTGGAAGGGAAAAATTTCTTTGATGGGTCTTCAGCGCAAATTCTGCTTTCTATTGCAGAGCCAGTAAGTTTAATATCATCCTGATTGAATCTTAATTCTTCTCCGCAGGAAGTTCTAATCATTTCTTCTACTATGTCTATTCCTGTTACGAATTCTGTTACTGGATGCTCAACTTGTAATCTCGTATTTACCTCAAGAAAATAGAAATTTTGGTCTTTATCAACAACAAACTCGACAGTGCCTGCTGAAAAATAGCCAACTTGTTTTGCAAGGGAGACACATTGAGCATACATTTTTTGTCTTACTTCTTCACTAATAAATGGACTTGGAGTTTCTTCCATTATTTTCTGATTATTCCTTTGTATTGAGCACTCTCTCTCTCCAAGACACACTACATTGCCGTATTTATCTGCTATAATTTGTATTTCAATGTGTCTTGGCAGCTCTATATATTTCTCTATAAAAATACTACCATCTTTAAAACTTTTCTCTGCTTCGTTTGTTGCTGATGTAAATGCTAGTTCAATTTCTTTTTTGGAATGTACAATTCGCATTCCTTTGCCACCACCACCTGATGCAGCTTTGAGCATAACGGGAAAACCAATTTCTTCAGCAACCATGGATGCATGGTCAGCGTTTTCGATCTTACCCATATATCCTGGCACTACATTTACTCCAGCCTTTCTTGCCTCTTCTTTTGCCGTTATTTTGTTGGCTGTAACTTCTATTGTCTTTGCACTTGGACCAATGAAATCTATGTTATGTTTTTCCAGAGCACAGGGAAAATCTGGATTTTCCGCTAAAAACCCATAGCCAGGATGAACTGCCTCAGCACCTGTTTCAACTGCTACTTCGCATATTTTTTCGATATTCAAGTAACTAAGATAAGCAGGCGAAGGGCCAATGTGCCTTGACTCATCTGCTTGCTTTACATACACAGAATTTGCATCTGCATCTGAGTACACAGACACACAAGATATGCCCATCTTGTGCGCAGTTTTGATTATCCTGCAGGCAATCTCCCCTCTGTTCGCTACTAAAATCTTACTATACTTCTTTCTTATCATCTTATAAGTATACTTTCTTAAGTTAAGAAAGTAAATTTCTATATTATTGCTTGCAAGTACTTCATGCTGGAGCTAAACCACCATCTACAAGTTGCATAACATCAGGATCTGTCAATGTAGTACTTTCGTTATTCAAGCTATATATCTCGTTACATGCCTTAAATAACAGATATGAAGATCCTCCAGAAGCTATTGTTGCTATTGAAGCCAATGCAAGAGATTGAGAAGCCGAAAATAGAAGATACAAAGATATACACATAGCGATAGCACACACTATAGCCCCTACTATGTATAAGCATAGATGAAACTTTTTACTACATATAAAGCTGCATTTTATGTCTGCAATTTGCTTAACTTCCTTCCGCTCTGCAGGGTCCAAGAAATAAAGGGGTGATACTACCTTCTTCCCGTCATCCTTAATATAGCTTTTATCGAGGAGTGCTTCCTTAATATATTTCTTATTGTTCTCAAATTCCTTTTTTAAGCTTTTTACTTTCTCCCAATCTTTTGCTTTCTTGACTCTGCTCTCAGTATCTTCTTCTAAATACTCTATAATCTCTTTTAACGCAGGTAACAGAATTCCTTTACTTGCTGCTATATGAAATGGGTTTCCATTTTCATCAATTCTATGCTTAGCTACACAAGCAACTCTTTTCTTGCAAGCTTCAATAAATTTATTTTCATCCTCTTTTGTTATAACTCCTCTTGCAATTTCAAATAAATTATCCATATACACACCTCACTGCATTCACTAATATTAAATTATACAATGCAGTTTATTAAAAATAAATGTAAATTAATCTTTCAAATTTACTATAGTTCCACGTTGTTGCAAGTACAAATTTTAGTTATCATCGGTTACGTTATCACAATAGACAAATATGCCAGGTATAGTTACTAGATTCGCTCCATCACCAACAGGATTCTTGCATATTGGTGGAGCTCGTACTGCATTATTTAATTGGCTCTATGCGAAACGTCATAGCGGCAAATTTTTGCTGAGGATTGAAGACACAGATAGAAAACGTTCAACACAGGAAGCAATTGATGCAATAATAGATGGGTTAAAATGGCTTGGAATAAACTATGATGGGGAAATAATATATCAATCAAAAAAAATAGAGCAGCACATTGAGGTTGCAAATCTTTTAGTTGAAAAGGGTAGGGCATATCATTGTTACTGCCCCGAGAATGAAGTTGCGGAGAAGAAAATAAGAGCAAGAGAAGAAGGAAAAATATATAAGCATAAGTGTACTCATTCGACATCAAGTGCAAACCCTGTTGTCCGTTTCAAAGTGCCAGACTCAGAAGATATTGTTGTTGAAGATAAGATATGTGGCCAAGTTAAGATAAATAGTGACCAACTTGATGACATAGTAATTCTACGTTCTGACAACACTCCAACGTACATTTTTGCCGTGGTGGTTGACGATCATTCAGTTGGAATAACTGATATTATACGTGGCTCTGATCACCTCACTAATACCTTCAAGCAATTGCTAATATATCAGGCTCTTGATTTTGATGTTCCACGCTTCGCGCACGTACCTCTTATCCATGGAGAAGACGGGAATAAGCTATCTAAAAGGCATGATGCTACAAACGTTTGTGATTATGGAAGGATGGGAATATTGCCTCAGGCAATGCGTAATTACCTACTTAGGCTTGGCTGGAGTCACGGCAATGACGAGATTATTAGCGATGAGCAAGCAATAGAGTGGTTTAATTTAGAAAGCATCGGTCGTTCACCTGCACGACTTGATTTTAAAAAACTGGAACATTTAAATAATCATTATATTAGTAACATGAGCAATCTGGATATTTTAAATACATTTGCTCCGATGTTAAAACTGAGTGATATAAAAAAGAACTATTTATTACAAGGACTAACAGAGCTAAAGAAAAGAGCAAACTATCTAACCGAACTGCTGGATTTAGCAAAGTTTTATATTCAAGATCTGCCGCTTGATTTTAGTGAAGAAGCTCAGCAAATTGTCAAATCTAACCTCGATGTAATTAAGTTACTTGCATCATTTCTTTCGAGTGTAGGTAGTGAAGATTGGAATAAGAATTTTTTATCCTCTCAGATTAAGGAATTTTCAAAATTACATAATATAAAAATGAGCGATATATACCACTCATTACGCGCCCCAATAACTGGAATAATGGATGCGCCTGGAATCATTGATATCATGGTAATTCTTGGTAAAGATGAGTGTATAAAAAGATTGCAAGCAATTTAAATAAAAAATTGCTTGATAGACTCTGGTAGCTTCATTATAGTGGAAAATGAAGGTTTTTTAGGATCCAAAATCTATCTTCACCTGCAGGTTTTTTCACCAAATAATCAAATTTCAGCAAAAAATATATAAGTTTATTTTTGCTAGCTCTTTATTCATATAGGAGGGTTTATGTCTAGAATTCCTGATACTTGACTTTTATTTTTAAGTTAAAAACCAACTGGCGCCTATGGTTTTAACTATTAAAGTTATTTTACCTTTTTTATTGGTATTTTTTCATATTTTTTACACCGTTATACTTTGGTATCATACAGTTTCATGGTAATGGGAGCAGGCAGAGTAGTTCCGTCTCTCAGCTATGGCATTAAAAAATGACTATGTATAAGATCTAATGGTGTGTCTAATCTATAGATAATTTTTGAAATAAACTGTATTGCTAAGTTAATATTTTACATATCTATTCAGCAAAGTGGCAAAAAAGACAACTAAATGAGTGTCATGAAAGTAGCTTACACGTAGCTGTAGGAATATTCATTTTTTAAGGTAAATTACACAGCAAATATTGTCATTCAAGTAGCTGACACTGTAATTCCAGCTTCTATAATGTCATGCCAGTGCTCGACACTGGCATCCAGCAAAATTTATCACAAACAAGACAACATTTTCAATTAAAAAACCAGTGTCTGGGTGCTAAGATGACACCTTCATAAGGGAGCCAGTATCAGCTACTTTCATGACACTCATTTAGTTGTCTTTTCTCGTTTACCTTATTTTGCCACTCTACTGAACAGATATTAAAATAGCAAGCCTCAAGGTCAGAAGCCTGCTATTACTTACTGGTTACTTTACATCAATTTTTTTGATGTGTTTCTCTGACTTAGGTATGGTTACATGCAATACCCCATCTAAAAAGTTGGCAGATACCTTATCTTGCTCTACATTTGTTGGAAGTTGAATAGATCTATAGAAAGAACCATAGTACCTTTCTTTATGGTAAAACTGCTTATCTTTTGATTCATTATCACATGTTTTTTCACCCTTCACTATTAAGCTATCGCCAGATATACTAATATCTATGCTTTCTTTAGGAATACCTGGTAACTCTAATGATAGGCAATAGCTTTCCTTTGTTTCATAAAAATCACAAACTGGTAGTAGACTACTGCCTCTTTTGTAAAGCTCTGGGTTCTATCCTGTAAAGAAGCTATCAAATATGTCATCAACGGCTCTTTGTAACCCTCTTACACTAAAATTATCACGATTATTGTTTTTATTTAATGAACTATATTACTCATGTTGTACCTCCTTTTACTAATACATGCACTACATAATCATTTCACTTATTAATTTCAATCCTAAATCTAAAATTTTTTAGATGCGAAAAATTGTCCCCGTTTACTATAACTTGATTATGAGAAAAAATCTTGTTTGGATTACCACGAGTAGTTCTATAAACTAGATTAACTGTAAAAAAGGGCAAGTGTATGCAAATTTATTACTTCTCTTTCCACTTCCACAATCAAACAATTTTGAATGTTTCTTATTTGACTTGCCAACAATGAGAATTGGTATAACTGCTAGCTCTGTCTTTCAGCTATGGCATTAAACAATGACATGCATAAGATCTAATAATATGTATAATTTATAAATAATTTTTGAGGTAAATTGTGAAATTGGGCGTTAATATTGATCACGTTGCAACCCTTCGCAACGCACGTGGAGCTTCTTATCCAGATCCATTAGAAGCAGCAAGAATAGCTATTGATGCTGGAGCAGATTTTATCACTGTACACTTACGAGAAGACAGAAGGCATATCAGAGATGAGGATGTATTCAATCTAAAACAAAACATTAGCACTGAGTTGAATCTTGAAATTGCAGCTACGGAAGAAATGCTCAAAATAGCAAAAGAAGTAAAACCCTATTCGATTTGTATAGTACCAGAAAAAAGAGAAGAATTAACAACCGAAGGTGGCCTTGATATCGTGAATATGCACAGTAAACTTTCTGGTATAATAGAGGAAATGCATAGCTTTGACATAAAAATCTCACTGTTTATTGATCCAAATATTAATCAACTAAAATATCTTGAGAAGCTAGAAAGAAAGCCTGACATAATAGAAATTCACACAGGGGATTACTGTGATAATCCATCAGAAGAAAAATTAAAACTTATTACTAACTCTGCAGAATACATTAATAAGCTAGGAATAGAATGCCACGCAGGACATGGCATAAATTATAAACATGCTAAAAGAATAAAAGAGACACCTCACATCTCAGCTCTTAATATAGGCCATTCTTTAATCAGCGAGGCTATATTTCATGGCTTACGTAGTGTAACTAAAAAGATGAAAATGACAATATCTAAGTAGCTTATACTTTCTCTTTGGTATTTAAAATACTTGAAAGAGCTTGACTTGCTTTAAACTTTACCCTTTTCTTTTTAGGAACGGTCATCATCACACCACTGTGAGGATTACGGCATTGTCTTTCCTTACTTATAGGACTAGAGAATGTCCCTATTCCATGCAAACGTATTTCACCTTTACGGGTTAGATCGTTCTTGATTATTTCCATAAAAATATCATGAAGCTTACCTAAACTAGCTTTTGTTATATCTATACCTTGACTAGAGCACTCTTTACTCAGTTGGTTTACTATATCTTCTTTACTCATAAATTACCTTAATATTGAAAAATTACATAAACAGCATATTATGCTAGTGCCAATAGTCAACTAAATTCGTCATAAAAAGAGAAAATGTCATAAACCCTTGTAAGAACTTGTATAATATTTACAAAAAAATACCATTATGAAACAATTATCTCTTAGAAAACTGACATTTTTTCCGAGCTTTATGTTGACCATATTTCTTACGCTCAACAACACGTGAATCTCTAGTTAGGAATCCACCTTTACGTAATATAGAGTGTAGATCTTGACTTATACTACTTAAAGCTCTGCTTATTCCATGAGCTAAGGCACCTGCTTGGCCAGATAGTCCTCCACCTTTTACAGTTGCAAACACATCATACCTATCTAACATAGAAGTTACTATGAATGGCGCTTTAATCATTTGACACACTGATTCTCTTTTAAAATAAGAAATTAAATCATCTTTTTTATTAACACTAAATTTTCCACTTCCTGGCTTCATCCATACTCTTGCTACAGATTCTTTCCTTCGACCTGTGGCATATGAACGACCAAGTGAGTCAATCATTGCCTTTTTTGGCTGATCATTATTATTTATTTTCACTTTTTACTCCATTATTTCTTATTTTTACGATTTAAAGAGGCAAAATCTATTTTTTCAGGTTGCTGTCCTTGATGCTTATGTTCTGAACCAGAATAAACATACAAATTTTCAAACCGTCTACGTGCCATAGGACCATCATCAAGCATTCTTTTTACTGCCATTTTCATCACACGCTCAGGGAATTTGCCATTTAAAATATTATCTGGAGTAGTTTTCTTTAAACCACCAGAATAACCTGTATGCCTGTAGTAGATTTTATCTTTAAGTTTCTTTCCGGTAAAATGTACCTTTTCTGCATTAACAATGATTACATTATCACCACAGTCCATATGAGGTGTATATTCAGGTTTATGTTTTCCACGCAATAGCATTGCTACAAATGCTGCAAGCCTTCCTACTACTAATCCTTCTGCATCTATAACAAGCCATTTTTTATCAATTTGTTTCTCTTTTAAGAAAAAAGTTTTCATATATCAATACATAACAGTAGGTTATGATATACTAAGTTGCTTGATAGTGTCAACAACATTAGTTATTGATTATTAAAGTAATTTATGCTAATAACTTAAACAACATGCTAGAAAGCAAAATGTTTCGATTGATTATTATATTTGTAATTGCTTTTTGTACCATAGGTTGCTATGCAATTGATTTGGAGGAAGCTATAAGCAAAGCTATCAAAAACAGCTCAAAAATAAAGTCTCAATTTTACCAATATAAGAGTGCTGAAAAACAACTAAAATCTTCCGGATTGGCTGGGTTTTTACCTGACATTAATTTACAATATAATTTCGATAGTAATTTTAATATTATTAACAATCTACAAAACTCTGGAAAACATCTAACATTAAGTCAAAGAATAATAGATGGTAGTGGCACTTTTGCTACATTCAGCCGATCAAATTATCTTCTTAAAGCAGCAAAAATTAGATTTCAGCAATCTAAGCAAGAAGTTGCACTCAGCGCTGTGAAAGCATATGTTAATGTTTTACAAAGGGCAGAAATATTAAAACTGGGGGAACATAAAGAACGTGTTTCTTTAGAACACTTGTCAGCTATGAAAAAACGCTTTTCTCTTGGAGAAGTTACTAATGCTGAAGTTTTATTCGCAAAAGCAAAATTTTCATCTTCTATATCCAAAAGAGTTGATGCTGAAGGTGAGTTGAAGCTGGCTAATATTGCTTACTATCATTTAATTGGTGAAGATGCCGATAATCTTTATGAGACTAATGGTAAACTACCTTCTATGCCAGAATTAAATGAATGTTTACAGTTAGCAAAAACCAATAACTTATCCCTAAAAGCAGCAATTTATAAAAAAAGGGCTGCTGGAATGGAAGTGATTGCTGAAAGTTCCAAATGGCTTCCTTCTTTGAATCTAAGCGCAAGTAAAAATTTTGGAAAGGACAATATAAAATTAGACACGTTACTAGAGAATGTGAGTGTTGTCTTTACTCTTGATATTCCGATCTTTAAAAGAGGAGTTAATATTTTTGGTCTCAGTAGAGCTAAAATGGATGCGAAACAGTCCACTTATGATTATTACGAAGCGGTAAAAACTATAGAGCAAGCAGTTATAAATGCTTGGAATAACGTGCTGACAGCAAAAGCTATTATTAAAGCAAGTCAAGAAGCAGAAAAAGCAGCAGCTTTAGCATTGGAAGGAGTTGAGCAAGAAGTAAACTTAAATTTAAAGAGCACAACTGATCTTTTGGATACTGAAGATGAATTATTTAAAGCACGTTCCGATCTAATTCAGGCAAAAAGCAATTATGTAATTAGTGTTTACAACTTGCTTTTTATGATAAATAGTATAAACCTTTAAATTTAATGGTATGAGCGATAATCAATCTGTAAAAGATATACTAGAAGATATAAAAAAAGCTATATCGGGTAAAAATCCAAGTGGCGATAGAGCAGAAATAATAGATGAAGATGATGACGTATTATGCCTTGAAGAGGAGTACCCAGAAGACATCGAAGAAAAAGAAAATAGTGAAGAAGAGAATAATTGCCAAAGTGAGAAAATGAATAACCTATTTAATAGCCATAGTTACAACTCAGAAGAGAAAAATTTGTATGATAATATCCAAATGAGTAATAACAAAGTGAGCTATCAAGAACAAAGTAACGAGCATTTAGTTTTAAAAGAAAATATGGAGGAAATTAAAACATTGCTTGAAAAGATGCAAAGCGAACTACGGCATAAACAACAAAAAAGAGCAGATCTTACTGTTGAAGAATTAGTTGTATCTCTTTTAAAACCTCAGCTTTCAGAGTGGCTGAATAAGTATCTACATGCATTGGTAAAAGAAGTAGTTGAAAAAGAGCTCAAAGATATAATCAATAATAAGTAGGTTATTAGTATAAAGACCAGAGTAAAAACAGCTAGAGGTAGAAAATTATCTTCAACAAGATGGCTACATCGCCATTTGAATGATCAGTATGTGGAAAAAACCAATAAGGACGGTTATAGATCGCGCTCAGCATATAAGTTAATAGAAATAGACGATAAATTTAAACTACTCCAACAAGGGCAAAAAATTATTGATCTTGGCGCTTTTCCTGGTGGATGGTCACAAGTTGCATCTAAGAAAGGAGCGAGTGTGATTGCTGTTGACATAAAACCAATAAACGCAATTAATGGAGTAGAGTGTATACAGTGTGATATTATCAGCGAACTTGAAATTTTAAGAGAAAAATTCAAGGATCACAAATTTGATGTAATTTTATCTGATATGGCACCAGAATCTTGCGGTTTAAAATCGTTAGATCATATCAGAATTATGCTCTTATGCGAAGCAGCGCTCAATTTTGTAAAGCATTTCTTGAATCATGGTGGCAAATTTGTAGTAAAAATTTTTCAAGGAGAGTCTGATAAAGATTTCTGCAATGAGCTAAAAAAAATGTTCAAAACAGTAAGATACTTCAAACCAAAGTCAAGTAGATCTGAATCTACAGAAATGTATTTAGTAAGTTTAGGCTTTATTGGTGGCAACGTTTCTGTATAGCAGATACTTACAGAAACGTTGACGAATCTTGCTTCCTTATTTAAATGAAACTGAAGATTAATAACTCTGTAAACGCTTGAGCAAAAGCCCCTTTTTCTTGTTTGAGTGTTTGTGATAGTGAATTAAATTCTTGACTTTATTACTAAAATATATGATAATTAAAATATATTCTTCTTATTATAGAAGAAGTTAATATGTCAAGGTACGAAGATTTAACAGAAGAGCAAAAGAAATTATATAATACGTTAAGGGATGAGATAAAAAATAAAAAGAATATTACTTCTTTTCTTAAAGAATGTACAAAAAAAGGCGTATTAAAAAAAATTCTTACTACTGCAAATATAACTGAAAAGTTAAAAAATGGTACGGAGTATAATATAACACCGCTTGCCTATGCTATTAATTTCGATAATTTTAAGGAAACAATCAAAGTTATTTTAGAAGCAAGTGAAGATAAAAAAGAAGTTCTTAATACTGCAAATATAACTGAAAAGTTAAAAGATGGTACGGAGTATAATCTAACACCGCTTGGCTATGCTATGAATTTCACTAATTGTGAGAAAAAAATCAAAGTTATTTTAGAAGCAAGTGAAGATAATAATATGTTAGAAGAAGTTCTTGCTACTGCAAATATAACTAAAAAGTTAAAAGATGGTACGGAGTATAATCTAACACCGCTTGGCTATGCTATTAGTTTCGATAATTTTAAGGAAACAATCAAAGTTATTTTAGAAGCAAGTGAAGATAAAAAAGAAGTTCTTAATACTGCAAATATAACTGAAAAGTTAAAAGATGGTACGGAGTATAATCTAACACCGCTTGGCTATGCTATGAATTTCATTGATTTTGAGGAAATAATCAAAGTTCTTTTAGAAGCAAGTGAAGATAAAAAAGAAGTTCTTACTACTGCAAATATAACTAAAAAGTTAAAAGATGGTACGGAGTATAATCTAACACCGCTTGGCTATGCTATGAATTTCATTAATTGTGAGAAAAAAATCAAAGTTATTTTAGAAGCAAGTGAAGATAATAATATGTTAGAAGAAGTTTTTGCTCGTGTAGAAGGAAATGATCGTAAAAAACTTCAGGAGATTTTAAAAGCATTAAAAAGTCAAGAGCAAGATGAAGGGCAAGAAACTAAAATTGATAATTGGCTAGCAATACTTGCAGATAGCATATCTAGTTGTAAAAGTAATGAAAAGCCTTTAGTGCCTGAAAGTAGAGTACCTAAAACTGAAGAAAATATAGTAAAAACTACTAATAAATCAATAATGATTGGTAGTGTTTGTGGTGTTATAGCTGCATTAACAGTTGGTGGTGGATGTTTTGCTGCTGGTATTGCATTACCGATATTGGCTTTAATTGGTATAGCTGTTGCTGCTGCTGTATTCACTGGACTTGTTGCTGGTGGTATTACGTATGAAGTGTATAAGCCTTGTGATGAGTTAAAGGAGGCTATTGCTGCAAAAACAACGTCAAGTCCTAGTGAAGTAGATAAATGGTAGTTGATGTACAATCAGAAGTTTCTTCAGAGTTAGGCACAACAGTGTAGTTAAGTAGAAGGAAGAAGTCCCTTCTTCCTTTTCAAGTAGCTGACACTGGTTTCTTACCAAGAAAAACTTAGCATAACTTTTGTGCTCAAAAAAACTTCTGGATTCCAGCATTAAGTGCTGGAATGACATGGTGAAATATTATTAAAGTAGCCTCTGTTCCAGTGTCCATTTGGTGTCATTCAAGTCAGCTCTCTTCTTGTCATCCCAGTACTGGGATCCAGAAAACTGACCAGGTTGGTCACGTGCTGGCTCTCTAAAATTACTTTAGCTATGAATATTAAGAAATTTACTAAATAAAAAAAAGACAAAAAAATTCCCGTGTAACGAGTTTTGACCCTATAATAATGTAAATTGGCGTTGTAATAATATGCTAACGCTTATTTAAAGCGCGATTTGGCTGAATGTAGAAAAAATAAAAAAGACATGCAGCCGCTATAATTTTATGTAATTTGCCAATAAATATCTGAATTTTGTCGTTGAGACCGCGCGTATCAAAAACAAGGATAAATACTCTTATTGATATGATAAGAAAAGTGGGAAAGTTTGTCAAGTAATAAAACTAGAGAGCTCAAATGGAAGAAGGTAAACTCTAAAGTGTACGTTCAGTAGCACTTTCTATAAGAGCGATTGTATTATCTATCCCATAAAGCTTGATAAAAGATCCCATTCTAGGACCGGTTTTTTGTCCAAGTAATGTTTCATACAAAAACTGAAACCAATCGCGTAAGTTGCTGTAATTATATTTTTTTCCGATGGAGAAAACCTGAGATTGAATCTCTTCAGCAGTGGCTGTAATAGGCAGGGAATGTAGGTTGTTCTTTAAATCTAGTAACGCTTCTTTCTCTTTTTCGTTTGAAGCTTTATACGCTTTTGTTGGCTTGATAAAGTCGTGATAATACCTAACTGCAAAATCCGAAAGTCTATCTAGCATTTTGTTGCTTTCTGGTGTAACGTTTGGTGCATAAGTTGATATAAAACCCCAAAGAATCTCTTTATTTTCAGCATTACAAGCTGCTGCCAGGTTTAAAAGTAACGAAAAATTTATGCCTGAAGTTTCTACGTTTGGAACTTTACCCTGGTGGATGTGCCATAAAGGACTGTTTACATCCTTTTCTTTACTTTCATTATAACGCTTAACAAACTCCAAATATTCATCAGTTGATTTTGGTATCACATCAAAATATAAACGTTTAGCTTTTTTAGGACTCTGAAAGATGTATAACGCTAAACTCTCTGTGGGTGCATAAGTTAGCCACTCCTCAATTGAAATACCATTTCCTTTTGATTTTGATATTTTCTTTCCTTCTTTATCAAGAAATAACTCATAGCAAAACAAAAGCGGTGGCTTTTCTCCAAGTATTTTACATATTTGACTTGAAAGCACAGCAGATGGAGTCAAATCCTTTCCATGAGCTTCGTAATTAACTCCGAATGCAGCCCACCTCATCCCCCAATCAGGTTTCCATTGCAGTTTACATTTTCCTTTTGTCACTGGAACTTCTATTTTTTCCCCGTTTGGGTCTTCATACGTGATTGTTCCTTTATCTGTATTTGTTTCAATTACTGGAACTTGTAAAACTTGGGAAGTTTTTGGGCATATCGGCAAGAATGGACTGTAAGTTTGCTGCCTTTCTTCCCGAAATGATGGAAGCATTACGTCCATCACTTTATCATAATTTTTCAGCAGGAGTAAAAGTTTTTCATCGTAAACGCCAGATTTATAACACTCTGTAGCGCTTCTAAATTCGTATTCAAATTCAAACAAATCAAGAAATTTACACAACAACGAATTCATGTGATGACCATAACTTTCATGAGTGCCAAATGGGTCAGGTATCATGGTTAATGGCTTGTTCAGATTCTCTCTTAGCATTTCCTGATTTGGTACATTATCTGGTATTTTTCGCAAACCATCCATATCGTCGGAAACTGCAATGATTTTGGTTTTTATACTAGGAGCTATTTTTTTTAGAGCGTTTGCAATAACTGTGGTACGAAAAACTTCCCCAAAAGTACCAATATGTGGTAAACCTGAGGGACCATAACCAGTCTCAAATATTATCTCTTTTTTATTAGGGAATTCTTGTAGTATTTTTTCTGCTTCTTGAAATGGCCAGCTTATAATCATTGAATTTAAATTAATTATCTTACCTAAAGTGCTATTCATTTCAATAGATTTTTAATTAATAATGTAGTATTAGTGTTAGAGCTCTTATTAGAAGGTTAAAGATATGTCTACTGGCAGCATACAAACGAATCAATTATTTAAAGGTCTTACAAGACCTGCAATGCTCTTTGGTGTGAGTTATATGTTTGCAATATTAAACGTTCTAATTTGCATGCTAATTTTCATTAATACAAATGATCTTAGAGTAATTCTCCTGATGTTACCAGGTATACATGGACTTGGCTATATAGCTTCTGCAAAGGAACCGTTGTTTATTGAGTTATTTATGGTAAAGTTGGGAAAATGCTCCAAATGTTTAAATCGGTTTTATCATGGAGCCAATTCTTATGACATTACTTGATGTTATGCAATGTTGAGATTTAGAGCTATTCAATCAAAGAATAAATCTATTCTAAGTAGAGAGGTTCACGCTGCTGAATTTATACCTTATTCTTGCTATTGGAATAGTACAACCTTGATAACAAAGCAGAATTGGTTAGTTAAATTTATAAAATTAAATGGCTTTGCGTTTGAAACGGCCGATGATGAAGACTTGGTGATACAAAATAATATCAGAAATCAGATGCTAAGAAGCATTTCATCTCCAGCATTTAGTTTGTACTTTCATACCATCAGGCGTAAGAAGAATATCTTTTCTGATGAATTTGCAAACCAGAGTTTACCAAATTTTTTTGCTAACCATGTAAATCTAAAATGGAGAGAAAAACACGCAACTAGGCAATCTTTTATTAATGATTTATACATTACGATTATTCGTAGGGCAGATACAAAGGGAGTAGAATTTTTATCACATCTACTGAAAAAATTTGGGCATGTAACTTCAAAACATGCTTGGGAAAGTGATATGCGTGATACCTATGAAGATTTAGAGGAAACGACAAATCGTATAGTAACAAGCCTTAGGAATTATTCGCCTAAAGTCCTTGGAGTAAAAGAAACTCCAAACGGACTGTTTTGTGAAATAATGGAGTTTCTATCTAGAATTGTAAATTGTGGCTTTGTTACAAATACGCTTTTTCCACTAAAAACTGAAATATCAAGATACTTACCAGTTCATAGGGTATTTTTTGGCCATAAGATGATACAGGTTGTGACTCATAATGAAAGTAAATATGCTGGAATAGTTAGTATCAAAGAATATGGAAATAATACTTCTGCAGGAATGCTTGATTCTTTTTTACAACTTCCTTATGAATTTATTATCACGCAGTCTTTTCAATTTACAAATAGGCAAATGGCAATTGCGAAAATGCAGATACAGCAAAATCGTATGATACAATCTGCAGATAAAGCTATTTCTCAAATAGCAGAAATTTCTCATGCGCTTGATGATGCAATGAGTGGTAAAATTGCGTTTGGTGCACACCATTTAACTATCTTATGTATAGAAAAAAGCCCTAAATCATTGGACAATGCTTTATCATTGGTTGAATCGGAGCTTTCTAATTGTGGTGTTTATCCTGTTCGTGAGAGGGTTAATCTAGAACCAGCATTTTGGGCGCAAATTCCTGGTAATTTTGATTATATAGTAAGAAAAGGTACAATAAGTAGTCTTAATTTGGCCGGTTTTGCATCTCAACATAATTATCCTACTGGTAAAAAATTCAATAACCACTGGGGAGATGCTGTTACAGTTTTTGATACAACATCTGGCACTCCATTTTTCTTCAACTTTCATATAAGGGATGTTGGACATACTATGATAATTGGGCCAACAGGTGCTGGCAAAACTGTTTTAATGAATTTTTTATGTGCTCAAGCAATGAAATTTTCTCCAAGAATATTCTTTTTTGATAAAGATCGCGGTGCAGAAATTTTTTTAAGAGCACTTGGTGGTATCTATACTATAATAGAACCAAGAACTAAGACAAATTTTAATCCTCTGCAACTTGACGATACTCCTGATAATAAAACATTTTTGATGGAATGGATAAAATCTTTAATTTTAGTATACAACGATAAATTCACTTCAGAAGATATTGCTAGAATTAATGATGCAATTGAGGGAAATTTTAAATTAAAAAAAGAAGACAGATTTTTGAGAAATCTTGTACCATTTTTAGGACTTGCGGGCCCTGATACTCTAGCTGGAGCAATATCTATGTGGCATGATGATGGCTCTCATGCTGCAATATTTGACAATAAAGAAGATTTGCTAGATTTTTCAAAAGCAAGAGTGTTTGGCTTTGAAATGGCTAGCTTGCTAAAAGATCCTGTTGCTCTTGGGCCGGTCTTGATTTATTTGTTTCATAGGATTAGTATATCGCTTGATGGCACTCCATCTATTATTGTTCTTGATGAAGCATGGGCGTTAATAGATAATCCAGTTTTTGCACCTAAGATAAAAGACTGGTTGAAAGTGCTGAGAAAGTTAAATGCTTTTGTGGTTTTTGCTACTCAGAGTGTTGAAGATGCAAGTAAAAGTGCTATTAGTGATACGCTTGTACAGCAGACAGCAACACAAATTTTTTTGCCAAATCTGAAAGCTACTAGTGTCTATCGAGATGTTTTTATGTTAACTGAACGTGAGTACATACTGATCAAACACACAGATCCAAGTACTAGATTCTTTTTAGTAAAGCAGGGAGTTAATGCTGTAGTAGCTAGAATAGATCTGAAAGATTTGGATGATGTGGTCAACGTGTTATCTGGACGCGCAGAAAGTGTCCTATTGTTACATGATATATTGAAAGAAGTCGGAGATGATCCAAAGATGTGGTTGCCTGTGTTTTATCAAAAGGTGAAAAATGTTTAAAACTAAACTGTCATTACTGTTAGTTGCGATATTTTTATTAAATATAGATTTTTTACTCTCATATCCAGTGTTTGCAGATACAGTAAGTGGTACTGACAAAACGGAATTTGTTAGCAGGTTTAATTCTACTGGTAGTTTTAGCCGTGCCTCTGATCCTGACTGTAAGGCGTTTGAAACAGCTGCAGCAGTTGCTGGGATAGTAATTGCTATTGGTGCAATATTTACTGGTATTGTTTTGATTGTCTCTTCTGCTGGTTTATTTACTGCTCTTGTTATCGTTGGAATGATAGCCGCAATTGTTGGAGTCTGGAAGGCAGTGGGGGGACTTATTGTTTGTCAGCATAGTTTTGTTAGGCATCCAGTTGCATACGATAATGATGGGAGATATAAAAATTTTAAACTAAAAGACACAGGTTATAGTGGTGACACAGATAAAAATTATCGAACAGAAGATGAGTATTTTTCCGCATTACAGAAAAGATCAGGAAGAGATGGAAAACAAACAGAAAAGGAGATTTTAAATTCTACTAACTGGGATGTTGTTAATGTTGATAGGGAACACTACTACTGGCCAAAAAATGGGGTGCAATATAGTGAATACATAGAAGTGTGTCATCGCAATCCTTTAACATTTGGCAACCTTTTCAAGACGAATGACTTTAATTTCAGGGGGAAAGATGGATACATAGACTTTGATATCAGAGAGAAAGACACTGGATATGAAAGTGGTTCATGGTCTCCGAAGGTTGATGGCGATCTAGAATGTAAAGTGCTTAAAGCTGGGCAGAGCGAAGACATACATGGATCAACGTTCAGGGCAGTGAGAAAAATGGGTAGGTTATGTGTGGAATTGGCTGAAGTTAGGGCAGCTGGAACTGCTTGGCCGCAAGGAATTGATATAGGATGCACGGAATTACCACCTGATCCAATTGCTCCTATGTGTGAAAAATCTGTGATGATATTCAAAAATAAAGATGGCACAGGGAAAGAAGAAGTTTCTATTGGTAGTGATAATGACTATAAAACTAATATAAGAAATAAGGAAAAAGAAGGAAAAATTTTTGTAGGTTACGACAATAAAGGCTGTTTTAGCTCATATGTCTCTGAAGCTTGCTACAATCAGGCAGGGAGTAAATCATTAGCTCCTCTTCCCATCACTTCTATGATAGTGCAATGCATTAAGGAATCGTTAGATAATTTAGTTGCAGGTATTGATTCAAGTGGCAGTCCACTTAACGATCAAAATGGACATAACAAGGGCAGTTTCTTATCTGTAGCACAGAAAAAGCTAAAAAACACCGTAACTGCTGTCTTAGTTTTGGCTTTAATACTGTTCTCTATAAAAGCCATGTCTGGTGGTGTTCGCAGTCCTCAAGAAATGTACATGTTGATTATTAAGTTTGCTTTAGTGATTTACTTCACAACAGGCAGTACTATGTCCCATTATTATGGAGAATTAACAAAACTTTCAAATGGTTTGTCGGAGATAGTATTGCAAGCATCATCTGAGAGCAAAGGTATATGTAATTACGAAGCAGGCAAAGATTATGAATACATGCGTAAAGTAGATGGAAAAAGAATATCTTACAGCTATCTTGCTCCTTGGGATAGGCTTGATTGTAGAATTTTATTCTATTTAGGTGCCCCTTTAGATGGAATTGGTGGTAAAATTGGTGCAGGGGGTGCTGTAACATTAATGGTTTTGCTTGGTGCTGCTCCTGTCTTATTAGTTGCAGGTTCGGTAATCGGTATTATTTTTGCTGGTGGACAGATCTTAGTAGCTCTTGTCTGTATATTTATGGCCATTTTGATGATGATGGTTATTTTGTGGATGTGCTATGTATTTATCTTATCTTTAGTTGCGCTTAGTGTAATTATCATCTTATCGCCTTTATTCATTCCTATGGTTTTGTTTCAACATACTAAGGGATATTTTGATGGTTGGCTAAAAGAGTTAATTACCTACAGTTTATACCCAGTTATCCTTTTTGCATTTCTATCTTTTATGTTCATAGCATGTGATAAAATCTTTTATAGAGGTCTAAATTTTGAGAAAGAGCAAGTTGAAATGCTAGGCAAGAAAACATATTGGTTTAAATTGAAAGGAGGAGAATGTACTAACAATCCAAATACTTTAGCGTGCATGCTACAAGAATATAAATGGGAGAAAAGTATGCTGCTTGGTCTGGTTGATTTTGCGTATGTTGAATTTAGTAACTCTGTACTTGGAGAGTTAATGAAGTTATGTTTGGTGCTATTTTTATTTTACCATTTTTTAAACGTTCTTCCCGGTATGGCTGCTGAACTTGCTGGTAACCACAGAGCAGCACTTGGTTCAGGTAGCACTCCTGCACAAATGGTGAATAAAGCTTTATCTGCTGCCAAAGCTGCTGCTGGAGGTGCTGGTCAAGTTGCTGCTGCGGCTGTAAATAAGGCAAGAGGGGCTATTGGAGGAGGTGGAGATGATAATAAGGGATCGGGATCTTCCTCTAGTGAATCTATAAAACCAGGTGGAGAGTGAGCGCAGGTGAGTAACAGATGTTTGAACATTTGAGCAACCAAAACTTGGTTAAGCTATGCATAAGTTTTGTGATACTCTTTTTATTATCTGGGTGCGGGTGTATTAAGCCAGAAGATTCATCAGGCTTGCGTGAGAAATTGGATATAGTGTCAACAGAGCAGAAATGGGTTGATTCTGGAGTCTATATTTCGGATAAAATAAAAGTAACAGAGATTAATATAGTACCTAATAAGGTTAATTTTTGTTCGCAATATAAAGATTTTGCAATTGAACCTGGAGTAAGAAACGTTACATTACCGTTTGCGCTTAAAGCTGGCGATGCGATAAGCTTTAGTGTTGTTAGAAGTAAAATGTGTAAAAACGATAATGGCACGGTCACCTATAAAAAAATTGACGAGAGTTGCGGTGAAGTAGAGAAGGAGTATTTTGCACATGTTTTAAATCAAAATGAATGTCAGGCAATATGGCAAAATGGAGAATACAAGTACACAATATGTCCTAACAAACTCATGATAGGCAATGCAGAATGGCTTCCCGGGCAAGAGTACTGGAGTTCAGATTTTTCAAAACCAGACCAAGAAGAAAAAAGAAAGGAGATTGAAAATATTAACTCTATAAAGCAGGGAGAAAATATAGACTGCAGCAAGCTTTCAAGCGATCAGAAAAGTAAGATGGATACGCGCATTTTAAATTTACTCTGTAGAAAGATATGTAAGTTTTCTTCCGGTAGCCGTGACAGTAATTGTGTGCATGTTGAATACAATGATATAGAAGATGAAATATTTAGATCCATTACTAACGCTTCAACTAACTCTAGTGGCAAATCTGTTAATACTGAGATTATTGATAATGTTTTAAAGAATGCAGAAGTAAAAACTGATGTTCCATTCTTAAATGTTTCTATGGATGGTGAAAATCTTGAACACATTCCTAGTGGTGGTTTATGTACTAATTGTGATCACAAGATAAGTAATGACCATCAAACATCAAAGTTAATTTTCAAGTTGGGTGATAGCAGAGATAAAGGTGGTTTCAACATAAGAGTAACAAAAATCCCTAATTTAGAAAAAAGCTTATATATACATGTTTCTGACAAATTTCCCGAGCACAACCCTGATGAAACTCAGGGAGATATACCTGTAGACATTAGCAAAGTTTATAATACTCAATATATGGAAGGCTTAAAAGAAAAGCTAAAGGACAAGAGTGGCACTATATATTACGGAATAAGAGATCATGGGTGTGATTATAAGAAAAATGAAGGTCAATTTAGCATTAACCTTACAACTAAAGAGCCACCTGTAAGAACTTTTAGTGCGATATATAATTTTTTTGATGAAAAAGTAAAAACTGCATTTTTCGGTTCTAGCTACAAAGACACTAACGCGATTCACTCTGATACTAGCCCTGTGAAGTCTCTTTATCAAAGTTTTGTAGCATCAAATAGAACAAATACCATCAGATCTACAATAGTGTCGTTATTAGTATTATATATAGTTTTATACACCCTTTATTACTTTTTTGGATTATCTCATGCTTCTATATATGAATTTTTAATTATATGTGTAAAGATAGGAGTTATTACCCAATTGCTGAACGATAACAGTTGGAGTTTTTTTTATAACAATGCATTTTCTATTTTTGTTAATGCTCCAAAACAGTTAATAGAAATAGCAAATTTCGGAGGTACAACATCAAATGTTTTTGAATTTCTTGATTTACCGCTCAATAGGTTTTTATCAGCACACTCAGTGTTACTAATAATATCTCTTATATTCTCTGGTCCTTTGGGTATCGTATCGTTTTGCTTGGTGATTTGGGGTTTGATAACAGTGAGCTTATCGATGTTTAACGCCTTATTTTCTTTTATCACATCTATAGCAATAGTTGCATTATTGCTTTCCTTGGCGCCTCTTTTTATTATTTGCCTTCTATTTGGATATACTAGACAGATGTTTCACAATTGGGTCAAAAATTTAGCAAGATTTGCAATTCATCCGGTAGTGCTTTTAATTTTTATATCATTAATAAGCCAGGTTATGGATTATATTGTGTATTCGGTCTTTAATTTTGAGGTCTGCCCTACATGTATACTTAATCTTAACTTAAAGATTTTTAATCCTTGTATTCTTTATGGTTATGCTTCCAAACATGCACCTAACATCACAGCTATGATGGCTTTTGTGATTTTGGGACATGCCATGAAAGCTTTAGTTGAGGCATCTTCAACAATATCTGATTCGCTGTTTGGTGTTTATGTAGCAAGCGAACCAGGAAGGCAATATCAGCAAAGCTTAATGGGAACAGTAGGTTTAGATGAACAAAGTATCCAAAGAAGAGCAGGTCAGCAATCTGGTACACCAAGTCGAAGACCTCAAATACCACAATCAGCTCAAAGATCAGCACCTAAAATACCGACAAACACAGGAAATCAATGATGAGCAGAAAATCATTATTATTGATACTATGTCTTGTAATTACTGGCTGCACAATGGATTGTGTTGAACCTGGGTTGCAGAGCAGAAATACTAGTGTCAGTATAGATGTTCCAGTTCGTGAAGGTGGCGAAGGAGTTAAAATTCATTGGGTTGATTCTGGTCAAGTAATTAGCAAGGATGAGAAAATCAAAATTACTCTTGGTGGGTCAGTAAATTTTTGTCCTCTTAAAGAAGGGAAAAATCCAAAGAGAGTACTTGTGCCCGCTGTATTTTGTACTAATGATTTAATACCAAATTACAGTAATAAGTTAATTGATAATGCTAGTCTTGATGAACGAGAAATATGTGGGGATATAGGCTTTGGAAATAATGAATTCTATAGCAATAGACGTTATGTAGATACTGGAATTAAAGCAAATCCTGGTGATAAGTTAAGCTTTAGCTTAATTCCCAGAGAGATAACGATTGATTATGACAATCCACAAGGAAAAGGAATCAGTTTTGATGGCAATTGTTATAGCTCTGAAAGAGGGGATGAAAAAGATAAAGTTACAATAAAAGACATGTTTGGTGGAGGAACATTCTTTTGTGGAGAAAGTGGTAAGAGGACTAAAGTAGAATTTCCTAAGATTAATAAAGAGAACATAGAAGAAAGAAGAGTGCTAGTTGGTAATGGCTACACTCCATATGATAATAAGGTACATTTTAATAAGGATTATATTCAAAATTCATGGATAAATGGTGCATTGTTAGATTTACGACGAACTAAAATAGGACTGGATAAATTATGTAATGGGAAAAAATGTGATTTTAATGAGATAAGCAAGTACAGCTCTTATGAGCTTAATTGTTACTATCAGAATATATGTTACAACGCAAAAGGTATAGGGGAGAATTGCGTCTCTTCTATAAGGTATGAGAAGTATGATAAAAGAAATACATGTGACATGTATTCTCACCTTAAACGTATTGAGGATGAACTAAAAGAGATTGAAGAAAATAAGAGGGATTCTAAGCAGATTGACATTAATTTAATATCAAATTCTAAATTAAACTTCAAAGAGGACAGAGAAGATATTTCTTGGGCCGAAGCTCTTGTTGCAAAAATTGGCGATCTTGATGATCAGAATACTGCTAAAGGTATTCAATGTTTTCCAGAGAAAAAGGGTGCAAAAGGAGATAATGTGTGTTCGCAAATTGGTGATAATTTTGAACATTTTTCTTTGAAATTAAATCATGATTATAAAATAGATGAAAAAGATATACTACATGGTAGTAGTGTGATGCTTGCTATAGCAAGTAATGGCAACTACCAACTTCATAGAGGTGGATATCATGTTGCAGTGACTAGATCATGTAACTTCGATAGTGGTGAAAAACTGTATATGTACTTGGGTGATAATCCGCCAGGAGATCCATCTATTCCGGAAACTAATGATTTCAGAAAAGTAGAGAAGTTGGATAAAATAACAGAGGATAATGTAGTCTATTATGCAATAGATGGAAGTCATTTAAAGGATAAAGAGTCTAAAAAGATATACTTTGGTATTAATGTAGAAAACGTAAAGAAAGATGATATTACGGACAAAGAAGCCAAATATTATGAAGATAACAAATACACAGTAAATTTATTTTTAAAAAGAAAAATAAACGATTTTATTTCATCAACTGTAAACAAGATTTTTGATTTCATAACAGATGGGGGTGAAGACGGAATTAAAATTCCATATGAAGGATATAGAAAGGGGCTTCTACAAGGAATAAGAGCTTTGCTTATTCTATACGTTATATTTACTGTTGTTGGCTATATGCTTGGAACAATACAATTAAGTAAATTCGATTTTATTATAAGAATATTCAAAATAGCATTTATAGCTTTTGCTTTTAGTGATAGAAGTTGGGAATTCTTTGGTACAACTTTGTCTGGGCTTTTTGTTGATGGTAGCATTTATTTAGTTGATAGTTTTTCTGGCTATATAGGGGAAGGAGGTAAAAAATTTGCATTCTTAGATTTAACAGCGGGAGTATTATTTACAGGAGAAACATGGCTGAAATTTTTATCTTTAATGCTATCAGGACCTTTTGGCTTTATTGCATTTTTGGCAATACTTTATGCTACTTTTGTGTTTTTAAGATGCATTATTAGTGCTACGTTTAAGTATGTAATATCTACTGTTTTAGTGGCATTTTTATTGTCATTGGCACCTTTATTTATCGTATTTATTCTATTTCAACAAACTAAAACATTATTTGATAATTGGATAAAAACGCTGGCTCATGTTTCATTGCAACCAGTCATTTTATTTTCATCCTTGTCTCTTTTAAATCAGTTAATGTATTCAGTTCTATACAACCTCACAAATTTTTCTGCATGCTATCAATGCTTAATTAGTGTAAATTTTTTATCGTATGATCTGTGTCTTATGAAATCAATATTACCTCTTGGGTATAGTCCTGGTACTAGTGTTGATGTTGCGCTCAGTACTGGAGAAAGGGCTGGTGGGCACTTTGCAGCATTACCTATAGATCTAATCCAGGCATTTATATATCTCATCATTGCTAGTGCAATGGAAGCTTTTGTTTCCATATCAGAAACTATGGCGCAGGCGTTGTTCAGCTCTGGTTATGGAGTTGCTCAAAGTGTTAGTCATATTGCTAGGAGCGCATCACAAGCTATGCTGTCAACTGTTGGCCTTGATGATAGAACCCAAAATATGATACATAACATCAAGCAGGGAATGAGTAAAGATCGTGGAAAAATTGAAGCTAAATTGCCTGATACACCAAAGCAAGCAGATGAAAAAGGGAGTTCTGGCAAAGAAATGAGCAAATCTGAAACACTAAGCCAGCAAGATAAGCAAAAGGATTCTGATAAAAAAAGGACAAGTTAAGGAAGATTGATGAGATATATGGAGTAACTAATTAAAAAGATATTTGAAGTAAGGTTTTAGAAATTTATTCTGTATTGGAAAAAGTTTAGGTATGCAATCACGCTTAGGCAAATGTTGGTTTAGGTTATTAATTTTGGTAATCTGTGTGCTGGTTACAGGTTGTAGTAAGAATGATATGCCTTTTCCAAGGTGCATATCTGCTGATTATTTTGGTCCTGAACCGGTTGCAGTTGGTGCTCATTTTTCAAAAGATCACGATGCTTTTATTCCGGAAGATCAGGAAATTATAGATCCTGATACTGGCGAAATTAATTATGGTTTTCACTCTAATCAAGTGGTGAAGTGGAAAGATACTGGATTTGAAACCAATGGAGATAGTTTAGTAGTACGAGTAAATGGTGCATGGACATCTTGGAGTAATAATAATAAGAAAGAATCTAAAGGTAGTTATAATTTGCAAAGCTTGGAACAGCTAAAATATGTGACTAAGTTTGAAGGTAAACAGGGCGATAATAGTTTGCCTGACTTTCACTTAATTTGTAATGATTACAAATCTAGTACACAAAAAATTTCAAGTAATCCTAATGCAAGTTGTACTGTAAATTGCAAGTGTATTAGTGAAGATGATAACAGAGAAAAACGCGGTGCTCCATGTTGGTTTACTAACGGCCATGGTGCTTATCTTTTATTTAAAAGGCCTAGCGATTCTAGTCCTAACGAAAATTTAAAATCCATGCGTAACCCTGAGTCTCCTACTGTACATCTAGGTTACAATTCCGTAGCGGAAGATGGAAGTGGGCTTTTTACTTTAGACAGAGATAACACCACATTACAGGACAGGAATTGTAATACGGTGAGGTTAGAAAAAGGATGGAAAATATATGTAAAGATATTAGATAGATATTATCTAGATAATGCAGGTGGCTACTCTTTTGAATTTTTGAGCGGAGTGCAGAAACCAAGTAACTTTGGATTTTTTGATTACGTTTATAACTATCTAAAATGTGTATTATTGATTAACGAAAATTGTAAAAAGCATTTTGATAGCAATGATCCTGCAGCTGCACAAGCGATGTTTCAAAATATAGCTGAAAAAAGTACGAGCTTTCACAATTTTGTTCTTTCCTTGCTTGTTCTATTTATAGTGATTTCATCGCTTCTTTATCTTTTTGGAATGATAAGAGAAACTAAGCATGATATGCTCATCAGAATGATGAAAATCACTCTAGTAATAGTGCTTATATCTCCTGGAAGTTTTAGATTTTTCTATGATCATTTTCTTGTTTTATTTGTTAAAGGTCTTGAACAATTGATAAGCATAATTACTAATTTTGCTCCCAACATGAACACCGGAGGTAATTCAAACGTTGCTCAAGGAAATGAAGCTAAATTGTTTAGCTTCATGGAGGATATGTTTAATAAGTTTTTTGCTTACTCTGTTTGGAAAAAGTTTGCAGCATTTTTACATTATCAAATGTGGGCAAGTCTCTTTATGATACCGGCAATTTTTATAGGGATTGTCTTATATTTCCTGCTGTGTATGTATGCTTACATAATATTCCTTTCTGGTTTTATGGGTATAGCTTTTCTTGTATCTATAATGCCGCTATTCCTAATCTCTATTTTATTTTCACCACTGAAAAGTCTATTTGAGGGTTGGATAAAATTCTGTATTAGTTTCTGTTTGCAATCAATTATGATATTTACCCTGCTGTCATTACTTGCTGCAATGATAATGAATACCTTTTATAAACAGTTAGGCTTTACTGTGTGCTATAATAAATGGCTTGAAATAAAGTTATGTGCTCCAAAATGGGTATTTGGTGGTTTTTGTATAATTGATAAAGAATACTTTAGCTGGACTCCAGGGCAAATTTTTGTACCTTATACTATCGGGGAGGCTTCTCCGTTGAACGTAGATAAGAATATAGAAGGTATAGAAAAACTAAGCAGAATAGGTGGTACAGTAAAGTTTACTGGTGGCGCTGGATATATCCCTCTTCCACCAAATTACATTAATAAAGGTTTTCGTTATATAGATTACCCTTTCTTTAATCCAGTGCCTGGTACTGAGAAAAATCCAGCAGACCATTATATAGCAGAAAGTGATATAGTAGTTGATGCTAATTGTAGTGAAAAAGATCTAGTGCGTCTAACGAATAGTTTATTACATGCATCAGAAAAGGCTGATATCTTATTGTTGATAGATAATATAAATGGTAAGATAAAAAGGCGTTATTGTCAATCTCAACAGCATGAAGAAGAATGCAGGAATTATGAGAAAATAATAGACGATTACAAAAAGGGTATCATTCAATCAAATTCAAAAAGTGAAATAAAGTCTTTAGTGCAAGGTGTAATTACGCAAAGTGTAAGCTGCCAATCAGAGAATTTTTATGATATAAATCAAAACTATCAAGAAAATAGCGATTACCAAAGGGTACAGGACATACAGAGAGGTTATTTAATCAACGCAGGAGAGATCTTTATGCTGTTCTTGCTTTCGTTTTTGATGTTTTCTTTAAAGGAGTTTGTACAACAGATGGGCTCAAGCATTGCCGGTGGTGGGTTTAGTGTTTACAGTATATCTAGTATGTATCAAGCATCACCTTTAGCTAGTGTTACAGATGGATTAAAGCAGCAGTGGCAGAACTTTGCTGGCGGAAAGTTAGAGTCTTTAGGTGATTGGGCTACTCATGTACCGGACAGATTAGCTGGAGGTACAGCTAATTTGCTAGGTAGAATACCAGGAGTTGGGGGTGTGCTGAAATATGCTATTAATGTACCACGTAAGCTTGTAGGTGCTACTATTGAAGCAACAAAATTTGCAACATCACCTAAAAATGATGTTGATAAGCTTGAGGAAAAAATCTACAGGGCGTTTGGAATTGATAAAGAAGATATTGCACATAGAAGAATTGATAAATATTTAGAATATTATAAAGGATATGTAGGATCACATTTGGGCTATACAATAGAAGATGCTATGAAGTTTGCTTGGGAACATGGTCTCGACTCTATAGGAATTAACCCTGCTAAAGGAGAAAAGGATGGTTATCAGCATAATTTGCTTTATAGAGCAAAAACGCACAGACGTGAGTTCTTGGAAAGGCTTCATGATTACACTATTGGACGTACAAAAGAACCAAAAGAAGAGGGTGAATCATCAAAAGAAAATAAGCCTGACCAATCAAATAGAGTAGCGCGAAAATTAGGCACGGAACCAGAAAATTTAAAAAACACTACAGAAGCTATACGTGCCGGAGAAGATAGAGAGCGTCAAGATAATGAAAGGAATGAGAACATAGAGAATGATGAAGAATCGTAATTTCAAAGGGCTAAGTTATTATGGTCTTCAGCAAGACGAAGATGGTAATATCAAGTTAAACGATTACAATGATGTTTTAAATGCGCGCAGAGCGAGGGTAGATTTGTTACTAGATAGCACTAAGCAAGGTGATGTTAATCTTTCAAAGCTAAATAAAGCTCTGAATGAGAGACTTATAGATGATAAAGGGCTATCGTCAGAATTTGACAAAGAAGACAAAGAAATTGCACAAAAGGAGCTTAAGATGTTCTCTATTTTAGATAATCTTGATAATCTTGTAAACATTAAAAGTGAAGATCTATTAGAGGTTAGTTTGTTACTATCAGATCTTAGTTTTATAGAGAGAAATATTGTGTTAAATGCCAATCAGAGTTTTGATCTAGTAGGGTTAAAAAGTTTATTTATAGAAAAAAAAGCATCTGGTGAGGAATATAGTGATGAAGAATGTAAAAACTTCCTCGATAATATAGAGAAAATCAATACTCTAATTAAGTTAGAGTTAGAAAGTAGAATTGAAGGGATGGGTCATGATGAAAAAAACAACCATGATGATTTACAAGATGAGATTGGTCGTGCAATCAGTATAGAAAATAAATCAAAGAAAAGCGATTGATCTTGCGTTTCTCCACAAGCAACCTTCTTTCTATTAGACTGCTGAAGCTATGTTGACATTAAATGTGTATTATAAATAATTAGTTAACTTCGAACTTGTTTTATATGTTACGTGTTATTGCGGGTAAATATCGTGGAAGAAAAATAACTACAGGCAAGAATTTAGCTGCACGGCCCACTATGAGTAGTGTCCGAGAAGCAATATTTAGTATACTTTCTTCAAGAAAACCTATTTATAACCTAAATGTACTTGATTTATTCTGCGGAAGTGGCTCTTTTTCATTTGAAGCACTTTCTCGAGGTGCTAAACATGCATTCATGGTAGATTCAGATTATTACAATTTGCAACTGCCTAAAAAAACCGCAGAAGATCTTGGAATTACGAACGATATCACGTTAATTTGTTGCAATGCTAACGGATTACCAAGACCTATTTCAAAGTGCGATATAGTTTTTATGGACCCACCTTATAATATCAATCTGGTTAACTCAACTTTAGACGAATTAGCTCACTCAGGCTGGTTAAATGATAATGCGTTAATAATTCTAGAAATGAGGAAAAATGAAGGTTTTGAGTGCAATAAAAACTTCAATATAATTGTGGAGCGTACCTACGGTATTGCAAAAATAATTTTTCTTTCTTCACTCACTTGAATTTCTTTTGTAAACATCTATAGCTAAGCTAAGTAAGATTTTTCCGAGGACTGAAAGAAAAAATCAATAGCCGAATTAATATTGGGCCAAAAGCTTGGCAGCACTTTTCTTATGACATGCTTAATGGCAAACCAGAACTTCTCAATCGGATTTAAATCTTACTTTTATCCAATTACAAAACAGTGAGGTTATTAATAAACGGACTTATAGAAACTATTTTGTGAAACTTCGTTACCACAATATCCAACGCTTTTTCTAGGAATATCTCCGAACTTAGCATATCTACTAAAATTCTTGAATAAACTTGACATATTACCCCTCTAAAATAAAAACATAATTATCTTACTAATATCGCTTGTTTTAGAATAAATGCAATCACTACCTAACTAAATTATCTGTTGCGCAAAAGCACATATTACCATACCATCGAAAATAAAGAGGTCAGCATGAGTTTTACTTTACCTGAGTTGCCGTATGATAAAGCAGCTTTAGAGCCTTATATATCTGTAAAGACATTAGATTTTCATTATGATAAGCACCATAAGGGATATTTAAATAAACTCAACGAACTGGTTGAAAACACAGATTATCAACATATGGAAATTGAGGAATTAGTAACGAAAGTTCATGGAAATAATAATACAGTTCCTATTTTTAACAATGCAGCACAAGTTTGGAATCACACTTTTTATTGGAATTCAATGAAAAAGAATGGTGGTGGTAAGCCTCAAGATGATGGTCTTCTAGCAAAAAAAATTCAAGATGATATTGGTGGCTTTGATAAATTTTGTGAAGAATTTTCAAATTATGGAGTAAGCCAATTTGGTAGTGGATGGGTGTGGTTAGTGCTTGAAAAAGGAAAACTCAAAATCACTAAAACTCCAAATGCGGACTTGCCGCTAATTTATGATCAAGTACCGCTGCTTACTATGGATGTGTGGGAGCATGCATACTATTTGGATTGCCAAAATCGTAGAATTGACTATATAAAAGTTTTTCTTGATCATTTGATCAATTGGGGTTTTGCAGAAGAGAATTTAAAAAAGAGTATATAAAATGAATGTACCACAGGTAACAAAATTAGATAATGGTCTGCGCATAATAACTGAGCGAGTGCATGATGTTGATTCTGTAGCTTTAAATATACGAGTTGGTGTTGGCAGTAGAGCTGAAAGTGCAAGTCAAAATGGAATATCTCATTTCCTAGAACACATGGCTTTCAAAGGAACAAAGACAAGAACTGCTTTTGAAATTGCAAAAGCTTTTGACGACATAGGTGGAGCTTTCAATGCCTGCACCGGTAGAGAAAGTACAAGTTATTACGCAAAGGTTCTTAAAAAAGATATAAAGACTGGCATTGATATATTAATAGATATATTAATGAATTCTATATTTCCAGAGGATGAATTGGAACGCGAAAAGGGCGTTGTAATACAAGAGATTTTTCAAACTAATGATTCACCGAGCGATATCATTTTTGATAAGTATTTTGAAGCAGCTTATAAAGATCAACCATTTGGTAGATCAATCTTGGGCACGCAAGATACTGTCAAATCTTTTACCCGAGCTAATCTAGATAACTACATAAATGAGCATTACTTTGGCGAGAACATTATATTTGCTGTTGCAGGAAATGTTGAACATGAGGAAGTTGTTCAATTAATCAAAGACTTTCTCTCAAAGATTCATTCAAGAGAGCTGAAAAAAAGCGAGAATGCAAGTTATACCGGTGGTGAGTATTTAGAACATCGTAAATTAGATCAAGTACATTTATTAATTGGTCTACCTAGTGTTTCTCGTGATGATAATAGATATCACACATTCAAAGTTCTTGATGCCATACTGGGAAGCGGAATGTCATCACGCCTATTTCAGGAAGTAAGAGAAAAGCAGGGTCTTGCTTACTCCATTTACTCATTCAACTCTAGTTATGCTGATACAGGAATGCTCTCCATTTTTGCCGGTACAGATAGTAGTAATCTAGATAAGCTTTTAAAATCCATAACGACAGAGCTAAAGAAATTGTCCACAGACGATCTGAAGGAAGAAGAAGTAAATAGAGTAAAAGAGCGAGTAAAATCCCAAATTTTAATGTCACGCGAAAGTGTTAGCTCGCGTGCTGAAACGTTAGGACATTACTACGGCAACTATAATAAACACATCAGTAAAAACGAATTAATAGAAAAAATTAGTGCTGTTACTATTTACGATATAAAAAAAGCAGCAGAAGAATTGCTATCTCAGCATGAAAAAATTACTTTAGCTGCGATTGGAGAAATTAATTCACTGCCAAGTTACGATAAAGTGGTTTCTATGCTTAGTGTACTTTAGTTATGTTGCTTATGCTCACTAAAAAGTTCAATGAATGGTTGCAAAATCCTTTCTATAAAAAGTTTGCTTTCTGATCCATAGTGTATACCACTAATCATTTTATTGAAAGTTTTTTCGCTGTTTTGTAAAAATAAATAGCTTTCTACTGATTGCACAATAGACAAGGCAGTTAAAATTCCTCCTGTCACTAAACAAGAAGCTATAGCAGGTACAGTACCTACTGCAATTCCAGTTGCGATCAATGATAAACCAGCTAAGAGTGTAAAGGCTGAAACGCAAAACGCTATTTGATGTTTTTCTTTACTTTTAACCATAAATGCCTCACAAAATTATATTTCTAGTATACCCGTATATATGCGGTACTGTCAAGTTTTTAAGGAAGATTAAAAAATGCAACGCACATGTGCAAAATATGAACTAGGTATATAATTCACAATGCAGCGGTATTTCACTAATCCAATTATTTTTTTCCTGATCTAGCCTATCATTCAATATTGCTTGTCTTATTGATTCCATCAACTTATTCATGAAGAAAACATTGTGAATGGTAACGAGTGTGTAAGCCAGCAATTCCTTCGCTTTTAGTAAATGGTGTATATAGGCTCTTGAATGTTTTCTGCAAGTAAAGCACAAACAGTCATTTTCAATTGGGTTATCATCTAGTTCGAATCGTTGATTTCGCAAATTAATATGCTCTTTACGCTTTGAAGAAATAGAATCTCTGTTTTTTACTTTAACAAGTGCGCCACCATGTCTTGCGAGGCGAGTTGGATGCACACAATCAAATGTGTCAACACCAAGCTCTACTCCACGAAAAATGTCCACAATTCCACCGATACCAAGCAAATGAGTAGGCCTCTCTTTTTTTAAACGTTCCATAGTAAAGGAAACTACGTCATACATCTGCTCTTTACTCTGACCAAGCGATCCACCTATTGCTTGACCAAAAAATGGCAAATTGTTGATAAAGTCACAACTTTCTCCACGTAAATCTTGATACACTCCGCCTTGGCTAATTCCATACAGCGCCTGTTTGCCATCATTATTTTTTTCAAACTCATTTAAAGAACGTTCAGCCCATCTGTGGCTCATGAGCATTGATTTTTTTGTGTATTCTTTACTGACATGGAATGGAGTACATTCATCTAAAACTAGGATTAAATCTGCACCTAATTTTTGTTGAATTTGTATAGACTTTTCAGGAGTTAGACAATAAGTTTTACCATTTATGTAAGAACGAAAAATTGCCCCATCTTCGTTAATTTTGATCAGAGTTTTTTGTTTCTGTCTTATTCCCTTTATTTCTTCTGAAACTGACCCGTGTCCTAAACTAAATATCTGGTATCCACCAGAATCAGTGAGCATTGGTCCACTCCATCCCATCATCTTGTGCAATCCACCAAGTTTTGCTACGGTATCTTCTCCTGGTTGGAGCATTAGGTGGTAAGTGTTGGAAAGTATTATCTGAGTACCTGCTTCCCTGATTCTCTCAATATCTGCAGCTTTAATTGCAGCTTTGGTTGCACAAAATATAAATGCTGGTGTTTCTATATTTCCATTTGGAGTTTTAATTGTGCCAACTCTTGCAGAACCTGATTGCTTGGTTATCCTAAACGAAAACTTTTCCATCTATTTGCTTGAAAGCTCTGCTATGATATTTTCTACTTTTTCAGGAGTGAGGTGTTCATAAAAGTCATTATTGATCTGCACCACAGGGGCATTAACGCATGCACCAAGACATTCAACTTCCTTTAAAGTAAATAGATTATCTTTAGTGGTTTCACCGATATTGATCCCAAGCTTCTTTTTAAAGGTACTTAAAACTTCCTCGCTATTACATAACCAGCAAGGAGTTGTTCTACAAACTTGTATCAGATATTTACCTACTGGTTTTAAATTATACATGGTGTAAAAATTTGCCACTTCGTATACACGAATATGTGGAATATGCAGCATATCAGCAACATAACGCATAGCAGATTCAGAAACCCATCCGCATTGCTCTTGAATCAGATACAGTAAAGGCATAACAGCACTACCTTCTCTACCTTTAGGATACATCTCTATAGACTTTTTCGCTTTCTTCAGGTTATCTGATGTAAAACTAAACTCCTCTTCTTTCTCTTTCATCTAATAAGTCTCTTGTAAATCTCAACAAATTATACTTGAAGAGTTAACAATTGCAATTGTTGGTTTTTTGAGCTCTACAATATTATATCTGTAGAGTGGGTGCACCCAATTTGTGAATTCTTTACTGCTAATCATTTTCCATATTTCGCTTTGCAGATTACAAAGGTATTAATTTCTTAACTTTAATTAAAATTTTCATTGACATTAACACGTGGAAACAATCATAATAGCATTTTATTAAGATTTTAAATATAATTATGTCTATATTAAGTAGATTGCTTGGAGTTAATACAACTACACTGAAAGTTAAAGAAGCGATAGGTTTTAATCCAAAAAACGTAGGGTTGATTGAAGGAAATGGAGTTACTTATGGACTCAGCTATCAAGATAACGGCAATGGAAGCAGTAGAGTAAAATTACTTATTAGCCCATCATATCAATCAAAAACATACGAGTGTGATACAGGTGTCAACGTAGCAAATGAATTTAAGAGCCAATTATCTCCCACACTAATAGAAAATTCAGCTGAAGTAGATAAAGTTGGAGTTATCTTTCCTACAGAAGAAATTAACAAAAAAGAAAAGTGCATCAAAGGCTTAACATTCAACACTTACGAAATCAAGCATTCAACTAATGTTCCCTTGGTTGAATACGTAGGAAAAGTAAAATTATACAAGAACATTGATATAAATAATCTTGCAAATGAAGACAATAGTTACTTTTTACCAAAAGCAGTAAAAGTTGGTAATGGTAATGTTGTTGTAATTGCTCATAACTTAAAGGATCAAGCTTTAGTTTCTTGGTATTTAGAATCGAAAGGAGATGGAAAGTTCAGACCTTTACCTGGAGCAAAACACATTATAGAAAGAAAATTATTCAAATTTGACAATCCAGGGCAATTAGTACTAGATGAAAATACGATGCTTTATACACAGATAAAGCCTACTAAAAACCAAGAAGTAAGAACAAATATTTTTAAGTTCGATATGGCCAAAGTGGTTGAGGATCTAAAAAGTGGAAAGAAAGATGAATGTTTGCTTAGTAAGAAAGGATGCCAATTAAATATAGCACCATCTACTATCTATAATCCAGGAAAAATAAACTTTTTACAGTATGTAAGACGAACTGAAGGTGATGATTTAGTTGCTTTTCTTGAAAATGATCAATCTTCTAACATGCAAAAGTTACATTTAGCAAGTCTTGTTAAGAGTCGATCAAAGTCGAATTTTATTATTCATGAATTCAAAGATCCTGTAGATCAATTGTACGTTAAAGACAATGATCAGGGAGGTTTTATCGTCACTGCGGTAAGTGGAGAGAGTATTATAACTTTTAATAGAGAGAGCTCTGGAAAATCTTCTGAAGCAACGATAATACCGACAAGCAGTATCAAAGCTCTCAGTGATTTTGTTAATATCATTAACGGCCAATTGATGCCTAGTATTATTTCCAGCAGTACTGTGGCTCCTATAACTGTTACAGAGACGGTTGTGACTTCTAAGAAAACGACGACTGCTGCAATTACTAGCACAACAGAAACCGACACTGTAAAGACTACCAAATTAACAACAGAAGCATCAACTATCATTGTACCAACTTCCACAATGAGTAAATCTTCAACAGAGTCAACAACTCAGGCAAGTACAGTAACAGTGGAGTCAACAACAGTAGCATCAACTACCACTGCACCTACTTCTACAACGAGTAGGCCTTCAACAGAGTCAACAATTCAAACAAGTACAGTAACAGTGGGGCCAACAACAGTAGCAAAAACAACTACTACTCCACAAGCGACCACAGTTGCTACAACGTCAACTAGTGCACCGATAGTAACTTCAGAAACTGAGACAAGTACTGTAAAATCTACAGCAGCGACTGTTGAGTCAACTTTTACAGCAAGCAGTACTACGATGAGTAAGCCTTTAACAGAATTAACAACTAAGATGAGTACGTCATCAGAACCAACAACAGTAGCTGAAACTATTGCGACCTCACAATCAACTATGATTACTACAATGCCAACTAATGCGCCAATAACAAACTCAGAGAAAACTATACAAACATTGTCCACTATATCAAATACTGGAACAAAGGTAACAACTCCTCTGTTCACTACAACTTTACTTCCTCAAACTACTCCTTCACCACAGCCCACTCAGCTTGCTATAGAGTCTAATAGGGCAGGAATGATAGGAGGGTCTTTGGTTGGGGCGATAATAAGTATTGCTGGAATTATAGGATTCATAGCATACAAATATGTTAAGGGTCGTAATGCTGCTCCTGTGTTAGAACTAACTAATTTCAATGATAGAAGGCGATCATCTTCAAGTGGCAATAGCGATGAAGAAATTTTTATCGCTAATAACAGAATAAGACATATATCTATGCGAACTATGGATCAATCTGAAACAGTGCTAAACAGTATATCGGTGGAGAGTAGTAGTCGGTCAAGAAGTAGCTCATCGTCTTCAAGCGGTGGACCAGGATCTTGACTGACTGAGCTAGAGTCTAAAAGTGAAAAAAGCTTATCTTGGGATAGCGATGATGTACCGGAATATCACCTTTAGCTATTTGTCTGAATGTTTTTAGTATGTAGACTGTTAGGAAATTTTCTTTTGCTTTTGTGATTTTAATGTTAAAGTATAATTTCTAGGTGGAATAAGTAGCTGCTGTTGTGTGATAAACACAGCAGAGGAAAGTCCGAGCTCCAAGAAAAGGTAGTGACGGGTAACGCCCGCCGGAGGTAACTCCAGTTATAGGGCTACAGAAAATTACCGCCTAAAATATTATTAGGCAAGGGTGAAAAGGTGTGGTAAGAGCGCACCATAACAATGGCAACATTGGTAGTCAAGTAACCAACACTAGGAGCAAGATTAAATAGAAGTAGATTTTATGTTTTTCTCATATCTACTCGGGTAAATCGCATGAAGTAAATGGTAACATTTACTCCAGATAAATAGCTACATAAACAGAACTCGGCTTATATTTCACCTAGGCAATACATGAATGTCAGCCGTACTATGTAAATGTATCAAACATTTCACATATCCTGTACGCTCAATTTGACCACCTATATTCCTTTTACTTCTTGGCTTATCTCTTTTTGTATTTCCTTTTGAACTTAACAAAGCTTTTCCTTTAACTCATCACCCTCTATCTCTAAAACCTTATTTTCTTACCTATAACTTTTTATCTTAGCTTACAACTTTTTTATTTTTTGTTGTAAATCTTTGTAAAGTTCTAAAAAACTGACCACGTTACCTCACTTTTACAATTGGTTTTTATCTTACCTATTTTGTTGCTTCAATGAATGGGTGAATAAAGCATTTCATGCGCTGTCCTTCACTTGTTCTGCTTGATAGTCATACCAAAATCCATTACTGACCGAACAAATAAGAAACATTACAAACTCGTTTAATAGTAGTACTGGAAATATTGACAATAAAATTACACAAAACATCTTCAAGTAAACCTATGGTATCGTAGATACTATTGCGTAAAGTATTGTATTTGATATATTGCCACAACCTTTCAACAGGATTCAGTTCCGGTGAATAAGGAGGCAAGTATATGATGGTAATGTTTTCCTGAATTTTCAAACTTTTTGATCTATGCCAACTTGCACAATCCATTACAAGAAAGGCTTCTTTCGTGCCTAAATCTTTCGACATCTGCTCCAGAAATATATTCATACAATCAGTGTTTACATATGGAGCAAGTAGGCTAATTTTCTTACCACTTCTTGGATTTACCGCACTGTAGATATAGAAATTTTGTCTACCAATTTTCATTTTAACCTGTGTTCTGACCCCTTTTTTAAACCATCCGTGTCCGATTTTTGAATGAGTTCCAAATCGTGATTCATCAAAAAAATACCTCCTTTTCAGGGTGGGAATTGACTATTTTATTGAAGTATTTTTTAAACTCTTCTTGCTTGTTTTTATCTTGTTTATGGTGAATTGGCCTCGGTGTTATGTAAGAAAACTTCATCCTTTGTATCTCACGGTGCACTGTTGATTTGCTAATGTTTAGGCCAAATTCCTCTGAGATTTTTATTTGGTCAGGTAAGGAAGCAGTATTACTACTACCCCCTCCCTTAGAAACGCAGCATGCAGGTTTCCCAACACTACGCTTGAGCCCCTTATCTAAGTTCTTCTTTTCTAGAACCGGCTTGTCCTTCATGATTCCTCAGGAAACATCATTCTTAATGGTGACACCAACAGTAGAGAACCTTCTCTTGAGAAAGAGCTTGCTAACATTCTTGTTCGTTTCACTCTCTCATCAAAATACTTTTTCCATTTTAAGTCAAGGGGATTTGCATCCGCTCTGATTTTAACATGTCGTCTGATAGGTATATCAATCAGCTTAAGCAGTCTTAAATACCGTATCTCTTTTGGTTTGTTCTTGCATAGGGGTGCAGCAAAAACCCATTGGCGTTGACCCATTACTTTGAAGTAACGATTCTTTATCCAACGTAATCCTTTACGAGGATGTCTTTTCTTTGCCCATTTCCATAAACTATGCCAAATTTCATTGTCGATCTTTCTAAACGCTTTTTTAGCACACACATGGTGATAGTAATTTCCCCATCCTCTCAGTAGAGAGTTGAGTGACTTAATTACTATAGCCTGAGTGTTCGCTATATTTGCTTTTATCAATGTACGTGCTTTATTAAGAAGTCTTTTAATACTTTCTTTCGAAGGTTTAATAATTAACTTCTTATTATATCTACGTACATTACAACCAAGAAAGTCAAACCCTGTTGTGATAGATGTAATCTTTGTCTTCTCTTCTGACAGAATTAAACCTCGCTCATGAAGAAAAGATGATACTAAAGGCTTAACTTCCTTTTCCAGTACTTCATGTGTGAAACCTGAAATAATAAAGTCGTCTGCGTATCTGATTACATTCACTCCACTTCTGATTTTGTTTCTTTTTCTACTGCCGAGTTTACCAAATCGACTTTCCAATAACTTTTCAAGTCCGTTTAAGGCTAAATTGGCTAGTATTGGAGAAATTATACCACCTTGCGGGGTACCTGCAGTTGTGGGATACAGAGTTTTTGATTCTAGGAAGCCAGCTTTTAACCAACTATGCAGAATTTTTTTCTCCATAGGAATATGCTTCATAAGCCATTCATGATTAATGTTGTCAAAGCATCCTTTGATATCACCTTCAAGTATCCATTGTAGTTGATTACGACTTGCCAGTAACAAATGACAAGCTACTGTAGCATCTGCACAGGATCTTTTAGGTCTAAAGCCATAGGAGTGACGATCACTGATCGTTTCAGCTATCGGTTCCAGAGCAAACAGATATAATGCTTGCATGGCTCTATCTTTTATCGTGGGTATTCCAAGAGGTCTTCTTTTGCCATTAGATTTACTGATATAAATCCGTTTTAGCGGAGAAGGTTTATATCCTCTTTGCTTTAACTGCTTTATTCCTTGAAATTTAGCATTGCAAGTTGACCATAGTTGACGATCTACACCCGCTGTGTTTTTTCCTTGGTTTTCAGTTACTCTCTTAACAGCCAAAGCTTTTCCGCTAAAAGAGCGTGTGAGAAGATGTTGTAAAGTTTTTACCTTACCCCATCTTCCTTCTTGGACAGCCTTAACAATACGTCTTTGTAGCCTCACAATAACTTTCTGGCATTTCTTCCATGGCAACTGCTTCCATGCTTCAAAGCTTTTGGTAGATGCACTTACAGGTTTACTTGTAATCATCTGCTTTCCTACCTTAAGTGGTTAACAAAGTTTCTTGTCACGAGGGACCAAACGGAAGTCTGCTCGTTTTCACGCGAATTAATGTTACAAATTCTATCCATTTCGTTACAAAATGGCATTCGCTTTCTCCATTCTCCTTTACCTGCACTTCCATCAGCATTCCTTGCGGTTTGCTTGCCATGTAGGCGAAAATACAGGCTTACCCTGTTTCTCCAGTCATACAATAGTGGGTTAGGTGGCTTCTCTATACCGGTGGAGTTATTATTTGCGTACATCTAGAAATGAAAAAATGTAACTTATCCACATTACCTTTTGGTCAGAGCTTATCAGCATCTTTAGCTCTTTCATCGTATCGGTACTTATAAAGCTTCACTTACGTTCACCATACCACTAGCCTAGCCCTCCAACCACATGATGCTTGCAGTTTATGCCCCTCTCACGATTGAGCATCTTCTTTTTCAAGAGGAGGTTCATTGTCCGCATCGCTTGGCACCAACCGGTTGCCCGATTCGCACTGATGCGTAGACTCAGACGGCAAAACATCTGGTTTAATAAGTTTTAGAATCCTTTCAGTTTCTTTCTGAATGAATTCCTCTCCTTTTAAACAATATGACCGAAGACTTTCAGGTCGCACCACTTCCTTAATAGTAATATTTGGATTTCTTTCTACCCATATTTCAATTTGCTCACGTTGATTTTTGTTTAATTTGCTTTTTCTTCGCCGCTGAGACGGGGAAAATAATCTTTCTACTCTACCAAATTTTAGATGCTTTATCCATTCAGTCAAAGCAGTCCTTGAAATTTTACATATTCTTGCCACAGCGCTTATACTACTTTCTTTTCCTGCTATCACCGCTTGTAACTTTTTTGAAACATATGCGTTATTTCTGACCTTTTTTAACATTTCTTTCGCCAAATTTACAACTTTTTCGTCTAATAGTTTTGACCTTAATGCCATTTATACCTCTCTATTTTATCTACTTTAGTATCACTTCTTTCCCATTATTGTCTATCTGTTCTTTATATAGTGGGAATTGGTATCACTACTGCTTTCGCTTATATTAGCACTAGAGTATTCTTCATCGTCAACATACTCTTTTAGAACATATCCTCTACCCCAAACGGTTTCTATGTGGCTTATTCCATCATTTGCACTTTCAAGTTTTTTACGTAATTTACACATAAAAACATCAACTATTTTGTTGTCTGAAGGTTCGTCCAAGCCATTGTAAAGATGGTTTAAAAACATTTCTTTTGTCAACACTGCTCCTTTACGCAATGCCAGCAATTCTATCATGGAATACTCTTTGTTAGTAAGGTGAACTGTTTTGCCTTTTACCTCAACAATCCTGTGATCAAAATTGATATTCATATTACCAATCTTTATCACTGATTCGGGATGACCTTTAGTACGTCGGACTATGGCTTTAATTCGAGCTAATAATTCGCTCTTGTGAAATGGCTTGGTTAAGTAATCGTCGGCACCATACCCAAGTCCTTTAGCTTTATGGTTGGCAGCGGAGATACACGAAAGTATTAAAACAGGAACTTCGATTTTTGCACTTCTTAATCTTAACAGTATATCATATCCGTCAATATCACCAGGCAAGTGTATATCTAAAATAACTAGGTCATAGTAATCTCCGTTTGAAGAAACCATATTATTGTTATAATCTTGTGCAGAAGTAACAACGTCGCAAAAATGTCCATCAGAAGTTAAGGCATTAACTACAGTCCTTGCACTTACTTGATCATCTTCAATTAATAATATACGCATATTTTACACCCCATAAATAATTTATAATTTTAGTAATATATATAACCAAGGAAAGTAACAAATCAAATTTTTATTAATGAATAATAGAAATTACACTTATTAATTAATAGTTAATGTGTCGTTCCAAAATTATACAAATAGATCTAAAATATAATAGATATACTATAATAATACTATTTTTAGTAAATATTGAATAGAAGCTATTTTTATTAAAAGAATACTTAGGTTAATAGATATTTAAACTATTTTATACTTTTATGTTATATTTTTAATTTACTTATTCTACAGTTTTAAATTATAAGTAATACTTTCAGGAATATTGAGTGGTAATATCAGTTTTAGGTGCTGGCGCATGGGGTACAGCAATTGCGATTTCATTAAGTAGTAAGAAAAATGTAATTTTGTGGACTCGCAATAAGGCCATATTTGAATCAATTAAAGAGAAAAGAGAAAGTGACAAGCTACCTGATTGTCCAATTTCTGATAATGTATCAGTAAAATTAGCTATTGAAGATGTAGTTAATGCTTCAGTAATAATTCTAGCTGTTCCCACTCAGTCTCTAAGGGAGATATGTCATCAATTGAATGATTGTAACCTAAAAAAAAATGTAGCAATAATTTTGGCTTGTAAGGGAATAGAAAAATCTACATTAAAATTACCTAGTGAAGTAGTCAATGAAGTTTTACCTAATAATCCTCTTGCTGTTTTTTCTGGTCCTAGCTTTGCTATAGAAGTTGCAAGAAAATTACCATATTCGATGGTCCTTGCATGTCAAAATGAAGTATTAGGTTCAAAATTAGTATCAGAGCTACAGCAAGAAAATATTAAATTGTACCTTAGTAGCGATGTTATAGGAATACAGGTTTGTGCAGCGTTAAAGAATGTTTTTGCTATAGCATGTGGGGTTGTTCTAGGTAGGTTTGGGTTTAATGCTCATGCAGCATTAATTACGAAAAGTATGAGTGAAATTAAGGCTTTATACTCAGCAAAAGTTGGTGACGGCAATGTAGATATAAATACACTACTTGGACCAGCATGCTTAGGCGATTTGGTTGTGACATGCACATCATTAAATTCGAGAAATCTATCTTTTGGATCTAAAGTAGCTAATAGTAATGGTTCTAGTGCTCAGCAGATTTTATCAGAAGGTAAGTCGGTAATTGAAGGTTTTAACACTGCTAAGTCTGCATTTGATTTAGCAGAAAAGCTAAAGATAAAAATGCCCATATGTGAAGCGATCTATAGATTGCTATATGAAAATACTTCTATAGAAGATACTATTTCTGTTCTTGTAAATTAGTTTTATATTTCGGTATATTGTGAAATTTTTATATAAATTAATATCAACATGGTGGCTATCTGGCACGGTAAAAAACATGCCAGGTACTATAGGCAGCTTGGCTGCTTACCCAATTGTTCCTATATTACTCAATGACAGAATTTTAGGTACAGCAATTATTTTTTTTTTATTCTTAGTTGGATTATGGTCTACAGGCAATTATATACAACATTACAAAGCTCCGCATGATCCAAAAGAGGTAGTAATTGATGAAGTAGTTGGTCAATTGCTGACAGTACTTCTGGTTTCAATATTATTAGAACAAGAAATGAATAGCTCTGTATTGTTGGTGTGCTTTTTCTCCTTTAGGTTTTTTGATATAATAAAAGTGTGGCCTATAAATTTGATTGATAAAAATACAAAAGGTCCTTTAGGTATTATGCTAGATGATGTTGTAGCTGCAATTTTAGCCTTTGTTTTTATAGGAGCCTTTTATTGTTTATTGTTGGTTTATGCAGAATAAAAAAATTTGTTATTCAAGCTTAATTATTCAGAACCTGAAGGATTATATACTTTATGCAACGAATTTGTCCAAGTGGGAAATACATGACGAATTTGATAATGTTATATTTACAGTAAATGGTACCAGAGAATCGTTATTTAATTTTGTGTTTTGTGAAGATCAATGTACTGAGCTTTCCATATGCAGAACTCTAGATTATCTCAAAGCACGAAATATAGAAGCAACATGGATAATAAGTCCACGTATAAAAATAGGGGGTACTTTAGAAAAATGCGAAATAAAACACGTTAGCACACCAAAAAAAGTTTTACTCAATATAAAAGATTATTTTTTGCCTGATGATGCTGTTCCAAATTTGAAGTTCAATGTTGTAAATAGTAGTGAGCTCTTAGAGCAATTAGATTTACACACTTCTAAAATTTTTTATCACAGAATTAGTATTGTTAGCACATTTTTTCGCCAATTATCGAATTGTGATGATAAGAGCTCAAGGTTAAGATTTTTTCTTGTAATGCTAAATAACGAAATTGTTGGAACATGCGGTCTTTATATTCAAGACAGCATAGCTGGTTTTTATAGCGATGGAGTTTTACCAATTTACAGGGGTCGTGGAATAGGAACTCAAATGGTTCTAGAAAGAATAAAGATAGCTAGGCAATTTGAATGCAAATACATAGTAGCACATTGCATGAAACCTTCTGTAAACCTTTATAAGAGATTAGGCTTTAGGGTATTGGGCAATCTTCACTTATATACCTCTTCAGTACAATCTCTTTGCTGAGAGGTTACAAATTTTTATATTTGTTTTAGAATACTATGTTTTTTTTGTATGAAATAGTTTTACTACTAATTCTAGTATTCTTCTTTTTCTCATATTCTAAATTAAAAATTAGTAATAAAATTAAGGACTTACAACATCAAAATGTTATCATAAATAATTTAATAGATACTGTGAATGATGGATTTTATATTTGGGACGCAAAAAAACGTATAGAAAAATTTTCTCCCAATTTACTAATTTTGCTTAATACTGTTTTTTATTCATTTAATGAGTTTGTAAATTTTTTTGAGCAATCAGAAAGCTTAATTAAAAGTTTTGCTGAGGCAAAGGAAATAAATAAATCTTTTACTCTAGATTTAAAGTCAAAAGACAGTGAGGTTTATTGCACATGTTATGGTAAAAGCATAATAGATTATTCTAATAATGTGATTGGTGTGTTGTTATGGATAAGGAATATCTCCGATTATAAGATAAAAGCTAATGAACTTGAGTTAGAAAATAGTAAGCTTATGCGAGAATTGGAGAACTATAAAAAAATTTTTGACTCTTTACCATTTCCAATACTGAAGCACAATAAGAATAAAAAAGTAAGGTTTTATAACTTATTTTATGATAAATATATAGGCAGCTCTAAAAAATTTACTGTTGCGAGTGGCTCCTATAACGTAAAACCAGGAGAGTGTGTAATAACTTACAAGAACGAACCTAAGGTTTTTAATTTTGTTGAAGTTCCAATGCAAAATTCTAATAGCATAGTAATGTATGGAAAAGATATTAGTGATGAAAAAAAATTACATACTGAGCTAAGCAATTGTTTAGCTGCACAAGAAAGTTTGCTTGATAAGCTATCGATTGCTGTAGCGATATATAGTAAGAATCAAAAGCTAAAATTTTATAATAATGCTTTTATAAAAACTTTTCAGTTTGATCCAAAATTTTTGGAGTCTTATCCAACTTATCACGAGATTATGCTTCACCTATTTGAATCTAAAAAGCTTTTAGGAAAAAAGGATTTTCAAACTATTAATAATCAAAGACATGAGTTATTCAAAATATTACTGGAATCATATGGTGAAACAATACATTTCATGAATGGAAGAACGTTTAGAGTATTAACAATACCCTATGCTTCAGAGGGTCTACTATTTTCTTACGAAGAGTGCCAGAAATAACACTCAAATTCCTTCTCTCTCTACCATAAGCTGTTTTACTTTCGCTATCGCTTTTGCTGGGTTAAGCCCTTTCGGGCAGGTTTTTGTACAATTCATTATTGTATGACAACGATACAACTTAAATGGGTCGTTTAAAGAAGCAAGTCTTTCTTCTTTCTTATTATCACGACTGTCAGCAATCCATCTATAAGCTTGCAGTAATATCGCTGGCCCTAAAAATTTATCACCATTCCACCAATAGCTTGGGCAACCAGTCGAACAGCAAGCACATAGTATACAATCAGACAGACCATCCAATTTTTTTCTATCTTCAGGAGATTGAAAGTATTCTTTATTTTTTAAGGCAGATTTATCTGTTTGTAACCAAGGTTTAATCGATTTGTATTGCTCATAAAATTGGCTTAGATCTGGAACTAGATCCTTTACTATATACATATGAGGTAGTGGATATATTTTTACTTCACCTTTTATATCATGTATAGATTTAGTGCATGCAAGAGTGTTGGTACCATCAATATTCATTGCACAAGATCCGCATATTCCTTCTCTGCAAGAGCGTCTAAAAGTTAAGGTCGAATCTATTTCATCCTTTATTTTTATTAATACATCAAGTACCATAGGGCCACAATTATCCATATCGATAAAAAATGTGTCTATTCTTGGATTTTTATCATCATCAGCAGACCAACGATAAATTTGAAATCTTCTAATATTTTTTGCTCCAGTAGGAGTAGGATAAATCTTGCCCTTTTTATTAACTTTAGAATTTTTTGGTAAAGAAAACTGAACCATATTGCTTGCCTTTTACAGCTAAAACCCCTTTTTTGTAAATAACATATTTTGGTATTATCTACCATACTTTTCCTTTTCAAATTCAAGCAAAGCTAAAATCTTACTCTCTAAACTTTTCATTATAATTTCTTCATCTTCTTTTTGATGATCATAGCCAAGTAAATGCAGCAATCCATGAACTAACATGTGTGCAGTGTGAGTGAGGATAGATATACAGTACTCATGAGACTCTCTTTCTATTGTATCTACTGCAATTGCTATGTCTCCTAGATCACATTCACTAGATAACTGTTCGCATGGAAATGATAGTACATTAGTTGGCTTATCTATTTCTCTAAACTTAAGATTAAGTTGATGTAGCAAGTTATCATCAGCGAGAGCTATTGATATATTTGGTTTATAATGATCTATTTTTAATTCTTTTAGAGAAGCGTTAATAATATTTAATACAAAACTCTGTGGGTCCTTCGTAATACTATGCCACCTCTTATCAAGAATATTTACTTCTAACATGAATAAAGCACCAGAAAGGACATTATCCCATCACTTGACATTGGAACCCAAAAAAGAAGAATTATAGACCATCGTATCATACACACAACTATACGAATATTGTACACTAGAAGTATGTCATCCCAGTGCTCCGACACTGGGATCCAGGAATTCTGATTAGACATTAGGTGAGTGAATATAAAAGCTATATTAAAACACAACATTTTTAATGTGGTTGCATTACAGCTGGATTCCAGTGTCAAGCACTGCTTTGTGTTTGATGAAAAATCGGCTACTTCGAAACAAACACTCATACAGCTGTATGTTGTGTGCTGAGGTAATATTGTTTGGCAACAGGTATTACACATCACTCATCCTTATTATTTCATTCCACTCAGTCTCTAAAACTGGAGAAACTGATAAACGTGATTGTTTTAATATAACCATATTTTTCAAAAGTGGGTTTTGTTTTATACTGTTTAACGTCACTTGGTTACTTAAAGGTTTCAAAAGTTTTACATTCACTAGTCCAAATTTGGAATTATAAACATGATAATACTCCTTTAATACTTCAACTATTCCAAGTATAACTCTCTCTTTACCTGTATGATAAAAAAATGCAAGATCGCCTAATTTCATAGCTCTCATGTAATTTTGAGCTTGATAATTGCATACACCATTCCACTGCGTCACCTGCTCCTTTTCCATTTTTTGCCAGGAGTATTCGCTTGGTTCTGACTTTAGTAGCCAAAATTGCATTATTTTTTTCTTCTTAAATAAGCTGGTATATCATAAACATTGCTGCCCCACTTAACTCTTTCATTTGTTTGCTCAGTTGAATCATATTCTTTTGTTTCTGATATTGGAATTTGATTATAAGGCCATTTAAAATTTTTTTCCTCTGCTGGGATCTTGTTTTGATTAACAGATGAAGCTTCTGGCTTGTTGTTACAGCTATCAATGCCAGTTGCAAGAACAGAAACTCTAACTCTTCCCTCCATCGCCTGATCAAAAGTGGCACCAAATATTATATTTGCATTTTCATCCACTTCTTCACGCACTCTATTTGCTGCAGAATCAACTTCAAATAGAGTCATATCTCCACCACCAGTAATATTAATCAATATTCCTTGTGCGCCTTTCATTGATACATTATCAAGCAATGGATTAGATATCGCAGCTTCTGCAGCACTAATTGCCCTATCTTCTCCTTCTGCCTCTCCAGTACCAATCATTGCTTTACCCATCTCACTCATTACTGTTTCTATATCAGCAAAATCAAGATTAATCAGTCCTGGCATGATCATCAAATCAGTTACTCCTCTTATGCCAATATGCAGAACATTATCGGCGAGTTGAAATGCGTCAGCAAATGTAGTTTTCTCGTTAGCAATTCTAAATAAATTTTGATTAGGAATGACAATAAGTGTATCTACGTATTTTTGCAACTCTTCAAGTCCAAGCTCTGCAATGCGCATACGTCGCACACCTTCAAAACCGAACGGCTTAGTTACAACTCCAACAGTCAGTATCTTTTTTTCTTTTGCTCCTTTATCTTTAACTACCGCTCTTGCTTCTCTGGCTGCTTTTGCAATTACCGGTGCAGCACCTGTTCCAGTACCACCACCCATACCTGCTGTGATAAAGAGCATATGGCTATCTTTTATATGCTCCATAATCTCATCAATTGATTCTTCTGCTGCACCTTTACCAACATCAGGTAAAGCACCAGCACCAAGACCCTTAGTTAAGTTGATACCAAGTTGAATTTTTTTATCACACAGTGACTTCTCTAACGCTTGAGCATCGGTATTTGCTACAACAAAATTTACTCCTTGCAAATTGGATTGAATCATGTTGTTCACAGCATTTCCACCAGCACCACCCACTCCCACAACGGTAATCCTTGGGTGCAATATGGGTAATTCTGGTAAACTAAGGTCGATTGACATTTAAATTACTCAAATATTAGTGAATTCACTTGATAACAAGTTACTGCTTTTTTAACAATATGCAAACATTTTTCGTTTTGATATATGCAAATAGTAAACAAGATTTACTTATTCTTAACATTATTAATCATTAGGTGTAATAATTGCAGACTTTCAAATAACACTGCTTAAGATGCAAAAAAAAATTGTGAAAAAGGGATAGAAGCCTATCCCTTTACTTTGTAAAACTACTGATTAGGGTTGTAATTGTACAATTCCAAGTTTTACACAAGCGTTAGTAAGAAGTCTTTTTGGTTCATCATCTTCAGCAATTTCAACTTTATTGTTTTCTAAGTTAACATTGCCATCAGAATCTTTCTTAAGAGCATTAGAAATATCTTGTTTCACTTCCTCAAATTTGCTTGCCTTATTATTGTTTTTATATGCATACACAGGTGCAGCTATTAGAGCTGCTACTGCAGCAAGAACTACCAAACTAGCAATGAGTGGATGAGCAACTGCAAATGCAGATATTGCAGTAATAGCAGGACTAACAAGTGTTGCAGCTTTTGTTCCAACTGTACCAACAAAAGTTGCATAAGCTGGACTTAAGAAATAAGCAGCTGTAAGAGAAATTGCTGTTGCAATTGCTACAAAAGTGGCAGCTGTTTTATACGGGTGGTCTTTTACAAAATCACAACCATGGTTATAAACTTCTTTACCTTTATCTTTGATTCCTTCTATTATCAACATAACTTTACTCCAAAAATATTAAAATTTCACTAATGGTAGTATATGACAAAAAAAAGCTGCCTGTCAAGTAAATTAATTTATTTATACATTCTTATTCTGTAATTCAGCGCCTCTGCAATGTGTGCTCTTTTTATTTCCTCACTTTTCGCAAGATCTGCAATGGTTCTTGCGACTCTTAATACACGTGTATAGCCTCGATTGGAAATATAATTTTCTTTCAGTACGTATTTTAGCAATTCTAACCCTTCCTGATCTGGTTCAGTGAATTTATTTAATGCTTCACCACTGACTTCTGCATTGCAACGAATATTAAATTTACTATAACGCTCAGTTTGAATTTTTCTCGCTGCTATCACCCTTCCTCTTATAACCTCGGTACTTTCTCCCTCCACAGAGATTTCAGGAGAAAGTATGCTAACGTTTGGCATTTCAATGCATATGTCTATTCTATCAAGCAATGGTCCTGATATTTTGTTTTTGTAATCTGTGCCACACTTTGGAGCTTTGTTGCACGATCTACTTGCATCACCTAAATAACCGCACCTGCAGGGATTCATTGCAGCTATAAGTTGAAAATTAGCTGGATAAGTAATGTGAGCATTTGCACGTGCAATAGTAACTTTTCTATCTTCAAGTGGTTGACGTAGAGAATCAAGTACAAGCCTTGGAAATTCAGGTAGCTCATCAAGAAATAACACACCATTGTGAGCCATGGTGATTTCCCCAGGCTTTGCATTTTTTCCTCCTCCTATCATCGCTGGCATGGAGCATGAATGATGAGGTTCACGAAAGGGACGAGTTACTTTAAATGTTTCGTTACCGGCTTTTGTTATGCTAGAGATAATATTAACATCAATCATCTCCTGCTCAGTCAAATCAGGTAATAGCCCTATAAATCGCTTAGCAAGCATTGATTTTCCAGTACCAGGAGGTCCAACAAGAAGCATATTGTGTCCACCTGCTGCTGCAATTTCAGCTGCTCTTTTTGCAACAACTTGACCTTTAATATCCTTTATATCTGGAACTGAATTTTTTTCTTTGGGTGCAGCGCTATAGTTAAAAGTTACCGGCTGAATTAACTGCTCACCCTTAAAATGTCTGATAATATCGGTTAATTTCTCTATAGCTAGAATAGAAACATTCTTTACCCATGAAGCTTCTACTCCATTTCCCCTTGGGCAAATTACTCCTTTATTTGCCTGTTTTGCATTGATTGCTGTTGGAAGTACTCCTGAGATTGGTATGACTCTGCTGTCTAGTGCAAGCTCGCCCATAATTATATAAGACTGAACTTTTTCAACTGGTATCACATTCATTACAACAAGTAATCCAACAGCAATAGCTAAGTCATAATGACTACCTTCTTTAAGCAAATCCGCAGGGGAAAGATTAACCGTAATCCTTTTTGGAGGTAACAGAAGATTGATTGAATTTAACGCTGCTCTGATACGCTCTCTGGATTCTGCAACAGTTTTATCCGGCAGTCCAACAATATTAAAAGCTGGAATACCATTTGACATGTGAATTTGTGCATTAATATTTACTGTGCTGGTTCCCTGAAGAGCAACGGTATTTATATTTGCAATCATACTATATTATACAAAGTTATTAATATAATATATTGACAAAGTAACGAAGTAAACAGTAGCTGCTAAAAGTGGTTTAATTTAGCAAAAAAGTGTAGTACTCTATCACTTTGCTGATTATATATGTTTATAAGAATAATCGCTTTTCTTTTGCTATATTCAAGCGCAGTTTTCTGTAGTGATTGTAACTTTAACTTACCATATCGTGGGCTCAGTTGTGATTTGGATCTATCATATAGAAATTTAAGTAATATAAAGAAATTATTGAATAACAAAGATAAGTTCGTTGCACTTACGTTTGATGATGGACCGTCTTATAATAGAGCAGGAGATATTATTAATATTCTGGAGAGCAATGAAACAAAAGCGACATTTTTTGTGCTTGGTGAGCGTATCAATAAAAAAACATCTGAAATAGTAAACAAAATCCATAAAGCAGGTCATGAATTAGGTAATCATTCTTGGTCGCATAGGAAGTTGACATCACTTTCAAGTGAGGAGCAATTGCAAGAACTGAAAAAGACAAATGTGGCAATTAAAAATGCAACAGAACAGAATGTAAAATGGTTTCGTCCACCATATGGATGTCATAACGATAATTTGATCAAAAATACTAATCGATTAAATATGTATTCCATATTATGGACAGTTGATTCTCTGGACTGGCAAGGCGATAAATCAGAAATTCTGGTTGAAAGAGTTTTAAGCAATGTACACAATGGAGCGATTATATTGTTCCATGATCACGATAACAAATCAAATACAGTTGAAGCTTTATCTCAGATTATTGAAATACTAAAAAAATCGGGTTACAAACTTGTTACCTTAAGTGAGTGGGAAGAAAGGGTTTGTGATGTAGTGAAAGCTAGAAATGTGTCAATAAAAGGAGAATGAGTGCGTTCTAAAGGAATTCTATGTGGACAAAAAACAAGGTCTTCAACCGCAGGGCATTCATATTAGGTGGTATTCAGCTTACTATTTCTGCTATCTTCAGTTATAGGTTGTATACTTTACAAGTACGAGATAGACAAAAATATGAAGTGCTATCCAATAATAATAGGACAAAAGTTGTTACTATTGTGCCTAAACGAGGCAGGATTTTGGATAGGAATAGCGTTGAACTCGCAGTAAACAAAATTTCGTATATTGTTTTATTTGATGGGCAAAAAACCTTTACTAGGGAAGTTGATTTGCAGATGTTATCAGAAATTAAACCTGATACAACAAAATCATCAGATACAAAAATAACTGCTCTTTATAAACGTTATTACCCGTTTGGTTCGATATGTTCTCATATAATCGGATATACAAAAAAACAGCAAGACATAAATGAAGCAGGGGTTAGTGGAATTGAATATACATATGATCATGTATTAAAAGGCAAGACCGGAAAATCTGAGCAGGAAATAAATTCTAAGAAGCGTATCATGAGAGAGTTATCTAGTATACCGCAGCAAGATGGACAAGATATACAGCTGACAATTGATGTTGATTTACAGAAGAAAATTGCAGAGATATTTAAAGACCACCAAGGTTCCACAGTGGTAATTGATGTAAATAACGGAGAAATTTTAGCATTATATAATTCACCTTCTTACGATAATAATCTTTTCACTAGCAGATTATCAAATGAAACTTGGAAAAATTTAAACAATCCTTCATTACCGCTTGTAAACCGTGCATTATCATATCAAATTCCACCTGGTTCAATATTTAAAATAATAGATGCGCTTGCGGGTTTAAAAGATGGAATAATAACACCAGAAGAAAAGTTCTCGTGTAGGGGCTATATGAAAATAGGTGAACGAAAATTTCGTTGCCTAAAAAGCAAAGTCCATGGATATGTATCTTTAAACGAGGCAATGGCCTTCTCATGCAACACTTACTTTTATAATATAGGAAAAAAAATAAATGTAGATTCTCTACTAGAAATGGCTAGCAAATTTGGTATAGGAAGTGGACCATTAATTGGAATGTTTAAGGAAGAAGCTCCGGGATTGTTGCCTGATGTGGATTGGCGTGCACGCAAGCTATATTCAGAGTGGTATTTAGGTGATACCATTAACTTAGTTATAGGACAAGGGTATTTACTTACAACGCCATTACAGCTTGCGGTTCTTGCAGCGAGGGTTGCAACAGGAAAGGAGGTAATTCCCCACATTGAGATGAGTAAACCAGGGCAAGACTTTCTTAATATTGATGTGAATCATGAGCATCTTAGTGTGGTTCGAAAAGCTATGTTTGACGTGGTGAATTCTAACTATAGAAAAGGACTAGGCAGTATACAAATTGCTGGCAAAACCGGTACACCAGAGATAAACTCTAAAGGTGAAAGTCATAAATTGTTTATCGCTTATGGCCCCTACCATGATCCGCGCTATGCAATCTCAGTGTTTATAGAACATGGCAAAACTCCACGCCAAGATGTTGCAATTGCTAGTGAGATATTGCAATATATGCTTGAAAAATGAATTTATGAAATTGCCATATATGTTACTTGTAATTTATATATTCAAATCAGAGCTTTGAGGTTAAAAAAAAGAAACGAAAATTGCATAAACCTTTTCAATTTAGTGCTTTAATGTTTCTAACGCAGAGAAGGTACTATCTTTATTTTCTATGGAGGAAGGTAGACTATTTTGATTATCACCATCAATTGAAGTAATAGGGCGAGTTAAAGCAATTTTTATAACTTCATCAATATTCTTAGCAAAAATTACGTTGATCCCTTCTTTAATATTTGCGGGAATCTCCTGCATATCTTTCTCATTTTCACTTGGTATAATCACAATTTTGATTGATCCTCTTAGCGCAGCAAGCAATTTTTCTCTCAAGCCCCCGATAGCCAAAACTCTACCGCGCAATGTTACTTCGCCTGTCATAGCAACACTTTTGTTAACTGATATATTTGTCATGAGAGAAACAATAGACGTACATACTGCACTGCCAGCAGAGGGACCATCTTTTGGCACAGCACCTTCAGGTACATGCAAATGTATATCATTATTTTGGAATTTTTCGGGCTTTATACCGAAAAATAAACAATTTGATCGCACATAACTATACGCAGCTTTTATAGACTCTTGCATAACTTCTCCAAGCTTTCCTGTATATTTTATCTCCCCCTTACCAGGAATTAGGACTGACTCTATCATCAAAATATCACCACCTGTTTCAGTATAGGCAAGACCAGTTACTATCCCTACCAAACTCTCATTTTCTGCAATGCCAAAGGTATACTTACGTACCCCTAGATAATCTTGTAAATTACCAGTCTCTACGGATATTTTCTTATTTTTATCAGTTAATATTGCTTTAACTGCCTTTCTCATGAGTTTTGCAAGTTCCCTTTCCATGCTTCGCACGCCGCTTTCACGTGTATATAAACGTATCAACTCGTATAATGCTTCATTGGTTATTTCCCACTCCTTCTGATGCAAACCATGCTCTTTTTTTAATTTTGGAATAAGGTGATGTGTAGCAATACTGATCTTCTCGTCTTCGGTATACCCAGATAATTGTATAATTTCCATCCTATCACGCAAAGGATGCGGTAAATTTAAGCTATTTGCTGTGGCTACAAACATTACACTTGAAAGATCAAACTCAACTTCCAAGTAATGATCTGTAAAATGTTTATTGTGCTCAGTATCCAAAACCTCAAGTAATGCAGATGCAGGATCACCACGCGAATCAGAACCCATCTTATCTATTTCATCAAGCAGGAAAAGCGGGTTGCATGAATTAGCTTTTTTCATGTGTTGAATGATTTTACCAGGCATTGAGCCAATATAAGTTTTCCTGTGTCCTCGTATTTCAGACTCATCACGTATACCACCAAGAGATATACGAACAAAATCTCTTCCTACTGCTTTTGCCATAGACTTAGCTAAAGAAGTTTTACCAACACCAGGTGGTCCAACTAAGCAAAGTATAGGACCCTTTATCTCTTTTACTCTCTTTAATACTGCTAAAAATTCTATTATTCTATCTTTTACTTTCTCTATGCCATAATGATTTTCATCTAAGATTTTTTTAGCCGCATTTAAGTTAATTTTTGCATCTTTGTACTTTCCCCATGGCAAATCAAGCAACCAATGCAAGTAACTAGATATAACTGTTGCTTCAGGAGAAATGGGATTCATTTTCTTATATCTCTTTAAGTCAGTTATGGCTTTCTCTTTTGCTTCCTCAGAAAGCTTTGTTTCATTTATCTTTTTTTCAAATTCATTGAGTATATTCCCTTCATCTCCATTTTCAAACTCACCTAATTCTTTCTGTATAGCTTTTAATTGCTCATTAAGGTAGTAAACTTTTTGAGTACTTTCAACCTGTGATTTAATTGTCTTATACAAGCGGTTTTGTGCACTCAAAATACTTATTTCTCTCTCAATAAGAGCAAAAACTTTTTTTAAGCGCTCTTTTGGGTTATAAACTTCAAGTATGTTTTGCTTATCTGATACCTTTATATTTAAGTGCGAAGCTATCATATCTACAATTTGATTAACCTCTTTAACTTGATCAATGGGGTCAATAATAATCTCGGGTCGACTTTTCTTGCTTAGTTTACACCAATTGTCGAATGCATCTATAACAGAACGCCTTAAAGCTTCTAAATCAATATTATCTTCATTTTCTCCATACTCATAATGACCATCCAACGCTACTCTGGCCTGTAACAAAGTGTGAGAGCTAATATATTCTATAACTCTTCCCCTTCTTACCCCATGAATCATGACTTTTACTGCATTGTCAGGCAGTTTTATTAATGGTTGTATAATGTTTGCTAACACGCCTACTTCATAAAGATTCTCTGGCTCTGGATTATCAATAGAACCATCTTTTTGTGCTATGAGAAAAATCTCGTTTTGGTGACTGCTGCTACTTATTGCATACTCTAGTGCATGAACAGATTTTTCTCTACCTACGAATAAAGGCAACATTATATTTGGAAAAATTACTACATCTCTTAGAGGTAATACTGGTAATACAGTAGAATTAAAATTTACAGCACGTCCAATACTCATAATATATGCCTCAAATTAATCATTAACCGTTATAACACTACCCTTATTATTATGATTAATCGTCGCTTTGCCTAATTCTACCATTTTCTTAGTAACCGTTATAGTGCTACCTTCAAAACCTCCGTTGCCGGATATATACATAACATCAAGCAAAAGTGACCCTAAGATAGTACGTAATATTCTTGCACCTATTTTATAGCTCATAGCTTTTTTAGCAATAGCTGATATTGCTTCATCTGAAAACTCAAGGGTTACTTTGCTAAATGCAAGTAATGCTTTATATTGTTTTATTAGCGCATTTCTTGGTTCCGTTAACACATGTATTAAATCCTCATGATTCAGCTCATCTAAAACAGCAATTATCGGAACCCGTCCTACAAATTCGGGTATTAAACCGAATTTAATTAAGTCCTCAGGTTGAGCATCGCGTAAAGCATTTTTTTTCTTTTGTGCTTTAGACTGACTTATATCCGCTCCAAAGCCAACTGATGTTCCCTTTTTTCTTGCCTCAATAATTTTATTGAGGCCTTCAAAAGCTCCTCCACAAATAAATAGTATGTTACTAGTGTCTACTTGTATAAACTCTTGTTGCGGGTGTTTTCGCCCTCCTTGTGGAGGAACATAAGCAACCGTACCTTCCATGATTTTTAGTAGAGCTTGTTGGACCCCTTCACCTGAAACATCACGGGTTATTGAAGCGCTTTCAGACTTTCTTGTGATTTTGTCTATTTCATCGATAAACACTATACCATGCTGTGCCTTTGCAACATCATAATTTGCAGCTTGTAATAGACGTGATAACACGCTTTCTACATCATCACCTACATAACCTGCTTCAGTCAAAGTTGTTGCATCAGCCATAGCAAATGGTACATCTGAAACTTTAGCAAGTGTTTTTGCTAGCAAAGTCTTACCAGAACCCGTAGGGCCAATAAGCATTATATTTGACTTCTCGATTTCAATATCACTTATAGAATGAAGTTGCACCATGGATTGACAATGATTATACATAGCTACAGATAAAACATGTTGCGCATGTTCCTGACCTACAACATGCTTGCTAAGAAAATTTTTTATATCTTCAGGTTTCTTTAGTGATAGTTTCATATCAGATATATGATCTGAATTAAAAGCCCTCTCTTTCTTTTGACTTATTGCTTTATGGGATAACTCTATGCATTCATTACAAATGAACACCTTTAAACCATCTGAAGAGTTAGTAATCAATTTATCTACTTCGTTTTGTGCCTTGTTACAAAAAGAACAGTAGTGTAAATCATTATTGTTATCCATTAAACTACCTTTTGTTTAACTTTAATATTTTCAATCTTCACATCTTTACGCTCAGCTATTACTCTGTCAATTAAGCCAATTTTCATTGCTTCTTCAGGATCCATGAATTTATCTCTTTCCATCATTTCTTCAATTTTCTTCAGTGAATTTCCAGTATGTTTTTCATAAATTTGATTTAGTTTTTTCTTAACTCGCAAAATTTCATTGGCATGTATTTCTATATCAGTTGCTTGCCCATGATAACCACCAGATGGCTGATGTATCATAATTCTTGAATGAGGTAGTGAGTAACGTTTACCCTCCGCACCAGCTGTAAGCAACAAAGAACCCATAGATGCAGCTTGACCTATACACAAAGTTGAAACGTCTGGATTTATATACTGCATTGTATCGTAGATCGACAAACCAGCAGTTACAACACCACCTGGTGAGTTAATATACATACAAATGTCTTTATCGGGATTTTCCGATTCTAAAAATAAAAGCTGTGCTACTATTACGCTGGCCATGTTGTCTTCAATAGGGCCAGTTACGAAAATTATTCTTTCTTTTACTAGCCTTGAATATATGTCATAAGCTCGCTCACCGCGACTAGTTTGTTCAACTACAATTGGTATAAGAGTCATACCTTTTCCTATCAAATATTATCAAATAATTCCTTTAATTCTTTCACAGAAACAATCTGTTCTTCTTTACTAGCTTTTTCTATCATATAATCTGTCACTTTATACTCAAGCGCTTGCCCTCTAACTAATTCCTGAAATTGTCCGTCTGATTTAAAATGTTTAAATACTCTGTCAAATGATACATCTTTACTGACATATTGATTTACAATAACATTCATAATATCACTTTGAGTTAATGATATTTCATGTTCTTTACTGAACTCCATAAATAGCATTGCAAGCTTTACACGTCTTTCAGCTTCTTTACAAGAATCATCTTTAGCATTCAACTCTCTTTCCACTCTCTGCTGTTCCTGTTTTACTACCTCTATAGGCAAATCAAAACTATAACTAGCATCCAAACAATCAAATAGCTCTTTCTTAATTAAGAGATCTCCCATTTCTTTACACTGATTATCAATTACTTCTTTTACATGATTTATTAGCGAAGAATGATCTTCAAAACCAATTTTCCTAGCTATTTCATTATCACTTTGCAAATCTTCGGCAATCTGAATATCATTAACTCGAACAGAAAAAGCAGCCTCCTGCCCCGCAAGGGAAATTACCTGGTAATCTTCAGGAAATCTCAACTTAAAGCTTTTTGTTTCCCCTTTTTTCATGCCAATTAATTGATCCTCAAAACCATTTATAAATGTTCCAGATCCTAAATTAACAGTAAAATTTTTGCCACTTCCACCTTGAAAGAGCTTATTTCTAATTCGCCCTTCAAAGTCAATTATCAGTTTATCCTCTTTTTTTGCTTGATAAGAAGCATCATCAACAGAAACGAAGTTAGGAAATTTTGTTTTTATAGAATCAATAAATTCTTTTATGTCTCCCTCTTTGATTTTTGCCTTAACTTTCTTCAAATTTATTTTATCAAGATCTATTATTGGCACTTTTGGCATCGATTCAAAAGATAATTTGTACAGAAAGTCGCCTTTTTCATCCTTTTTATCCAGGTTTGGTAATGACATAATATCAACCTTAGGATGGATGTGAGACTTAACTTCGATTTTTTTCATTAAATCACTTGAGCAATAGTCAATCGTATCTTTTATCACATATTCCAAAGCTTCGTTTTTATAATTTGTAACAACAAGATCGTAAGGCATCTTTCCGGATCTAAATCCAGGCAATTTTGCATCCTTTGCTATTTCTTGTAATCTAGAGTTTATCTTTTGTTCTATATAATCACTACTAACTGTGATTTCATACTCATACTTTAGTTTATCTACACTAAGTTCCTTATAGGTATATATATTACTTAATGTATCTGCTTCGACTGCATTTTGACTTATATTACTAGACATTACAACCTATTATCAATATTTTATTTATGTTTTAATAAAGCCATTTTACCAGAATTTAAGTTAGATACAATCCTTAAGAACAGGTTCTTATACAAACAAAAGTGTACTTAGTGATTATAAATTTTCTCTTAAAACCTGAGTTACATGACTTTAAGTGCGGATAGAGGGACTTGAACCCCCACGAGCAAGCTCACCAGGACCTAAACCTGGCACGTCTACCAATTTCGCCATATCCGCAAGAACCCTTCATTAAATTATAGATAACCACTTCTGTCATCTTATGCAATTTAAAGATTAGATTTTAGTACCACAGACTGAACTTGTAATACTGGTTAACTCCACTATGAATCTAAGCCTGAATTACTTTAACTAACATTATTAAGATAAGTACTGTCTTAGAAATATTCAAGGCTTATTCAATTTATAGTATTTACACAATAAAAAAAGCTTATTAATATTCTTTAATTAAAGCTCTAAACTCTGGAAATTAATAATGAGATTAATAGCAAGCTTCTTACTCGCAATTTTTCTGATTACACAGAGTGGCTGTACGGCTCTTGTGAGTGGTATAGTGGTAACAGCAACTGCAGCGGCTACAGCAATAACAATGCAAGATAAATCCTTGGGAAACATTATTGATGATACAACTATAGTAATAAGAATCAATAAGGGACTCTTAAAACACGGACTGTTTTCATCTATAAAAGTTAAAGTGAGTGAAGGAAGAGTATTACTCATTGGAAATGTTGATAATCATGAAAAGCAACTCACAGCAGAGAAAATAGCTTGGCAGCAAAAAGAGATTAAAGAAGTGATAAATGAAATAAGAGTCACACCAATTAAAATGGCTTCTATGCTAGATGTTACTGTAGATGGTATGATAACAGCAGAGATAAGCACGAGGCTTCTGGGAAAAAGAAATATTAAATCAATTAATTATAGCGTTAATACAGTTGATAGAGTCGTTTATTTGATGGGTATAGCTCAAAATAAGGCGGAATTAAAAGCTGTAATAGCAATTGCAAGAAAAGTAAAAGGAGTAAAGCAAGTTGTAAGCTATGTGAGATATAGACATAGCAAATTGCGTCATTGATGAAAATTTACTTGAGTGTTAGTATCATGTAGCTAAGCCATAAAACTCCTTTACAAATTTCGTCAGTTCACTCTTATGGTATGTATAACAATGTTACAAAAAATAATATCATAGAATTCAATAGAATAATTCCTAGAAAATCTCTACATACTAAAAAAAGTAAATGCTATTTAAATAAGCTTAAGAATAAATAGCAAACATCTACATCTTGTGCGATATGGCGTTTTATTCCTGAGATTTTTTTACCAGCGTCATAGCCTTTTTCTTCATCAGTGTCTGCGTTCTTTACACTCTGAGCGTCAATTATGCAAAAGCTGGTTTTTTCTTTCCAAACATTGTTTTGTCGGACCACACTAACTATTTTTTTTAACATGCACTCCAAAATACTTTTTTTTATTTCCTTTTACTTTTTTACTCCATTTTGGAAACTCTTTTGGTAGCATCCTCCACTGATAACCACTTTTTAGGGCGTACAACACTCCGCAAAATATATCATACAAATCAAGTTTTCTTGGTTTTATTTTTTCCACAAGACTCCAGATCTAGTAAAATAATCTCAAACTTCTCTCGACTTATGTCACTTGGGTATACACTCCTCATATATCCTAATTTATACACTCTATTTCTTACTTTATGCCTTTCTTGAGATTATGAGCGGGTTCTTAGAAAGCTAGCGTTCTACTAGTCATGTTCTTTATCTTGCTTTACAACAATGCATCTTTTCATTCCAGCCAAGTCGTATGCGTATTCTTGAAAAGCCAGTCCATATAAGGGTATTATTTTGTCAATATTGCTTTGATCTTCGCCTATTTCCAGTATCGCAAACCCATCTTTTTTAAGGCACTTTTTCAATATTGGAAAAATACTCAGGTAACAGCTCAATCCATCGATACCACCATCAAGAGCAATTCTTGGCTCTTTTTGCACTTCAGCTTGCAGATCTTTTAACTTACTTCTTTTAATATATGGAGGATTGCTTATTATGAGATCAAATAAATCTCTGCATTCTGTCCACGAATTTGGAAATATTTTAGTTCTGCTTAGGAGATTATGTTTCTTTGTGTTCTGGCAGGTAATTTTGTATGCTTCCAGGCTTTTTTCAAAACCAACTCCAATAGCATATTCATACTCACTAAGTACGGAGATCAACAAACAGCCTGTGCCTGTGCCAAAATCTGCAATTTTTATTTTTTGCTTCTTATTTTGGTAATATTTTAACACTGTTGAAATTACTGTCTCACTATCTGGTCTTGGATCTAGAACATGTTGGTTAACTATAAAATTTTTACTCCAGAATTCACGATTACCTATTATTTGCGATATTGGATATCTTTCTGCTCTTTTTTTTGTTAATTTCCAGAATAGAAGCTCTTTGTTTCTTGGTACCTGATTGGTGTGATTCATGATTGTGAATGATCTTTCTACTCCAAGTACGTACTGCATGATGATTTCACAATCCAAATGTGGTGATTCAATTCTATGTGATGATAGTAGCTTTGACCCTTCTTTAATTAAAGCGCTGATTGTTTTCATTGTTCTAAAACGTGTTCCTTGTATGCAAGAACAGCAAAATTGAGTATAGAATTTTGAACTTAAGGTAGCTGCATTAAATCTAAGTGTCAAGAGTAGGATTGTAAAAATCATCTGGCTTTACTGGTAGTTCGGTTGGTATTTTTGCATTAATGTTGAAGTTCTTGGCTCTATTATAAGTTATAAGAATTATTTTCTGCATATTCTTTGATAGCCATCACAGTATATTACTTGTTCCATATCTATATTAATTCGACCACAGCAAGTGATAATTTCTTAATATTAAAACCAATGTGCGCTTTAGCATATAATTATCAGTAGCTTTCAAAGCAATTAGGCTGAGATTATTAGAGTAGTAATGTTTATTTTTATATTGACTATTGAGGTTTATTATTTTATAACTAAGACTTAGTTATTTTCAGAGTTTTAAATTTACAGTATATGCCTACGATAAATCAATTAATATGTAAAGGTAGATCAGGGTTAACTCGCAAGAAGAAGGTGCCAGCTTTGGGAAAATGCAATCCTCAAAGAAGGGGTGTTTGCACTAAGGTATATACTACAACTCCTAGAAAGCCTAATTCAGCACTACGTAAGGTAGCTAGAGTAAAGATTAGTGGATACGGTGAAGTGACGGCTTATATACCTGGCGAAGGTCATAATTTACAAGAGCATTCCGTTGTTTTAATACGTGGTGGGCGAGTTAAGGATTTGCCTGGTGTACGTTATCACATAATAAGAGGTGCTCTTGATCTACGTGGTGTGCAAAATCGAAAGAAAGCTCGTTCAAAATATGGTGTAAAGAAATCTGGTTAAAATTTATGGCACGTCGTAATAAAGCAAAAAAAAGAACAAGTCCTGACTCTCGTTATGGTAGTGTCTTGCTTATGCGTTTTATTAATATAATTATGGAATGTGGTAAAAAATCTATTGCAGAAAAGATTGCTTATAGTGCTTTGTCCTTAGCTGAAAAGAAAATAGGCAAAGATGCCTTATCAATTTTTGAAACAGCAGTAGAAAATGTTACCCCTTCTATAGAAGTACGCTCTCGGCGTATTGGTGGTGCAACTTATCAAGTCCCTGTTGAAATTCGTCAAGATAGAGCAATTTCTTTGGCATTAAGGTGGATTGCTAGAGCAACTTCTGCTGCTCGAAAAAAGAGCGGTAGAACTACTGTTTATTGTTTGCAGTCTGAAATATTAGATGCTTATAATAAATGTGGTGGTGCATTTAAGATGTGTGAAGAAAAGTATAAAATGGCTGAAGCTAATAAGGCATTTTCTCATCTTCGTTTTTAATATTAGCTGATTGATTGTGGTATGGAAGTTTTAATATCTAGGTATAGAAATATAGGAATAATGGCTCATATAGATGCTGGCAAGACCACCACAACAGAGCGTATTTTATTTTATACTGGTAAGCAAAATAGGATTGGTGAAGTGCACGATGGTGCAGCTTCTATGGATTGGATGGAGCAAGAGAAGGAGCGTGGCATTACAATTACCTCTGCTGCAACAACATGTTTTTGGAATGATCATAGGATTAATATAATAGATACTCCTGGTCATGTTGATTTCACTATTGAAGTTGAGAGATCTTTGAGGGTTTTGGATGGTGCGGTTGCTGTATTTGATGGAGTTGCTGGAGTTGAGCCTCAGTCTGAGACAGTTTGGCGTCAAGCTGATAAATATAGCGTTCCTCGTATTTGCTTTGTTAATAAGATGGATAGAATAGGGGCAAATTTTTATCGATGTGTCGATATGATAAAAACGAAGCTTGGCGCATCACCTTTAGTTATTCAATTGCCAATAGGAAGTGAGAAAGATTTTAAAGGTATAATCGATCTTATTTCTATGAAAGCCATTATATGGCAAGAAGAAACATTAGGCGCTAAATTTTCTTATGAAGATATTCCTTCTGATTTGCTTGATAAGGCTCAAGAGTATCGAAATCTTTTATTAGATGCTGCAGCTGAAATGGATGATGAGGCGATAAATACTTACTTTGAATCTAACGATCTGCCAATTGATTTATTGAAAAAGTGTGTGAGAAGAGGGGCCATTAAAGGAAGATTTGTCCCTGTATTATGTGGGTCAGCTTTTAAAAACAAAGGCGTGCAATCACTTTTAGATGGTGTGGTTGATTTTTTACCCTCTCCTATTGATGTTGATGTAATTATTGGAACTGATCCTAAAGATTCAGAAAAGAAAATTGAGATTAAACCTTCAGAAAAAGAGAAATTCGTTGCTCTTGCGTTTAAAGTGATGACGGATAAGTTTGTAGGTAGCTTGACGTTTATTCGTATTTATTCCGGTAAGTTAAAATCTAAATCTGCTGTGTTAAATGCGGGAAAGAATGAGACTGAAGGAATTGGTAGAATGTTGCTTATGCATGCAAATAACAGAGAAGATATAAACGAAGCTAAAGTTGGTGATATAGTTGCCTTAGTTGGATTAAAGAAAACAATTACTGGTGATACTTTATGTTCATCTGATTTTCCTATATTATTAGAGCGTATGGAATTTCCTGACCCTGTTATTGAAACTGCTATAGAACCGAAAACCACTTCAGATCAGGAAAAATTAGGTGTTGCTTTGAATAGATTGGTTGCAGAAGATCCTTCTTTAAGGATGTCAGTAAATGCGGAGAGTGGGCAGACTATATTGAAAGGTATGGGTGAGCTACATCTTGAGATTATTATTGATAGAATGAAGCGCGAGTTTAATGTTGAAGCTAACGTTGGTGCGCCTCAAGTTGCATATCGTGAAACTATCACTAAATCTGTTGAAATTGATTACACTCATAAAAAACAATCAGGTGGTGCTGGTCAGTTTGCTAAAGTTAAAATAAGATTCGAACCTCTTGAGCCTGGTTTTGGCTTTCAGTTTGAAAGTAAAATTGTAGGCGGTGCTATTCCAAAAGAGTATATACCTGGAGTGCAAAATGGCTTAGAGTTGATAAAAGAAGGTGGTATAATTTCCGGCTTTCCATTGATTGATTTTAAGGCTACTCTTCTTGATGGTGCTTTTCATGATGTTGATTCTAGTCCTTTGGCTTTTGAACTTGCTGCTAAAGGTGCTTTTAAGGAAATGGCAAATAAAGCTGGTCCAAAAATGCTAGAACCTATAATGAAAGTGGAAATTATTACTCCTGAAGAATATATGGGTGATGTTATGGGTGATATAAATAGTAGAAGAGGCAGTGTTGTTGATATGCTGGATTTAGGTAATAATAGCAAAATAATTACTGCTTCGGTTCCTCTTGCAAATATGTTTGGTTATATAAATGTTTTGCGTTCTATATCTCAGGGAAGAGCTCAGTATAGTATGCATTTTTCTTGTTATGAACAAGTACCACAATATGTGGTTGATGAGTTAAAGTTAAAGTATAATTAAAGGTTAGTAATTATGACAGCGATAGTAGAAGCATTTGGAAAGCCGCATGTAAACGTGGGAACGATAGGACATGTGGATCATGGGAAGACAACGTTAACAGCGGCGATAACAAAGCATTATGGTAATTTTGTAGCATATGATCAAATAGATAAAGCGCCAGAAGAAAGAAAGAGAGGAATAACAATAGCAACAGCGCATGTTGAATATCAAACAGAAAAGAGACACTATGCACACGTTGATTGCCCTGGACATGCTGATTATGTAAAGAATATGATAGTAGGTGCAGCACAGATGGATGCAGCGATATTGGTAGTGTCAGGGGTTGATGGGCCGATGCCACAAACGAGAGAGCATATATTGCTAGCAAAACAGGTGGGTGTTGGATATATCGTGGTATATATAAATAAAGCTGATGTTGCTGATGCTGATATGATAGATTTGGTGGAAATGGAAGTGAGAGAGTTGCTGAGTAAGTATGGATTTCCAGGTGATGAAGTGCCTGTGATAGTTGGGTCTGCGTTAAAAGCATTAGAGGATGATAGTAGTGAGTATGGAAAGAAATCAATAGATAAATTGATGGAGAAGTTAGATGAGTATGTAGCAGTACCTCCAAGGCCTATAGATTTGCCGTTTTTGTTGCCAATAGAAGATGTATTTTCAATATCGGGCCGAGGGACGGTAGTAACAGGAAGAATAGAGAAGGGGGAGGTAAAGACAGGGGATGAGATAGAGATAATAGGTCTGAAAGCGACGCAAAAGACGATATGTACTGGTGTTGAGATGTTTAAGAAGTTGCTAGATAAGGGAAGTGCAGGACTCAATGTAGGAATATTACTAAGAGGAACAAAGAGAGAAGAAGTGGAGAGAGGGCAAGTATTGGCAAAACCAGGGACAATAACCCCGCATAAGAAATTTAATGCGGAGGTGTATATATTGAAGAAAGAAGAAGGAGGAAGGCATACACCATTTTTTGGAAATTATCAGCCACAGTTTTATTTAAGAACAACGGATGTAACTGGGAGCATAAAATTGCTAGATGGAAAGGAGATGGTAATGCCAGGGGATAATGTAAGTATAGAAGTGGAGTTGCAAGTACCAATAGCAATGGATAAAGGATTGCGTTTTGCGATAAGAGAAGGTGGTAGAACTGTTGGTTCTGGCGTTGTTTCGGAAATTTTAGAGTAAACTTTGAATTATAGGAGTGTAGCTCAATTGGTAGAGCGCTGGTCTCCAAAACCAGAGGTTGTAGGTTCAATTCCTATCGCTCCTGCATTAATATTATGGTAGAAATGTTAAAAAACCTGTATGTTTTTTTTTGCGATATAAAGCAAGAAATAAGGAGAATTGCTTGGGTAAAAAAACAGCAGGTATTGTCATCTTTGTTTATTGTAATAATTGTTATATTATGCTTTTCGATTTTCTTTTGCTTCGTAGATTTTATGTCTCTTTACGTAATTAAGACTTTATTTGGAATTATTTATGGAATATAAGTATAAATGGTATATCATTAAAGTCGATTACGGGTATGAGAAGGATATATGCGAGTTGGCAGTCAATACTGTTTACTTTAAGGAGGTATTTATTCCTTATCAGACAGTATGTGATATAAAATCTGATATAAAAGAGTTATGCGAAGTATATATATGTATGCATCTGTGTGATGAAAGCAAAAATATTTTGAATCAAAAGACTGGGTTTTGTGGTGATGAGTCTGGTTATTTTGAGATGATTTCAGATGATGAGGTAATTTTAAAACGCAAGGAATTTAATAGATATAAGTGGTACATTTTAAGAGTTGCCTCTAATTATGAAGAGAAAGTGCGCCAATATATATTAGAAAATTCTATGAGATTGAATATTAATAATTATTTTAATAGGGTTTTTATTCCTTGTGAAGAATTAAGTGAGATGGATTTAAAATCTAAAAAAAATGCTAAACGAAGGAAGTCCTTTCCTGGTTATGTCTTTTTATACATGAATTTATGCGATGAGGTATTAAATTTTATTAATAATATACCAAAATCTCTTAAGGTTTATGGATTTTTGAAAAATGGTAATGTTCCAAAGGTGATTGAGGATAATGAGATTCGCTCAATGTGTAGTGCGCTTTACAATGCTCAAGAAACGAAAAAGTTGAGTTATGGTTATGAGAAAGGTGAAAAAGTAAAAATTAATGATGGTCTTTTTCAAAATTTTACTGGTAAGATAGATATGGTAAATGATGAGAAAAAAATTATTAATGTTGAAGTATCAATCTTAGGTAAGCCAACAATAATAGAGCTTGATTTGGCTCAAGTAGAGAAAATAGAGGATTAATTATGAGTAATATAGTTGCTAAGATTAACTTACTTATGGAAGCTGGGAAAGCAGTTCCAGGACCGAAAATTGCTTCAGTACTTGGCCCGCGTGGTATACCTGTTCCTAAATTTTGTGAAGCTTTTAATAAAGCTACTAGCGCTGCTAACGCTAGTTATAAAGTAGGTGATTTAGTAACAGTGAGAATTTCCATAAAGGATGATCGCTCTCATGATTTTACTGTCAGCGGTCCGCCTGTGGCTTATTTGCTTAAGCAGGAAGCTAAATTAAGTAAAGGTTCTGGTAATTCTGGTAAAGAATTAGTGGCTAAATTATCTATGTCTGCTATCATTAAAGTGGCAAAGTGTAAGATGGTTGATATGAAAGTAGATAATGAAGATTCAGCAGTGAAGATGGTTATAGGCACTGCAAAATCTATGGGTATAGAAGTTGTGGAAGGTTAGGTAAATGAGTACATATAATGATAATTCTAAGCAATGTTTGGAGAAGGTTGTTGAGTCTGCTTCAGCAAAATTTAATGAATCAGTTGATATCGCAGTCAATTTAGGTGTAGATTCACGTAAATCTGAAGAGCAGGTGCGTGGTACAGTAGTTTTGCCTAAAGGTATCGGGAAGAATATTAAAGTAGCTGTTTTTGCTCAAGATAAACATTTATTAGAAGCTGAAAAAGCTGGTGCTGATATTACAGGAGGAGAAGATTTAGTTGAAGAGATAAAAAAAGGTAGAAAGTTGAATGTTGATTGGTGCATCACTACTCCTGATTTCATGGCAAAAATCACTCCTATTGCAAAAGTATTGGGTGCTAAAGGGCTGATGCCTAACCCTAAATTTGGTACTGTGACTTCTAATATTGCGGAAGCTACTAAAACCATTAAGTCTGGTCAAATAAAATTCAGGACGGATAAAAATGGGGTTATTCATGGTAAATTAGGAAGTATTAAATTTGATATTGATGATTTGCTGGAAAATTTAAAAGCCTTTCTTAAAGTAATTAGAGACAATAAACCTGCTTCTGTGAAAGGAGTTTACTTTAAAAGCGTTTTTTTAAATTCAACTATGGGTAAAGCTCATAAAATAAACAAAGTAGAAGATATAATTTAAGGGAGAGAAATTGTGAAGCGTAAAGATAAGGATGAATTTATACAAAACATAATGAATGTGTTTGTAAATAATGATTTCTTAATATTGATAAATTTCAAGTCTATGAATGTTAGCAATTCATTAATTCTTAGGAATAGTCTAAAATCTGTAATGGGTGGGATGTTAGTAGTTAAAAATACTCTAGCTTGCTTGGCTTTGGAAAGGACTGGTAAATTTTCTTATTTATCAGGTAAATTTTCTGGTTCTGTTGCTATTATATACTCTAGCGCTATAGTAGAAGCTGCAAAGGTAATAGTTGATTTTATTAATGCTAACAAAGAAAAAATGTCTGTGATTTGTGCGGCTCATATAAATGAATTATTAACAGTGGAAGATGTTAATAAATTGGCTAAGCTTCCCTCTCTGGATGAATTGCGTATTAAAATTATGCGTTTAATATCTTATGATATTCCTGCTCGGTTAGCATTGTCTATTAATTCATCTTCTATGAGGCTTATGAGAGTTTTGGATTACTGTAGTTCTAAAAAATAAATTTGTTGTTAAATAAGGTGGTAAGTATGAATAATGTAACAAGTGATTTGGTTGATAAAATATTATCTTTAAATCTATTAGAGGCTTCTGAACTTGTAAAAGTTCTAGAAGAAAAAATAGGGTTGCCTAGTGGTTCTTTTCTTGGTGGAGCTGTTGGTGCTGGGGTGCCTATTAGTGATAATGCTATTGCTCCTGTTGCTCAAGAAAAAGCTGAATATAAAGTTGTAATCAAAGAGATTGATGCAAGCAAAAAAATAGGAGTGATTAAAGCTATTAGAGAAGTTAATTCTACATTGAATTTAAAAGAAGCGAAAGAGTTAGTTGAGTCTTTACCCAAAGATTTGACTGCTAATGTTTCTAAAGACGAAGCAGAAAAAATAAAGCAAAAACTTATTGAAGCAGGAGCAACTAAAGTTGAGCTTGAATAAAATGTTAGTATATTAATTTTATGTTGATATAGCTCTTTTAATTAGTGAAGGTATTTTAATGGTTGATTCTTCTTATATGTGTGCTTCTAGTGCTTTTGTTCCTAGAGTTTCTTATTCCAGGTCGATTGATTTAAAAGATTCTTTGTTGGATTTGGTTAAAGTCCAAAAGGGATCATATAATTCCTTTACTCCTAATAATGAGAGTAATGAAAGACTTAAAGCTATCTTTCATACAATTTTTCCAATATCTGATCCTTTGCATAGGGCTACTATCGAATTTTTGAATTGTAGGGTAGATGATCTTAAATATAGTGAATCTGAATGTATAAAACGTGGTATAACTTTTTCTGCTCAGGTTATTGCTTCTATACGTCTTGTTATTATGCAGGATGGTATTTCTCTTGAAAAATATCAAGAGATTAAAGAAGGTGATGATCATTCTAAGCTTGCAACTGTTATAAAATCTGCTGAAGAGCAGGAGGTTCGCTTTTGTGAACTGCCTATGATGACTGATAAAGGTACTTTTATCATCAATGGCGTAGAGAAAGTTATCGTTTCACAAATGCATAGATCTCCTGGAGTGTTTTTTGATAGTGATAAGGGAAAAACTTATAATTCTGGCAAATTGATCTATTCTGCTAGAGTTATTCCTTATAGAGGTTCTTGGCTTGATATTGAGTTTGATGTTAAAGATCATTTGTATTTTCGTATTGATAGAAAGAGAAAGTTGCCAATATCAGTTTTATTAAAGGCTTTGGGCTTATCAAATAATGACATACTTAGTAGATTTTATGAAAAAATAGAGTATATAAAACATAAAAGTGGCTGGAAAGTACCTTTTTTCCCTGATAAATTCAAGGGAGTGAGGCTTCCTTTCGATTTAAAGAATGTTGAAGGCAATGTGTTACTTAAAGCTAATGTTCGTATTACTTCAAAATTAGCTAAAAATCTATATGATAACGGGTTGAAAGAGTATCTAATTCCTTATGATTCTATATGTGGTTTATTTCTTGCAGAAGATTTAATAGATAGTGCTAGTTCTACAAAAATCTTATCTGCTGGTGAATCTATAAAATTAGAGGATATTAAAAAGCTTGAATTATTATCTATAGATAAAATATCAGTGTTGAACATAGATAATGTTTCTGTTGGACCTTACATATTAAACACACTTTTCTTAGATGGAAACATGTCTTATGAGAACGCTCTATATGAAATATATAAAGTTTTGCGTCCTGGTGAAGTTCCTGTTTTAAAGATAGTAGAGGAGTTTTTTCGTAATCTTTTCTTCAGTCTGGAATATTATGATTTGTCTAACATTGGTAGATTAAAACTTAACTCTTGTCTTGGGTTAAATTATGAGGAAAATTTAACTACTTTAACACATGAAGACATTATTGAAATTATAAGAAAAATAGTATTGTTACGTGATGGTCAAGGATCTGTAGATGATATTGATCATTTAGCAAATAGAAGAGTCCGTTCAGTTGGAGAGTTTATAGAAAATCAATTTAGAACTGGATTATTAAAATTGGGACGGGCAGTAGTTGATTCTATGTCTACTTCTAGTTTAGATAAAGTCTCTCCATCTGATTTTATAAACCCAAAAGTGTTAACCAATGTCTTAAGAGATTTTTTCAATTCTTCCCAATTATCTCAATTTATGGATCAGACTAATCCATTATCTGAAATAACACATAAAAGAAGGTTGTCGGCGTTAGGTCCTGGTGGTTTAACAAGAGAGAGGGCGGGATTTGAAGTGCGTGATGTTCATCCAACTCATTACGGAAGAATTTGCCCTATTGAAACTCCTGAGGGGCAGAATATAGGCTTAATTAACAGCTTAGCTATATACGCTCGTATTAATAAATATGGGTTCATTGAAAGTCCTTATAAGAAAGTAGTTAATAAGGTTGTTACTGATCAAATTGAGTATCTGTCTGCTATAGATGAAGGTTTATATTATATAGCCGATACCAGCGCAAAGCTTGATGAAAACAATTGCTTTGTTGATGATATGTTATACTGTAGGTATTCTGGTACCTTTGTAATGGTAAATAGTAATCAAGTAAGTTACATTGATTTATCTCCTAAGCAGGTAATATCGGTTGCTGCTTCTTTAATTCCATTTTTAGAAAATGATGATGCTAATAGAGCGTTAATGGGTTCAAATATGCAGCGTCAAGCTGTACCTTTATTGAAGCCTACTGCTCCTTTGGTTGCTACTGGTATGGAGTCTTTCGTAGCTTCTGGCTCTGGTGCTGTAGTTTTAGCAAAACGTGGTGGCATAGTTGACAGCTCAGATAGTAACTCTATAGTTATACGTGCTTTTGACAAAGAAGGAATTAACTACTTGGATGTAGATATTTATCATCTAAGAAAATTTCAGCGTTCTAACCATAATACTTGTATTAACCAGAAACCACTGGTGCATGTAGGTGATTGTGTTAAGGAAGGTGATGTGATAGCTGATGGTCCTGCTATTAATAGCGGTGAATTGGCACTTGGCCAAAACTTGCTAGTCGCTTTTATGTCTTGGCAAGGTTATAATTTTGAAGACTCAATCATTATTTCTAGTGAAGTTGTTAAAAAAGATCTATTTACTTCTATTCATATAGAAGAATTTGAATGTGTTGTACATGACACTCCTTTAGGGTCGGAAAAAATAACTCGTGCCATACCCGGTGTTAATGAAGAAAATCTTTATCACTTGGATGATAGTGGTATAGTAAAGGTTGGTACAAGAGTTGGTCCAGGTTATATTTTGGTGGGGAAAGTTACACCTAAGCATTCTCTTTCATTGCCTCCTGAGACAAAATTGTTAATGACAATTTTTGGTGAAAAGTCATTCGATTGTGTGGATTCCTCTTTATATACATCTCCAGATATTGAAGGGATAGTGATTGATGTGCAGGTCTTTACACGCAGAGGGGAAGAAGAAAACGAAAGAGCGTTTCTTATTAAGCAAAAAGAGGCAAACGACTTTGAGAAAGAACGAGACCATATAATCAATGTTATTAATCAATATTTCTATGATGAATTAAGAAAAATTCTTATTAATTCTGGCTCTCAAGATCGAGAAAGTATTAATTTTATTGAACGTGAGGGATGGTGGGATATAGGATTGAAAAACCAATCTATTTCTAAGCAAGTTGAGAACTTAAAAAAAGATTTTGATGAAAAAGTATCACATGCAATAACAAACTTTAAGCGAAAAGTAGAAAAATTGCATGAAGGCTATGATCTGCCTCAAGGTGTGTCGATGTCAGTAAAAGTTTTTATTGCTGTAAAACATAGTTTACAGCCAGGGGATAAAATGGCTGGTAGACATGGAAATAAAGGTGTGATTTCTCGAGTTGTTCCAGTAGAAGATATGCCTTATTTAGAAGATGGTACTCCTATTGATATTATTCTTAACCCTCTTGGCGTTCCTTCACGAATGAATGTAGGGCAAATATTGGAAACGCATGTAGGTTGGGCTTGTAAAAAATTAGGAGAAAAAGTAGGCAATATTCTTGATGAGATCAATAAAATCAAACGTGCTTTTTGTGAGGCAATTAGATCTCTCAGTGATGATGATTTTGTAAAATTTGCAGCATTATATCTTGATAATAAAAAATTTGAGGATATTAATGATGATGAAATAACGGCTTCTATTTTAGACACGCCTAATAAGGATGAATTAAATAATGAATTGACTACATTAGTAGAGAATTATTTTAACTCTTGTAAAGATGCACACAGTAGTTTACGTCACTTCCTGATTGAGGTTTATAGTTGTGGCAGTAATTTATCTATTTGTAATAACATTCGCGATATTAATGATAATCACCTCATTGAATTTGCGTATAAGTTGCGTAATGGCATTCCTGTTACTGCACCTGTATTTGAAGGTCCAAAAGATGAACAAATAGTAAAGCTATTTGAACTTGCTGGATTGGATAACTCTGGGCAAGTTGTATTATATGATGGTTGCTCGGGTGAGAAGTTTGATCGCAAAGTTACAGTTGGTTACATGTACATGCTTAAGTTGCATCACTTAGTAGATGGTAAAATTCATGCGCGTTCAGTAGGACCTTATAGCTTAGTTACTCAACAACCTCTTGGAGGAAAGTCTCATTTTGGTGGTCAGCGTTTTGGTGAAATGGAATGTTGGGCATTGCAAGCCTACGGTGCTGCTTACACTTTGCAGGAAATGTTAACTGTGAAGTCTGATGACATTAATGGCAGGGTTAAGATTTATGAATCGGTAATAAAAGGTGACAGTAACTTTGAATGTGGAATTCCTGAATCCTTTAATGTCATGATAAAAGAGTTGCGTTCCTTGTGTTTTAATGTGGATTTGAAGCAAAATGACATAGTAATTGAAGATATATCTCATACTAATATCGCACAATCTTTTAATGAGGTTAGCATTTCCATTGCTAGCCCTGAAAGTATTAAACGTATGTCTTATGGAGAGATAACGGATGTTTCAACTGCAAACTACCGTACATTCAAAGTTGAGAAAGGTGGATTATTTTGTCCTAAAGTTTTTGGTCCTGTCAATGATGATGAATGTTTATGTGGAAAGTACAAAAAAAGAAGACATAGGGGCCGTATATGCGAAAAATGTGGAGTAGAAGTTACATCTTCTAAAGTAAGAAGAGAAAAAATGGGTCATATAGAGCTTGCATCTCCTGTTGCTCATATATGGTTTTTGAAGTCACTTCCTTCAAGGATTGGAGCATTATTAGATATGTCTCTTAGAGATATCGAAAGTATTTTATATAGTGATAATTATGTTGTAATAGATCCTCTTGTTTCCTCTTTTGAAAAAGGTGAAATTATTAGTGAGAAAGCTTATAATGAAGCTAAAGATAGCTATGGGGTCGATAGCTTTATAGCTATGCAAGGTGTTGAAGCTATAAGAGAATTGCTAACACGCCTTGATTTACATGAAATTAGGAAGAATTTAAGACAGGAGTTAGAGTCTGTTGCTTCTGAAATAAGAAGAAAGAAAATTATAAAGAGATTACGTATTGTTGAAAATTTTATCAAGTCTGGAAACAGACCTGAGTGGATGATACTTACAGCTATACCTATTTTACCACCTGACTTGCGTCCCTTGGTATCGCTTGAAAGTGGTCGACCTGCAGTTTCTGATTTAAATCATCATTATAGAACTATTATTAATAGAAATAATAGATTGAGAAAATTGTTAAGTTTAAATCCTCCTGAGATTATGATTCGTAATGAGAAAAGAATGTTACAAGAGGCAGTTGATTCTCTTTTTGATAATAGTCGTCGTAATACTCTAGTAAATAAAGCTGGCGCTACTGGATATAAAAAGTCTATTAGCGATATGCTGAAAGGAAAGCAAGGTCGTTTCCGTCAGAATCTTTTAGGAAAAAGGGTAGATTACTCTGGACGTTCTGTAATAGTTGTTGGTCCAACTTTGAAACTAAATCAGTGTGGATTACCGAAAAGAATGGCTCTTGAGTTATTCAAACCTTTTGTTTACTCAAGGCTTAAAATATATGGAATGGCTCCAACTATTAAATTTGCTAGTAAGTTAATAAGAGCAGAAAAGCCAGAAGTCTGGGATATGCTTGAAGAAGTAATAAAAGAGCATCCTGTTTTGCTAAATAGAGCGCCTACGCTACATAGGCTTGGTATTCAGGCTTTTGAGCCAGTCCTTATTGAAGGTAAAGCAATACAACTTCATCCACTTGTTTGTACAGCATTTAACGCTGACTTTGATGGTGATCAAATGGCGGTACATGTGCCAATTTCATTGGAAGCTCAACTTGAAGCTAGAGTGTTGATGATGTCAATTAATAACGTTTTAAGTCCTTCTAATGGAAGACCGATCATAGTTCCTAGTAAAGATATAGTGCTTGGTATATACTACCTAACTTTACAGCAACTTAAGGAGGATGATTTACCACTTTTCTGTGCTTTTTGTGAAGTTGAGCATTCCTTAAACAACGGTACTTTACATATTCATTCTCGTATAAAGTACAAAATGGAATACATCAATAGCGATGGAAACATTCAGTATAAAATTATTTTTACAACTCCTGGACGTTTAATATTATGGCAGATTTTTCCTAAACATGAGAATCTAAGCTTCGATTTAATAAATCAGGTATTAACAGTTAAGGAAATAACTAGCATTGTTGATTTAGTATATCGTAGCTGCGGTCAAAGTGCTACAGTGGTATTTTCTGATAAATTGATGACACTTGGCTTTGAGTATGCTACATTTTCTGGTACTTCTTTTAGTCGTTGCGATATGGTCATACCTGAAACTAAAGCTACACACGTTGATTATACAAGGGGTGAAATTAAGAAATTTTCTGCACAGTATCAAGACGGACTAATCACTAAAAGTGAGAGGTATAATAAAGTTATAGATGAGTGGTCTAAGTGCACAGATATAATAGCGAATGATATGTTAAAAGCGATATCTGTGTATGATGAAAATAGTAAGTACAATTCAATATATATGATGGTTAGCTCCGGTGCAAGAGGTTCTACTTCCCAGATGAAGCAGTTAGCAGGAATGCGAGGGTTAATGACCAAACCTTCTGGTGAAATTATAGAAACACCTATAATTTCTAATTTTCGCGAAGGATTAAATGTATTTGAATACTTTAATTCTACTCACGGTGCGCGTAAAGGTTTAGCTGATACTGCACTTAAAACTGCAAATTCTGGATACTTAACTCGTCGCTTGGTTGATGTATCTCAAAATTGCATAGTTACAAAACATGACTGTAAAACGAAAAATGGCCTTATTGTAAGAGCTATAGTTGAAGGTAGTACTATAGTTGCATCTCTAGAGAGTGTTGTACTGGGTAGAACAGCTGCAAATGATATGTATAACCCAGTAACCAAAGAGTTATTATTAAAAGCAGGGGAATTAATTGATGAAGATAAAGTAAAGCAAATCAACATTGCAGGTCTTGATGCTATAAAAATTAGATCGCCTTTAACTTGTGAAATAAGTCCTGGTGTGTGTTCTTTGTGTTATGGAAGAGACCTTGCAACTGGTAAAATTGTTTCAATAGGTGAAGCAGTTGGTGTTATCGCTGCTCAATCTGTTGGAGAGCCAGGTACTCAGTTAACGATGCGTACTTTCCATATAGGTGGGGTAATGACTAGAGGTGTTGAATCCTCGAATATTATAGCTTCTATTAATGCTAGAATAAAATTAAACAATAGTAATATAATTATAGATAAAAACGGAAATAAAATTGTGATAAGCCGTTCCTGTGAAATCGTCTTAATTGATAGCCTTGGTAGTGAAAAATTGAAGCACAGTGTGCCTTATGGTGCTAAACTTTATGTAAATGAGGGTGAGTTAGTAAAAATTGGTGATAAAGTTGCGGAATGGGATCCGTATACACTACCTATTATTACGGAAAAGAGTGGTACAATATCTTACCAGGATTTAAAAGATGGAATTTCAATCACTGAAGTGATGGATGAATCTACAGGAATATCAAATAGAGTAGTAAAAGATTGGAAATTGCACTCTGGTGTAGCGAATTTACGTCCTCGTATTGCACTGCTTGATGATAATGAAAAAGTAATAACACTTTCAAGTGGTGTGGAAGCATGTTACTTTATACCAGTTGGTGCAGTGCTTAATGTACAGGATGGCCAAAAGGTTCATGCAGGTGATGTTATCACAAGAACGCCGAGAGAGTCAGTTAGAACTCGTGATATTACTGGTGGCTTGCCTAAGGTTATAGAATTATTTGAAGCACGTCGTCCTAAAGAGCATTCTATCGTTAGTGAAATAGATGGCTATGTAATGTTCTCTGAAAAAGACCGTAGAGGAAAACGCAGTATAGTAATTAAACCTGTAGATGAGCAAGCTTCTCCAGTTGAGTATTTAGTATCAAGAAGTAAGCATGTAATAGTCAATGAAGGTGATTTTGTGCGTAAAGGTGATTTATTGATGGATGGCGATCCTGATCTTCATGATATTCTACGTGTGCTTGGGTTAGAAGCGTTAGCACACTATATGATTTCTGAAATACAGCAAGTTTATAGATTGCAAGGTGTGCGCATAGATAACAAGCATTTAGAAGTGATCTTAAAGCAAATGCTACAAAAAGTAGAAATTACCGATCCTGGTGATACTATGTACTTAATTGGAGAAAATATCGACAGGCTGGAAATTGATAGAGAAAATGATGCTATGAATAACTCTGGAAAACGACCTGCTCATTATCTTCCTATTCTGCAGGGCATTACTAGAGCAAGCCTTGAAACTAATTCCTTTATTTCTGCTGCTTCTTTCCAAGAAACAACAAAAGTACTTACGGAAGCAGCATTTTGCGGAAAGAGTGATCCTTTGAGTGGGTTAAAAGAAAATGTTATAGTAGGAAGATTAATTCCTGCTGGTACGGGTCTGGTTATGAATAAGGTGAAAGCACTTTCGCTTTGTGAAAATATAGATAAATATGAAAAATATTTTGATATTGAGACTTATGACGAAAAATTGCTGAGTGATAATAGTTATCAATTACATTCTGATGAAGAAGAGAGTGTGGTGGCATCGCACTATGATCAGTCAAATTGAATATAGCTAATGAGGTAGTATGTTTAATCTGTTTTTAACTAAAAAAATCGATTATATTTTCTTTCACCTCTGTGCTGTCTATTATGTTATTTACTCTTACACGAAATTCAGATGAGTTTTGAAGCCCGCTACTGTACCATCCTATATGTTTGCGGGCCATCTTTATTCCTGTATCGCTTCCATAGTACTCAAGAATACTGTCATAATGCTTGAGTATTATGCTTAATCTCTCTAAGGCTGTTGGCTCAGAAACTTTATTTCCACTCAAAAAGTTTATTGCTTGATTAATCAGCCAAGGTTTGCCGTAAGCACCACGACCTATCATTACTCCATCTGCCCCAGATTCTTTAAGTGCACTTTGAACATCATTCAAACTCTTAATATCTCCATTTACTATAACTGGAATTTTTACCTGCTCTTTAACATTTCTAACGAATTTCCAATCTGCTTGACCATTATAAAGCTGTGCCCTTGTCCTTCCATGTACAGTAATCATCTTTGCTCCCAAATCTTCTGCAATTTTTGCCAAGCGCGGAGCATTACGATTTTCGTCATTCCATCCAGTACGCATTTTTACTGTAACTGGCACACTCACTGCCTTGACTACAGCTTCTATTATCTCAGCAGCCTTTTTTTCATCACGCATAAGTGCTGACCCTGCGTAACCGTTTACAACTTTTTTAACTGGACAACCAAAATTTATATCTATGATTTTCGCACCCATGTCCTCATTTAGCTTTGCAGCTTCCGCCATAATATCAGGCTCACAACCAGCAAGTTGTACAGCGGTTAGTTCATCAACTTTTGCTTTTTGCATACTCTGTAGAGTTTGCATGATCATAGCCCTGCTTGCAATCATTTCTGAGACTAACAAACCTGCACCAAGTTTTTTTACAATACTCCTAAATGGATAATCAGTCACTCCAGACATTGGTGCTAAAATAACCGGAGAATCAATAGCCAAATTTCCTATTTGAAGGGACATAGATCTTATTGATTAATTACTGAGGCCCAAATATTTTGCACATGTTGTAACAACATTTTGAATAATCGAACTTGTGGTAGATTCTGCCTCCTCTTTCTTACTATCTTCAGGAATGAGCTGCTGTATAGTATCATGTAAAATTCCACCTTCAGCAATGGATTCTTTCCACTCTTCATCCTCCATAAGTGCTTTTGCGAACTCTCTTCTCTTCTCGTGCAATTGTCCTGGCCTAGGCTTGTGCTTTGATAACTCTCTGTCAATTTCATCAAATGATTTATCTTCGTTGAGCATTTCCGTAATCCTATGAGCATTTTCTAAAGCAAATACTCCACAATTACAGCCATCTTTTTGCTGATCAACCGCAGAACTCTTTATGCTATCATTCCCTATCTCTAAGGTTTCCTGTAATATGCCCACTATATAACTAGTATCAATTGGCTTACTAACTAACTTATTTCTATCTTCTCTTGCATGACCTAATGTTTTTTCAACATCATCTTTTTTCTCTTTAAGGCTAGCATTATCTGGATTATTTTCTCTTTCCCGTATTAAACTTCCCACCTCATTACTTAAGGGTAATAGACACTTCTCAGCAATCTCATTAGCAAGACTTATATCGTCTTTTACCTTTCCTTCAACCTCATTTGGTAATTTATTACCAAATGAGTCACAATAATAAGCTCTAAATTGTCTGTTACCATTACATGTGACTATCAGTGTTACCCAGTGATTTCCTCCTAAATTAATAATCGAGGCAAAGATTTTTTTTGTGTTCCCTTGTTCTATTTTATACTCTTTCAGTTTTGAGTTTAAAGTACTCACATCACCAGGAATACAAAAAAGTACATTGCCACTTGAATTTTCTGAATAGTTATATACAGCTCTTGCAATATGAGAAATGTCATGTTCTTGTAGCCAGTAATAGTAATTTTCTCTATTTGTCTGATGCATAAGAGTTTGTAAATCTTCATGAAACTCTTTGCCACCCAAACCACTATCTCCTGAAGCATTAGAATTTCTACGACTATTGTTACTTGAGGCAGGTTCACTTCCTGGTACAATACCACTATCCCCATCTGGGGTTTTTGGATTTCCTTGATTATTTACAGCTTGCTCTTGCTTTGGTGATTTTAATAGCTCATCAGTTTTAGCATCGCTTTCTTTTCCCTCTGAAACTCCTTTTCCATCAACATAATCTTTTACCAAGTAAAATAAAGGTTCAATAACCATCTTGTATGTTGCTGTAAGCACTATTCCCATTAAAATCCAAACTATAGGGTTGGAGATGAGCATAGCAAACGGTAAGGTTAAGAGGAAAGATCCCATTATCAATCCCAAACAGCCAATGGTAAATGTAGTTGCCAAATATATACAAAAAGCGTAGACAGCAAATCTTCCACTAGCCTTAAGTTTAGTGAAGTGAGTACTCTCTTTAAATGTATTGTGCTTTTTTTTGACGCTCAACATGTTATATTTTATGAATACTACGTTAACTAATTCTAGCAAATTATGAAGGTAAAATCAATATTAGCATTTATATGTAAAAATATTGAGCATTCAAAGCTTTTGAAGTAGAGTAATGATGTTAGTAATAGCACAACATATGCATGATATAGAAGATATACGCAAAAACCCTGAAGGATTTGAAAGGGCAATGAAAATCAGGGGGATAAGAGAATTTACTGCAAAAGAAATATTAGATGTTGATGATGAAAGAAGATTACTGACTACTACATTGCAAGATTTAAATAGGCAGCGCAATGAAATCACAGAGGAAATAAAGAAGCTTAAAATGAGCAAGAGCTCCTCTGAAAATGAGGTAGAAGTGTCAAGAAACATAACAAATGAGATAAAAGCAATCAGCTTAAAAGAGCAAACGGAGAAAGATAACTTAATGAATATCTTATCTAACTTACCAAATATCCCTGCACAAAACGTGCCAATAGGTGAAGATGAGAGCTCCAACGTAGAAATCAGAAAATATGGAGAAAAAAGGCAATTTAGTTTTATGCCAAAATTTCATTATGAACTCGGAGAAAGGTTAGGCTTGATGGATTTTGAGCAAGCAGCAAAAATTTCTGGATCAAGGTTTACAATATTAAAAGGACAGTTAGCTAAGCTTGGACGAGCATTAATAAATTTTATGCTGGAAACACATGTTAATGAATTTGCCTATACTGAGGTGTATCACCCAGCTCTGGTGAAAAACGAGGCGATGTATAACGTTGGTCAGCTACCAAAATTTTCCGATGATTCATATTTAACTACCGATGAGTTAAGATTAATTCCTACAAGTGAAGTATTTTTAACAAATTTAGTTGCTGACAAAATAATAGAAGAAAAAGAACTGCCTATTCGTTTTACTGCATATTCAGAATGTTTTCGTAAAGAAGCTGGCAGCGCAGGACGAGATACAAGAGGTATGATAAGGCAACACCAATTTGGTAAAGTGGAATTAGTAAGCATCACAACTGAAGACCAGTCAAAAGACGAGCTTGAACGTATGACTAGTGTTGCTGAAGAGATATTAAAAAAACTAGAATTACCGTACAGAGTAATGCTACTTTGCAGTGGCGATATGGGTTTTGCTGCACAAAAGACTTATGACATAGAGGTATGGTTACCTGAGCAAAATAAATATAGAGAAATATCAAGCTGCTCAAATTGCGGTACGTTCCAGGCAAGAAGAATGAACACTAAATACTTCTTAGAAACTGACAGAAAAACAAAAAAATACGTTCACACTTTAAACGGCTCAGCTTTAGCCATAGGAAGAACAATTGTTGCCATAATGGAGAATTATCAAAATTCCGATGGGTCAGTTACAATACCAAACGTGTTGCAAAGATATATGAGTAATGATACTGTTATAAGCAAACAATAATTTTGACATATATAGAAAAGCGAGGAAATAAAGATGAAGGTTTTGGTTATAGGTTCTGGTGGGCGTGAGCATGCTTTACTTTGGGCTCTAAAGAAGTCTCCTACCTTGACTAAGTTATATGTTACTCCTGGTCGCCCGGCCATGGAGAATTTTGGAGTTCTTGTGAATATAAATATTCAAGATTCAGTTGATGTTACACAATTTTGCAAGAAAGAAAATATAGAGCTAGTAATTATTGGTCCAGAGCAGCCGATAATTAATGGGCTTGCTGATGATTTAACTGCGGAGGGGATAAACGTTTTTGCTCCAAGTCAAGCAGCTGCAAAACTTGAGGCATCAAAGTCTTTTACGAAGGAACTATGTAAACAATATGGTATACCAACCGCCAAGTATGAGCGTTTTATTGATGAGAGGTTAGCTAAAAATTTTGTCCGTAGTAATAAAATAAAATTGCCGCTTGTAATTAAAGCAAATGGAATTGCAGCAGGGAAAGGTGTCATAATATGCCACACAGAAAATGAGGCTTTTTCAGCAATAGATTCAATGCTAGTGGAGAAAAATCTTGGTGAGTCAGGTGAAGAAATAATCATAGAAGAGTTTTTAATTGGAGAGGAAGTAAGTTTTTTTGCTCTTATTGATGGGTTGAAGGTAATAACCCTTGGGTGTGCAAAAGATTACAAGAGAGTTGGTGAAAATAACGAGGGACAAAATACTGGAGGCATGGGGTCATACTCATCACCTTCGATTATAAGTAAGGAGATGGAGCAAAAAATTATCCAAAAAATAATATATCCTACAATTCAAGCACTGACTAACATGGGAACATCCTATAAAGGAGTACTCTTTGCTGGTTTAATGATTTGCAAAGATAGTCCAAAGCTTCTTGAGTATAATGTTAGGTTTGGGGATCCGGAAATACAATCTATGTTACCTAGACTTGATCCAAATTGTGATTTGCTAAAGTTGATGTTGTCAGTTGCAGAAGGCAAGTTAAATACAAAAATGGTGGAGTTTAATCACAAAATTACAGTTTGTGTAGTCGTTGCAAGTAAAGGCTATCCTGGTGATTATCAAAAAGGAGAGGTAATTAAAGGATTAGATAAAATTGAGAACATTCCTGGAGTGCTAGTATTTCATGCTGGCACTAAGCGAGATGAAAGTGGCAATTGGATTTCAGATGGCGGAAGGGTGCTAAATATAGTAGGAGAAGGAAACACTATGGAAGAAGCTAAAAGTAAAGTGTACTCAGCATTAAATTTTCTAGAATGGTCAGGTGGATTCTTCAGGTATGATATTGGTAGTTAATTTAGCTCATGCAGAAACAAAAAAGTCACTTTGTAAGCAATAATACAGACAACTAAAGAAAAACATCAACTAGGTTTATATTCTATTACTACTGTTTTTGCAATCTTATCATAAAACGTTTGTTTGCGTTTATCAAATATTGCTAATACAAAAAGTAAAATTAATATTACAACAGGACACAAGAGACAACATAAGGCAATATAGTCAAATTGAGGATGTTCAAGGTAATAATAAGACAGCAGCCAAATTGGAAGAAAAATAATCCAAGAATAGTTTCTAAAAAAGCATCTTATTGTTACCTGTTTTAGGGTAACATCTGTAAATGTATTTGCATCTTTTATATATATTTTTAGCAATAATTTTCCTGGAGTACCACCAAATCTTGTTATCATTAGTATTTCTACTACTATATATAGTATAAGTATAAAGTCTTTAAATAAAAAAGAAGCGAGTGAATATATGACCGCATCAAGGGTGGATGCTACAGTACGCTTCATGAAGCCCACATGATTTATTTCAATATTCATAGCCTCATTTATATTTCTAGTATCACTATCTAATATAAAGATGCGTTATTAAATAATCGTAAATATACTAATTCGGGTAATATTAGCTGCTTGTGCCACTATATTATTTGAATTAACATTAAATCATTTACAGTTAAGGAAGTTATGTCAACATCAGTCACAGTTGCGTATGGTGATGGTATCGGACCAGGAATTATGGAAGCGGTGCTGTCGATATTGCGTGAAGCGAAAGCAGAGATCTCAATAGATATTATTGAAATAGGAGAGCGTGTTTATAGTAAGGAATGGTCTCATGGAATTTCTCCGAGTGGTTGGGAGTCTATTGAAAGGACAAAAGTGTTACTTAAATCTCCAACAACAACTCCGCAAGGCAAAGGGCACAAAAGCTTGAACGTTGCACTGCGGAAGAATTTAGGGCTGTATGCAAACATCAGACCATGCATTTCGTATCACCCTGTTATAGAAAATAAATTCGATAAATTTGATGTTGTTGTAATACGTGAAAATGAAGAAGACGTTTATACGGGAATAGAGCATAGGCTCACTGGTGACTCGTACCAATGCACTAAAATTATTACTAGATCCGGTTCAGAGAAAATATGCAGATACGCTTTTGAATATGCGCAAAAACACAATAGAAAGAAAGTAACTTGCCTGACTAAAGATAACATAATGAAAATGACTGACGGCACTTTTCATGCAGCATTTGATCGTGTTGCAAAAGAATACCCAGATATAAAGGCAGATCATTATATAGTTGATATTGGAATGGCAAAAGTTGCCACAGAGCCCGAGAATTTTGATGTTATAGTAACTGAGAATTTATATGGTGACATATTATCAGATATAGTCGCACAAACCTCTGGATCTGTAGGACTTGCTGGAAGTAGCAACATAGGTAATGAATATGCGATGTTCGAAGCAGTGCATGGTTCTGCTCCTGATATTGAAGGAAAAAATATAGCTAATCCTTCTGGTCTTTTAAATGCTGCAGTGCATATGCTAATTTACATAGATCAAGCTACTACTGCAAAACTAATTTATGATGCGTGGCTCAAGACTTTGGAAGATGGAGTACACACTGCTGATTTATATAAGGAGAAAAAAAGTAAACAGAAAGTGGGTACAAAAGAATTTGCAGAAGCTATTATAAATAATCTAGGAAAGAAACCAGGAATACTATCTGAACTTATAATTGACAATAGTGCAAGTAATAAAACAAGTAAAATACAAGATAGCTATGAACAGGACTATAAAACTAAAAAGCTAGTTGGTAGCGACATAACGCTTGCTTGGAACAAATCTGGCAATTTTAACCAAATAGTAGAATTATTTAAATCAAGTGATCCTAAGATTATAGCGATATACTCAAAAGGTCTTGCAATCTGGCCAGGAAAGTCAGAATCTTCAAGCGATCAAATAACCTGCAGGTTTATTGCAGATAATGAAAAGAAAGCTATCACAAACAGTGACGTGAATAACTTACTAACAAAACTCGAAGAAAATAACTTTGATGTAGTGAGAATGGACAAATTGTATTTATACGATGGGAAAGAGGGTTTTTTCTCTTAATGAGAGTTAAACATGTTTATGCTTGTGTAAAGCATAAAATGTATTATACTAACAGTATGTTCATGTGAGGCGTAGTAATGAGTCAACATTTTAAGTTAACTAGTCAGGAGTTTCGTGATAATGCTGATTTGTTTAATGTGTTGGAAATAGAAGCTAAACAAGTTGTAGACAAGAATTATGAAGAGCTTAGCTCAATTTTGAAGAAACAGCATAGGAAGTTAATTCTTGTAAATCATCCTGACAAGGGTGGAGATAAAAATAGATTTGATCAAATTTATAAAGCCTATCAAGAGCTAAAAAAATATATTGAACCTTTGGAATTAGGAAATCCTTGTGTTAAAGTCAGTATTGGCGCTGGAAGTGATGGGCGTTTAACAGCAAGAGAGTTTCACTATAGGAGAAAGTTGTTTAACGAGCTAAAAATCAGTGAGAAAGAAGCTGTAGGTAAAGATTTTGATGGGTTGATTGCTATACTAAAAAGAAATGATCGTTCGTTTGGAGAAGACTTCAAAAGCTATAATGAACTTCAGGCTCAAATAGAGAGGGTTTTATTAAATCCAAATTTAGATAATTTTCAGAAGAGTGTACAAATTGCAAAGTTAATGCAAGAGTTATATCAATATATAGCAAAGCCAAGCATACAATTACTTAATTATATTACTCCTCTAAAAGAAAAGAGAAGCCTAATTGAAGAAGATAAAAAGACATTAGCATTGAAATTTATAGAGCGCAAAAATGCTCTAATGTTAGTCCCAAAAATAAGTTTTCTGCCTTTAACTCTATTAACTACAATTACTATAGGTTGCTATTTTTCATGGTGGATCATAGCATTTAATATCATTATTAATAAACTCTGTAATTCATTAGTGAATTATTATATGGAGAAGTATAAAAACTCAGAAATTTCTACTGATGAATTCATGAGTAAAATGAACTATATTGCGCTAAGCAGTAAACTTCTTATCAACTATCCTTTAGCTGCTTTTTCTGTTTATTTAGTTACAACAAATTTCATTGCTAATGGATTAACTGTTGGTGGAGCTATACTTGGTCCACTATTGTTATTGGCAGTATTAATTGAAGCATTAGCTCCTATTTTCTCAAAAGGCTGTGAAATATATGCTGACAAGCACACAAAAGATTTACTAGAAGAGGATCCAAGAGATAGAGTACAAAAGGAAACTGACCTATTAAAATGGTATGATTTGCGGAAATTATTGATGCCAATTATCATGCCTCTTGTTAGAAAATGTTTTGCAGAAGTGGCAAGCGAGTTTGCTGAAAGGAATTTTGATGAGGTAAAAACTGATATGTCTGATGTTAATACTGAAGGACTATCTAATCCTCAAGCAATTAAATTTGCATAGTAACCAGTGTAGTTTTAGCTCTATACGTGAACTCAAAAAAAGTAGAATTGATATTTGAAAAATTCAAGCAATCAAATCCCATACCGAAAATAGAGCTAAATTATACCAATCATTTTACGTTATTAGTTGCAATAGTTCTATCAGCGCGGACAACCGATATCAGTGTTAATAAAATTACGAGGGAGCTATTTAGTATTGTTGATACGCCAGAAAAAATGCTAAATCTTGGGCAAAGTGAGCTGAGAAAATACATAAGCAGTATTGGTTTATATAATTCCAAAGCAAAAAATATAATCGGGCTCAGCAAAATATTGATTGAGAGGTACAATAGCAAAGTGCCTACTAATTTCGATGATTTGGTATCTTTACCAGGGGTTGGGAGAAAGAGCGCTAATGTGTTCTTAAATTCGGGGCTTGGTATTCCAACATTGGCAATTGATACTCATGTTTTTAGAGTAAGCAATAGAGTTGGGCTTGTGAAAGAAAAAGATATATTTAAAACAGAGCAATCTCTTTTGAATGTGGTTCCAAAAAAATACCTGCTTTATGCTCATCATTGGCTAGTTTTACACGGTAGATACATTTGCAAGGCACAAAAACCTTTGTGTGAAGCGTGCACAATTCATGATTTATGTGAGTTTGAATGCAAGAGGTATAAAGTCTAGTATAACACTTCGATATTTCTTACTTTTATCATCCAAGTAGCTGATCTCTATGATGGTGTCATCCGAGTAGCTGACACTGAAATCCAGTCTTTCTTACCAACAAAAATTTAGAATAACTTTTGTTCTTAAAAAATTTCTAGATTCCAGACTCATGTTTCAATGTTAAACAAGGTACAATAGAATTGAGTAGGGTAATTTCTAGGGAATTATTATATTCTAGAAAAAGTAAAATGTCATCCAGATAGACTAATGTACAAGGTAAGCTGAATGTCTATAAAGAAAAACAGCAAGGCATTTTAGGATTTGCTATATCGCATCAGGAGCTCAAGAGTACAGCTTACAATTACAGATAGGTATAGTTGAGTTTAAAGTAACTACATAAATTTACTACAATTTTCATACCTATAAGCTGCTATGCAACAAAGCCCTGTGTAGGTATAATTTTGACAGGATACAAAGCTTAATGGAGAAAGTTACGAACATCAGTGAAAAACATGGCAATTTTATTCTCATTTGCAGCTGCTATCACGTCTTGATCTTTCAATGAGCCACCTGGCTGAATTATAGCTGTAATTCCATGCTTTGCACTTTCTACTATACTATCTGGAAATGGAAAAAATGCATCTGAAGCAAGCACTGCGCCTTTACATTTTTCACCTGCTTTTTTTACTGCAATATTCACACTATCTATTCTGCTTGTTTGTCCTGCACCGATGCCAATAGCACAACCGTCTTTTGCTATCACTATTGCATTGGATTTTACATGTTTACATATTTTCCAAGCAAAAATAAGATCTTCCTTCTCTTTTTTTGTTGTAGTGCATTCTGTCACTCGGTTTATTTCTTCTACTTTTACTGTATGGTTATTATTTTCTTGCACTAAGAACCCGCCAACAACATTTTTGATTTGATATTTTGCATTTTGCTGAAGAGATTGATGAATAATCACTCTTAAATTTTTCTTTTTTTGTAAAATTTTTAGTACCTCATTGTTTACCGATGGTGCTATCACCACTTCCAAAAATATCTCGTTTAATTTCTCTGCTAGCTTTAAATCTATCTCCCGATTGAAAGCAACTATTCCACCAAAACTGCTTATTTCATCACATGATAGAGCTTTTTCATATGCTTTTAAAGCACTATCACTAACAGCAACGCCACATGGATTATTGTGCTTTATTATCACTGCTGCAGGTTCTTGAAACTCAGAAATTATGTTAAGTGCAGACTCTATGTCGACTATATTATTATAGCTCAATTCTTTTCCATGTATTTTCTCCAGTGGATATTTGCTAAATTGATTGCTATAAAATGCAGCTTTTTGATGAGGATTTTCACCATACCTGAGTCCTTGTGCTTTACATCCATATAGAGTAAAAAACTCTGGTAACTCATTGCTTTTACCCTGTGATAAAAACCAATTGTAAATATTAGAATCATACTGTGCAGTCAGAGCAAATGCTTTAGTTGCTAGATGTTTTCTATATTCTAATGTTGTCTGATTGTTATTTTTGATCATCTCAGCTTTCAGTGTTTCGTAATCTTGAATTCTAGAAATCACTGAAGTGAAATGAAAGTTTTTTGCTGTAGCTCTAATTAATGCTACTCCACCTATATCTATTTGTTCTATGATTTGCTTCTCACTTGAGTTGCTATTAACCGTTTTCCAAAATGGATATAAGTTAGTTATAAGCAGATCTATCGGCTTAATTTCTAGATTCTGCATTTCCTCTTCGTGCCTTTTTCGATCACAGAGTATTCCTCCATGAATTTTAGGATGTAAAGTTTTCACTCTGCCATCTAGTATTTCTGGAAATTGTGTGTAATCTGAAACTTCTTGCGTTTTTATTCCCGCACCTGATAGCACTTTATAAGTATTCCCTGTTGAGAGAATTTCTATTTGTTGCTGCATCAAAAACGATGCAAGTTCAATTATATTTGTCTTATCGTATACTGATATTAAAGCTCTTTTAATTTTCATATGGAAGGTTTCTTAAGATTATATCTAAGAAAAGAAAATTTGTCTATATATAGCTACTACGTCATACCGCCACGTTATCCACAACTGTACGAACATTGTGATACAAGAGACCAAGAAAGATGTCATCCCAGTGCCCAGACACTGGGATCCAGAAAACTTCACTTTCAATGAGCACACCAGGTGGCTGTACAATAGAAACTGGATTCCATTATCAAGCACTGGAATGACACCATCTACTACTCAAATTACCTGCAAATTGCAATGTTCGTACACCAAAACGCGGTATCTTGTTGTAGATTCCGCTAACAAGCAGCGGAATACCAAATTGTAGAAGTTGCTTTAGCTCTCCTCACCCTCCCTTCAAAGTAGTCTATTCTATAAATTTTTTTGTTAAACTTGATTTTAAGCCACGAACAAAATCTTTAATATCGCAAGGATTTCTTCCTTCCATTTGTACAACTTTAGGAATTAAAGTACCACCTTTTAAACTTATATGCATATTATCATTAATGATCTCACCTTGTCCTGAAGTGAAGGCTTCAAATTCAGCATCAAGTATCTTGATACGTTTATTCTCTACCTTAATGAATGCTTTTGGATAAAATGCTTTAACCTTTCTATAAGCAATTTCACAGGCGTCACTTGCGTAAATTTTATAGTCTTTTACTTTGTCAGCATAGCACGCATCGTTATCGCTCTGTTTTAAGGGAACTTGCTTTTCAATTTCGTTTAGTACTTTCAGCAGTAAATCACTACCTAATTCAGACAATTTATCATACAACGTCTTATAATTATCGCTTTTTTCAATAAGAAACTTTTTCTGTTTTAAAATAGGGCCAGAATCTAATCCTTCATCTAGCTGCATAATGCTAACTCCGGTTTCTTGATCTCCGGCTAAAATTGTGTGCTGTATTGGAGCTGCACCGCGCCACCTAGGCAGCAATGATGGATGAATATTAATACAACCATATTTGGGAATATTTAAAATTTCTTTTGGAAGTATCAATCCATACGCAGCAACAACTGCAACATCTGACTTAAAATTTCTAAACTTTTCTTGCTCTATTGAAGATCTTAGAGAGGTAGGAATACATACCTCTATGTCACTTTCTTCAGCAACGACGTGTACTGGGGATTTTGTTAACTTTCGCCCACGCCCTGAAGGTTTTGGAGCCTTGGTATATAATGCTACTATTTCGTTATTTGATTTCAATAGTAAGCTTAACGTACTAACTGCAAACTCCGGTGAACCCATGAAAATAATTCTCATTAGGTGTTTTTGCTTTAAGAATTTTCTGCTAACTTACTATTTACAGTTTCTACTAATTTAGCAAAATCATCCTTATAGTTAACAGCCATCTCAGCAAGAATTTTCCTATTTAAATCAATTTCAGCAAGTTTAAGACCATGCATAAATCTACCGTAAGTAAGTCCATGTTCTCTTGCCGCTGCATTAATACGTATTATCCACAAACCACGAAAATCACGTTTACAGGTTCTTCTGTCTCTGTAAGCATATTGGAGTGCTTTTTCAACTCTTTGTAATGCAATTCTATAACAATTTTTTGCCCGTCCTCTATAACCCTTTGCTAGCTTCAATATTTTTTTATGACGAGCATGAGTAGTGACTCCACGTTTTACTCGAGCCATTTTTATTTTACCTCCATTTTGTTAAATACCATAAGGCATATAAAGCTTAACTATGCGCGAGTCAGATTTATTAAGAATCGTTGTACCACGCTGATTACGAATATTAGATTTACTTCTCTTTACCATACCATGTCTTTTACCTGACTGAGTAGAGATGACTTTGCCCTTAGCTGTAAGGTGAAAGCGCTTTTTGACAGAAGATTTAGTTTTTAATTTCATTTTTGTCATATCCCAAACAAGTTCCGCTATTTAGTTCTTTAGTAGTAATTAATTATGAGTATAGATAATTTTGTTAAAGAATCAAATTAAAATTGTGTTTTAGAGGAGCTTAAATGTAATCACACCCAGTATATGTGTTATACCTTCTTTATCTCCAATTGGCAACAATACTTGCCTCATTTTAACACTTTCACTTTCTTCCTCTTCGTTAATTGAGCATTTACTCTCTATTACAGTCTCAAGTTTATCAATAACTGCATCTATTTTATATAGCCGCAAAAATGGTGCATCAATTGCATACTTATTATCGATGTACATCTTTTGTTCAAAACCATAAAATTCAATAGCCTTTTCTCCTGCATTTTCACATATATAACCTCGTTCTTTAACTTCAATGATAAAACAATGCTGCCATGACTCCATGATTTCTGCAGTGTCTATTTCATGTCTTTCTGGCCATTCTCTATCTGATCCTTTTATATCACTCCAATGTTGAGTAACTATATTCACTATTCTTCTTTCTTTGCCTGCATAATTTTCCATTCGAAATTCCACATATAAAACACAGATATGAGGTAAACTTATCGTGAATGTATTGATTTTTTCTTACTAAAGGATGCAGATTATTGAAAATTCTCATCCTGTTTACACAACAGGTAATGATACATTAAGTATAATAATTAGAACATCAAAATTATTAAATGAGGAAACTGTAAAAAATAATAAAAAAATTCTATTTTTGCAATATTTTGGCTAAATAATACTATTACCTCTACTTTCTAAGGTTATTGTACTTAATAACTTACTAGATGGAGTTTCTTCCTTAGAACTACTATGGATTTTATTTTTTCTATTATAAAACCAACATTTAAATGGTACAGCTGCTGCGATAGCTGCTAACAAGACTACTACCACTGCTAACATACCTACTGTTAACACTCCCATATTTTCCTTATTTGATCGAGATGTTTCCAATAATTTAAATCTTCTCAAGTTCATATCATAAATCATAGGATTACCCAAAATATTTGTCGTATTTTTAACATTTCCTATATTTTGAATTGTAATTCCATTACTAGCGTTTAATTTTTTCATTTTTTCCATTACTTGTTTTAAGTTTGGTAGTTCTGTTGTTGTACTTTCAATATCACCAGCTTCCATCTTTTGCAAATTCTCATTACTCAAAAACTCTTTGAGATACTTTTCATAAAACTCTTTGGCATTATATTCTTTATAACTTCGTATTTTTCCACTCTTAAGATCAGAAACGATATTATCAATCATCACTTTTGGATTTTCTGCACGCACTATTTCTCCTTCAGCAACAAGAATACGATAAGATGTATCATCAAGCATACATACATACTTAAGTTTTAAATCACCTCCTCCCAATAGAAAATATATTGTTCTATTTTGTTCTACATTTTGCAATTCAGATTCAATACTAATCCATCTATTCCTTTTTTCCTTATTGATTAATCCTTTTTCTCGTACAGTATCTTTAACGTGTAACAATCTTCCTGGCATATATGACCTCCAAATAGATCAATATTTCCTTGTGTATAAAAGATAAATTATTTAAGTCCACATTTTTTTACTAAGATTTTTATTATACTAAATAGTATATGTATTAATATTCGGATTGATCTTACTCTCATTGCAACTTATTATACCTTAGTAAAAACGATATAAAATTAGAGAAAGAGTTATAAAATTTTTTGTAAGACAGGAAAATTTCTTCTCCTTTGGTTCCAGAGCATTACAAATGCTAGAGAGCTAAGTTGATGGCACTGTTGTGCCATCAAACTCTGGAATTTTATTCGATGCTAATTTGAGGAGATAGATGTGCTACGGATGTAGCATTGCTGAGCAAAGATTCTATTTCTGATGTAGATCCGGAATGCTCAAGTTGAGCTTGTTCAGGAAGGTTTTTCATCGCTTTTTCAACATCGTAGCTACCTTCCCTATTTTTTCTATGCCATACAAAGTATCCTAATCCTGCAAAAGCTACTGCTAGCACTCCACCCAACATACCACCAGCAATCCCTGCTATTCCTATATACTGTCCTCCATTTATTTCGGGTAATTTAGGCCCTTCCACATCTGTGCTATTAAATATAGAATGATCTAACACTTCTTGTGAATTACTATCAAAACGGGAAACACTACTTATATCTTCAGGAGCAATTCCATAACTAGCATTTGATTCTTCTATTTCATTTATTACGTCATTAATCTCTTTAGTAGTTACTTTGCTTGATGCAAAATCGAATTCTTGTTTTGTTAAAGAAGCTGATTCGATAGTTACATCTTCCTGCATCTGATAATCAATTTCTTCAGTAGTAGATTCTCTCAATTGGCTATTTTCATCAGTTCTTTCTTTTAGCTTTTTTGAACTATCCTTACCCAATTCATCTACAAGGTTTTTTAGATATATTTTCTTAAATTCTCTATAATTATATTCTTTACCTTTTTCTATTTCTCCACTCTTAAGACCTAAAATAATTCCATCTATTGTCGATTCACGAATTGCTTGAGGAATGTCTATTGAATTTACTATTCCTGTAACCAAGCCTATCTCAGCTGCTCTAGAAGATATAGAGAGGTCTTTTACTGTTAAATTCTCTCCTTTAATTAAAAATTCTACCCTTCTGTTTTGTTTTATACTTTCCAAGTCAGATGCAATTCTAATTGTTGGACCATCCATCTCCTGCTTATTTGTTGTTTCTCTCTTTCGCATGCTATTCTTAGTGTTTTGGAATTTTTTTGGCATTTCACACTTCTTAAATTAATTAATAAAAGTATTATTTGAATTAACAAATACTTCTCTATGTTAGTGGATAAAATATTTAAACCTATATCTTTTTATTAAAATTTTTATGTAAAAGTTACTTTTATTATACTAAGTAATGTATATATTAATATCTAGATTGATAAATTGATTTTACTTCTGTTACAACTTATTATCCATAGATAACCTCAGTAAAAACGATGAAGCTAAACGAAATTAGAGAAAGATTTATAAAATTTTTTGTAAATAATAATCATGAGCAAGTTCCTTCTTCTCCTTTGATTCCAGAGCATGACCCAACACTCATGTTTACAAATGCTGGTATGGTACAGTTCAAAAACATCTTTACCGGCACGCAAAAAACTGAAATGAAACGTGCCGTCTCAAGTCAAAAGTGTCTCAGAGCAGGTGGTAAACACAATGATCTTGAAAATGTTGGCTATACATCTCGGCATCACACATTTTTTGAAATGCTCGGAAATTTTAGCTTTGGTGATTACTTTAAAGAAACTGCTATAGAATTTGCGTGGAAATTTATTACTGAAGAATTGTCTCTTGATAAAAACAGACTATCCATAACTGTTTACCACACTGATGATGAAGCATATGAAATTTGGCGTAAGATAAGTGGCCTTTCAGATGATAAAATCATAAGAATTACAACAGATGATAACTTTTGGAGCATGGGCAATACTGGTCCATGTGGCCCATGTTCTGAAATCTTTTACGATCATGCAAATCAGGATTTGCATGAAGACGACAGAATTGTTGAAATTTGGAACCTGGTCTTCATGGAATTTAATAAAGATGAAGAAGGTAATTTACAAAAATTACCAAAAAAATGCATCGATACCGGAATGGGCCTTGAAAGAATAGCAGCTGTTATGCAGAACATTCATGATAACTATGATATTGACCTATTTTCTGCTCTGGTAAGTAAATCGCAAGAGTACTGTGGAAATACGGAAAATAAAGTAGCTCATAAGATTATCGCAGATCACCTTCGTGCAGCTGCATTTCTCATCGCAGAAGGAGTGCTTCCTGGAAATGAAGGAAGAAATTATGTACTACGCAGATTGATCAGGAGAGCAGTACGTTATATCCACCTACTTGGATATAATGATTCTCTATTGAACCTTGTTTTTCCTGCACTCATAGATGGCACAAGTTTGGCTTATATGGGAGATGCTTATCCAGAGCTAATCAGAGCTAAAAGCTTAATAGAAACAACGTTAAAATCAGAGGAAGAAAACTTTAAAGACACTTTAATGAAAGGCATTAATCTCTTGGACAAATTCACTGCAGATTTAAAATCAGGTGACACTCTATCTGGAGAATCAGCATTCAAACTATATGACACTTATGGATTTCCTTTGGATATCACACTTGATATTTTGAAAGAAAGGAAAATAAATTTTGACCAAAAAGGTTTTGATAATGCAATGAAAGAGCAAAAAGAAAGAGCACGTGCTAATTGGACTGGCTCTGGTGAAAAGTCTGTTGAACAAGTATGGTTTAATTTAATCGATCAGTTTGGCAAAACGGAATTTGTTGGTTATGAACGTGATGAAGTAAAGGATGCAACAGTACTCGCAATAATTTCCCCTAAAAATGAAGTAATTGATTCTGCAAAAGAAGGAGAAAAGATAACTATTATACTTGATAAAACACCTTTTTATGGAGAGTCAGGTGGACAAGTGGGAGATATTGGAAATTTTATCAAATCTGATGGAAGTATGGTAATAGTTGAAAATACCAACAAGATTAACGACCTATATTTACACAGATGTATAGTTGAATCTGATTCAGTTCGTAAAGGTGATACAGTTACAGCTAGTATTGACAAGAAAAGAAGACAAGACTTAAGAAGAAATCATTCAGCTACACATCTTCTACACTTTGCACTCAGAAAAATTTTGGGTGATCATGTTACTCAAAAAGGTTCTCTAGTCGCACCGAATAGGCTAAGATTTGACTTCAGTCATAACACGCCAGTAACTCAGGATCAGCTATTTTGGGTAGAAGATATGGTAAATTCTCTAATTAGAGAAAATCTTTCTACATCTACAAAAATTCAAGGTATGGATCAGGCAATAGATGAAGGAGCCATGGCCTTATTTGGTGAAAAATATGGTGATAAGGTTAGGGTTGTAAAAATTGGAGATTCAAAAGAATTATGTGGCGGTACACACGTGGAGCGTACTGGAGAAATTGGTTTGTTTAAGATAGTAGCAGAATGTTCCGTTGCATCTGGAGTAAGAAGAATCGAAGCTTTAACCGGTCAAGAAGCAATTAATTATGCACGCAATAATGAAATTAGCTTAAAAAAAGTTGCAGAATGCGTAAAAGCACCAGTAAATGAAATAATAAGTCGACTCAGTATTGTAAGCCAGGAGCGCAAAGAATTTGAAGTCAAAATAAAAAATCTTTATAAAAAGCTTATCAGTGTAGAAACTGTAAAAAGTACCGAAATAAATGGAATAAATTTCGCAAGCCACACTTTCAATAACGTTCCAGGAAGTATAATAAGGGAATTTGCTCTACAGCAACAAAAACCGAAAACTGTAATAGCCTTCATGGTAACAGAAAAGGATAAAACAGTTTTGATTGTCAAAGTAAGTAAAGATTTAACTAATAAGATCAATGCAAAAGAGCTAGTATCTACTGTAACCAGAAGGGATTGCGGTGGAAATGCCGAACTTGCCCAAACAGGTTGTGATAACAATAAAATAGATGATGCCATTACAGCAATCCATAGCAAAATAACAGCTTGCAAAAATTAATACACCCTACTACCTCGGTATCTTTTAAACGTGAACAGAATCGTCAAGGTATTATGCAAATAGGGGTAGAAAAGACTTAACTGTCAAATGAGCATATCAGGTAATAAAAACTGGATTACAGCTCCATGCTCTGGAATGATATCTAGGTTTAAAGTCCACATAAAAATCATTTACAATCTACGTTCAATATGATAAATTGAAAACAGTTTATTCCTCGGTAGCTCAGTGGTAGAGCAGTTGGCTGTTAACCAATTGGTCGCTGGTTCGAATCCGGCCCGGGGAGCACTATTTTATACAATCTGTACATTTCACTTTTAGCCCAAAATTCACTACCTTTTTTGTCTCTTAAACAGACAAAACGTGAGAAGTTATATAGGTTTAAAGCCTTTACTATCAAAATGCAAAGATGCCTGCACCTCACTTAGCTTGCTATCTGGCTCCTCTACTATTTTTCTTTTATTACATTGCCTTCTTAATTCAGGTAGAAAATTTTTAGGCAACGTGCTATCAATACTGCAATAATTAAAAATAAGCGAAGTAAGACGTACCAAATTTCCACTCGTCAAAGTTTGTGCACCTCTGTAATTAATGCTGTTATCATATACTTTAAGTGTAATAAGATTTGTAAGATTTCCACTCGCTAAAGCTTCCGCACCTTTGTCACTGATTTCATTAAATCCTAAACTAAGTAAAGTAAGATTTGTAAGATTTCCACTCGCTAAAGCTTTCGCACCTCTATCGCCAATTTTATTATCGTATAATTTAAGCTCACCAAGGCTTGGAAAATTCCCGCTTGCTAAAGCCTCTGTACCTTCATCACCAATTTCGTTTCCTCCTAAATCAAGTGAAGTAAGATTTGTAAGATTTCCGCTTGCTAAAACCTTTGCACCTTCTGTACCAACATAACTGCAACTTAGATCAAGTGAAGTAAGATGAGAAAGCTGAGCTAATTCTTTTATAACCTCATAATTAATTTTTGAACATCGTAAAATAAGCTTTGTAATGTTTGTATTGCTTTTTAAAAAGTTTACTAATCTATAAACATTAATTATAGAACCTGATGTTGCTAAAGTATTATCCTTTACATATTGGCTAGAGCTCATTTAACCTCACTATTAAAGCTATGCAAGTGTTTTAGTAAACACTTCAGCAACTGTCAATCACTTTAATAAAATATTTTATGAAAAACTTCATATACCATTGCCTCCAAGCAGCTTTTTCTATCTCTTATTTTAACACAAAAGTTGTGAGAAGAGTTTGTTTTTGGTACCATTGAGGGTTTCGATGTTAACTTTTATATGAACTTTAAATCAGTCGTTTTATGTATACTAGATGGCTGGGGTAATGGAATAGAAAATAGTAAATACAATGCTATTAGCAACGCAAACCCACCCTGTTGGCAATATATTCGCTCTCATTATCCAAAATGCAGTTTATCCGCCTGTGGAACTGATGTTGGATTACCAGAAGGCCAAATAGGCAATTCAGAAGTTGGCCATATGAATATTGGCAGTGGTAGAGTGGTAATGCAAAGCCTTCAGCGTATTAATCAAGAAATCGAAACGATAGAAAATAATGCAAATCTACAGAATTTTATTAATGATCTAAAAAGTAAGAATGGCATATGCCATATAATGGGATTGATATCAGATGGCGGTGTTCATTCGCATCAAAAGCACATTTCATCTTTAGCAAACAAAATATCACAGCGCGGAATTAAAGTTGTAATACACGCATTTTTAGATGGCAGAGACACACTGCCAAATTCAGGGAAAAGATGCATTCAAGAATTTACAGAAAGCATAAAGGAAAATGATATAAGAATCTCCACTATCTCTGGGCGTTATTATGCTATGGACCGTGATAATAGGTGGGAAAGAACAATTGAAGCTTATAAAGCCATCGCATTTGCAAAGGCGCCTCGTTATGATGATGCAGTATCGCTCATTGATGAAAATTATCAAAATAATATAACCGATGAATTTATCAGGCCCGCAATAATAGGAGATTATCAAGGTATAAAACCAGAAGATGGATTGCTATTGGCTAACTTTCGTGCTGATCGAATGATACAATTGGCAAGTATTTGTCTTGGTAAAGCAGGCTATACTGAAGTGGCAAAATTCTCTTCAATTTTAAGTATGATGCAATATAAAGCGGACTTAAAAATCCCTTATCTCTTTCCTCCTGAATCTTTTGCCAACACTTTGGGACAGATAATAGAAGACAATAAACTACGGCAACTGCGCATTGCTGAAACTGAGAAATATGCTCATGTGACTTTCTTCTTCAATTGTGGAAGAGAAGAACCTTTTTCTGGTGAAGAAAGAATACTCATTCCTTCACCAAAAGTTAAAACTTATGACCTGCAGCCTGAAATGTCAGCCTTTGAGCTCACAGAAGAGCTTGTAAAAAAAATTTATTCTCAAGAATTTGCGCTGATAGTTGTAAACTACGCTAACCCTGATATGGTGGGACACACAGGTAATATAAAAGCGGCCGAGCAAGCTGTGCTCGCTGTAGATGATTGCCTTGCAAAAGTACTCAGCGTTGTCAAAGAAGTGGGTAATACTGCACTCATTGTTACAGCAGACCATGGTAATGTGGAATGTATGTTCGATGAAGAAAATAACACACCTCACACAGCGCACACTCTAAATAAAGTTCCATTTATTATATCTTGTGAAAATTTAAAACTGAGAGATGGAAAATTATCTGATATTGCACCTACTATTTTACAGCTACTTGGACTCAAAAAGCCAAATGAAATGACAGGTAGTTCATTAATTGTGTAGTGCGCTTTATATTACTATAAATCTATAAATAAGGGCTGATTTGCATTAGGAAATAAAACACTGTGCATAGCAGATAGCATATCTATTTGCTGCTCCAAATGGCCATGTTGTGCTTCTACATTAGAGTATTGAATATGATTTTTGCTAGCATACACAGATAAAGAACCATCGTCTTCGACTGCTTTGTTATTTTGCAATACTATATTAAAAATTTCCTTCTGTTTTAAAGCATTAAACCAGCCCTCATCTGTCGTGTAAAAAAATTCACCCGTTCCATTTTCTGGACATACCTCTGGATAAATCTTTAGCACATCATGAGAAAGTGGTGGAGAAAAATAGCTTTTGAATGAGTAGCTGGGAGAGTTGTGATTATTGTGCAGAGCAATAACATGATCTTGACCAGGAAGCAAAAAGTCTAAAATTTTTTCTGCAAAGTTTCTAGTAATTCTCAAAGCATCTTCTGAAAAATTGCCAAACTCTCTTAAGCTAGCTTCTGCACCTACATCATCAAACATGCGATTGGGATCGAATTCATACCGCTCACTATTTAAGTAAAATTCTACATTGCGCGGAGTACCATCACCATGAGTAATGTACAGCATTCTTCCACCAAACTCCTCGATTATATTCTCACCAGCTTCTTTTGAAGTTACTTCATTTTGATGCACATTGATAAAATTGATTCCACTTGTATCGCTACTTTTAATAAAAAGTTTAACTGTAGTATCACCTAGCGCCAGATCATATTCTTTAGTGTCGATGTTTGACATTCCGCTGCCATCAATAATCAAAGCAAAAAAATAGCCCAAATTTTACTTTATGTTAGTTATAAGCTTTTATTTTAAAATTTTTTGCTGTCAACATTAATGATTCATTAAAGAAGCCATCAATATCATCAATACTACCTATGCTTTTTGTATTGATAGATTGGTCAATTCTTTTAACTAAATTGGATAGAACTTTATTAGGCCCAATTTCAACGAATTTATTAGTGCCACGGCTTGTCATATGTAAAATCATTTCTCTCCACCTCACTCTGCTTACGACTTGCTTAGCGAGCAAAGCTCTTATGACCTCTGGATCACTTTCTTTCTTAGCTGTAACGTTTGATACAAAAGGAATCGAAGGGCGAGTTATGTTGATGCTTTTTAAAAATTCCAGAAGTTTTTCATCAGCGGGTTTCATAAAAGATGAGTGAAAAGGCCCACTAACTTGTAATCTAATCATTTTCTTCACACTCGAATTTTTAAACAAATCAGGTAACACCTCAAGAGCTTCTGCAGTACCACTCACCACTACCTGCCCACCACCATTATGGTTTGCAATTTCACAATCAATTTGAGCTGATTTTAATATACCTTCTACTTCACTTATTTCTGCTCCAAGTAGAGCAACCATTCCACCTTTGCATTTCAGCGAGGCTTCATGCATTGCTTCGCTACGAACTTTTAGTAATTTAACTGCAGACTCAAGCGTCAATGCCCCTGCAGCACAAAGCGCTGTATACTCGCCAACTGAATGCCCACAAACATACTGAACGCTGTAAAGAGATTCACCAAATACGTGCTTCATAACACGTAGCGTTGCAATTGACACTGCCATTATAGCTGGCTGAGCGTTTTCCGTGATGGTTAATTTCTCAATAGGACCATTGAAAATCAAATGAGACAGCTTTCTACCCAATATGTCATCTACTTCATCAAATACGTTCCTTGCAACTGAAAATTCATCATATAAGCTCTTTCCCATTCCTACAAATTGGGAGCCCTGACCAGGAAAAGCAAAAATCATAAAAATTTTTTCATTCTTCATTGAGAATACTACTTTATTTATTTTTTGTCAATATTTCACAATAATGATTGACCAAATGAACCAGATTCACTAAAATCTTAGCTGGTAAGAAATTTGTAAGAACAATGGCAGAAATCGATTATCACAAAGTTACTATAGTTATGACAGATGGTCAAGAGTTTGAAACTTATTCCACTTATGGAAAAGAAGGTCAAAGAATAAAGCTTGATAGAGATCCTCTTACTCATCCTGCATGGACTGGAAGTTTGACAAGCGGTTCAGGGGAGAAGGATAGTAAAATAGCTAAATTTAATGATAAATACGGGAGTCTTTTTTAGTTCCTCCCCTCTTTATTTAACATGTATAAATATAAAAATGTAGGCTATATTGCTTCTTCACTACCCAAGTCTCAGGAAGTATCTAAACTACTACAGGAGCTTAATTTTATCAATATAGCAGAAGCAAGTAAGCCTGAAGTTGATTTGCTGATAGTTGTTGGTGGTGATGGTTTTATGCTACGCACCCTGCACGACTACGTCATAGGAAATAAAGATACACATGTGTATGGAATAAATACCGGCAACGTCGGGTTTTTAATGAATAAATGTTTTAAAGATCCAATTGATCATATAGAACATGCAGTCCCTACTCAGCTAACTTTACTAAAAATGGAAGCCACAGACATAAGTGGCAAAAAACACCATTACATAGCAGTAAATGAAGTGTATGTCTTTAGAAATGCAAATCAAATAGTAGAGATGAATATTACCATTAATGATAAGCTAAAAGTAGAAAAATTCAGAGGGGATGGCATAATATTGTCTACTCCCACAGGCAGCACTGCATATAACTTCTCTGCCGGCGGGCCAATCTTACCACTTAATTCAAATTTATTTGCACTGACTTCCATTAATAGCTACTACCCAAGGCGTTGGAATGGAGCGCTAATCTCAAATGATACAATAGTGCAAATTGATATCAACGACGTGGAAAATCGTCCAGCACTTGTAGTATCAGATTACAAGGAATTTCCTGATATATCGCAGATAAAAATGCAGAAAGATCACGAAAACACAGTCACTCTGCTTTTTGATAAAGATTGCTCATTAGACGAGAGGATTTTTGATAAGCAATTTTTATACTAAATTCTTCATATTTATCTTTAAATTAGTATTTACCATATCTTAGTAAATACAGAGTAATTAATGTAACATTGTAATTAATTTTGGAGCAAATATGCCTGGGAATGAAAAGAACGTCACACCGCTTTCTCATACAGCAGTTAATGAAAATGGTGCAGCAACTTCACCAATACCAACTCCCGGAACAAGCACTTCAAAACAAAATGGCAAAAATCCATTACCACCTGAAAAAGTAGAGAAAATTATCTCAAATATACTCGCAAGCAATAGCGCACTATTAATATTTGATTTTAATCAAACAATTGTCGAGAGTCCCATTTGCAATCAATTTGCATCCAAAAATTATAGTGATTATGGTTCAGGCAAAGAAAATGCATTAACTGACGAAAAAATAAAAGAATTTTTACAAAACTCAGGAATTAAAAATAAAGAAAAGTTAAAGTCTGTATTAGAATCTGCACTTTCAAGCGGAGTAGAAGTTGCCGTTGTATCACCTACATACCCCAAAGCAATAGAATATATAGTAAAAAATCATTTAGATTTAACAGAAGAGCAGACACAAATCATCAAAGTATTTAAAGGAATAACTAAGCGTCAAACTTCACGAATTGGAGATCAAAAAACAATTGATAAGCCTCAAGATCCACAAATCGGAAAACACCTATGTGTTTTATATCTTTTAAAAGCATATAAAAAAGACAAAGATATGTTACCGCAAAAAGTAATGTTAGTTGATGGTAATATTCGGAACACTAATCCTGCTGATGACTTTTGTAGAAACATACAGGAATTACTAGAAAAAGATATGAATAGCCTCTTAGAAAATATAGATCAAAAAATAGCGGAAGTTGATGTCAGTGAAAAAGAATTAAAAAATATCACATTAAAGGGGATTAATGTATCTGGTGAACAAACAACAGACAAAGCAGCGGGTGGTGATTATTTAGATGAAGTAAAAGAATGGATTAAATCGAATAAACTTAATTCAGAAAGTACTATTTATACAACTATAGAAAATAGTTCAGATGATAATTTTGATGTCCCCAATCCCAATAACTCATCATCACAGTTAAACAGAAAATTGAGTAGCAGTACATATTTAACTTCTCCACCATCATATAAGACAGATGGCTCTGAAAATTCTTTTATCTCAGATAGTAAATCTGATACAGATAACAAATTTAAACTGCAAAAAAACAGATTCTGGCCCAAAGCGCAGTACGCCATGCAGCAGAAAGGCGTTGTAATTTTTGGTGCGGCCGCTATCGTGCTTAGCACATCTACAGCTTTAGTATATTTACAAGATAAAGCAAAATTTATTACGTTCTTTACAAACAGTCCACTCTATACCGTCGTACCGATTATTGCAGTTGCTTCATTGTTTGCAATTAGCCCAATGCTGCTTGGAATAAAACAGTTTGTAAATACCAAAGAATATCAAACTCAAGGAAAAAATGCAGATGAAGTTTTAGACAATGTTTTTAGACACCAGCCAGAAGGTAAAGTTATAAAGTCTGTAAGGCTGAAGTATAGCAACGGCACTCATTCAAATTTTGTGCTTAATGCTTGGGAATCTAAAAAAGGCTTCGTCAATATTGATGAAAAAGTAATCAGTAAAACTAATAAAATAGAGTCCGTAATTAATAATAGGCCACTATTTACTGCATTATTAACTGGTGTAGTTGCTGCAAATATAGCGCTCCCTTCATTTCTTTATGCAGAAGGTGGTGTTAATAATATACAAACATTTTACCAAAACCCTTTGACCAATAATATAAGATTATTACCACTTATAGGCTTAGGTATATTTGCATTACTAGCTGTGTATCTTGGCGTGCATTACTATAGAAAAACAAATTGCACTAATCTTGTATATTCTGAAGAAACGATTGATCCCCAAAATATTAACGAGAAATTCATTGAGGAAATAAAACAAGAAAGAACAAACGTTCTTGGAGAAAATCATAGCAAAGACGCTAAACGCAGCAGTTTAACGCTTGAGCAGGTTGTAGTTCAATCTCACAATTGTAAGGATGCTATCTATAGTATAAGTGAATGAAATAAATCTCCTACAATGTCCATTGATTGGAATTTTTATACTTGCTAAGGCCTCGCTATTTGAGTACCTTAAGCTAAAGGGGTTTGTTTATGAAAAAAGCTTTAGTATTTATACCTTTAGCGGCATTTATATTGATAGTCGTTAATTTTCTATATAAAAATAGCGGAACTGATGATTCACAAGTAGTAAACGTTTATTCATCACGTAAAGAAGAATTAGTACATAGTTTATTTGATGAATTTACAAAAAATACCGGTATCAAGGTACGTTATATCATTGACGATTATTCTCAATTGCTTTCACGCATGGAAAATGGTGGTGAAGCTGATTTGTTTTTAACTGCAGATGCGGTAAATTTGATTTTAGCGAAAAAAAGAGGGCTCTTATCTCGAGTGGATTCAGAGACTCTAAAAAATTCCATACCTGCAAAATTTAGAGATAATGAAGATTATTGGTTTGGTCTAACAAAAAGAGCTAGAATATTGGTTTATAATAAAGAATCAGTAGATCCTAAGGAATTAAGTACTTATGAAGATTTAGCGGATGAAAAATGGAAAGGGAAAATATTAGTACGCTCTTCCACAAGTCCATATAATCGATCATTGATCGCTTTTATGATTGCAAAAAATGGTTTTGAAAAAACAAAAGAATGGGTGAGTGGAATTGTAAGCAACATGGCAAGAAAACCAAGCGGTGGTGATACAGATCAAATTTATGCTGTAGCCGCTGGTGAAGGCAATGTTGCAATAGTAAACAGCTACTACTTTGCAAGAATCCTTTCATCAGAAAATAAAAAGAATATCACAGAAAAGTTAGGAGCTTTCTTTCCTAATGATGGTGTAATGGTGAATCTTAGTGGTGCAGCAGTAACAAAAAACGCAAAAAATAGAGAAAATGCTATAGCTTTATTGGAATTTTTTGTAAGTAAAAAAGCTCAAGAATTATATGCTAAAAAAAATCAAGAATATCCCATTGTTGAAGGTATTGAAACTTCTGATGTATTAAAATCTTGGGGGAATTATCCACAAAATGATCTACCTATAAGTGAGCTTGAAAAGCACCTCTTTGAGGCTGTTATGATAGCAGATGAATGTAAGTGGAAATAAAATTTTATAGCTTCCTTCTACTTTACTTTACAGTTGTGTAATTGAAATTAAGAAAGTAGAATAAGCTCAAAAAAGGAGCTATGGACAAGAGAAGGAATTTATTAAATATCTCAGACCTCACAATCGGTGATGTAGAAAATATAACTAAATTAGCCAACCAATACCTTGAAGAAAAAGTTGAAAATAGTCATGTTCTGAAAAATAAAATAGTCATAAACCTATTCTTTGAAGATTCAACACGTACGCTCGCATCTTTTGAAATAGCAGCAAAAAGCCTTGGAGCAAATGTTATAACTTTACCAATAAAATCTTCTTCTATTAACAAAGGGGAAGATCTAAAAGATATGATAAAAACACTAAATGCAATGAACCCTGACTCTATAATAACCAGGCATAAAAGTAGTGGTATCATTAATACACTGACAAAGTATGTTAACTGCTCGCTAATCAACGCAGGCGATGGAAGCAGTGAACATCCAACTCAAGCTCTTGCAGATTATCTTGTAATTATCAATTATAAAAAGCAAATAAAAAACCTCAAAATTGTGATATGTGGAGATATTTTGCACAGTAGAGTTGCAAGATCAAATATAAGATTGCTAAAAATGTTTGGAGCAAAAATAAGCTTAATTGCACCACCAGCTTTGATGTGTAAGCATTTTTCTGAAGTAGATTCACTTCATTATTCATTAACTGAAGGTATAAAGAATGCTGATGTAATTATGCTCTTGAGGTTGCAGAAAGAGCGCATGAATAATAATTCTTCAGAAAAAGAATATTTTCATTTGTATGGACTTGATGCACAAAAACTATCGCATGCAAAACCCGATGCAATTGTTATGCACCCAGGACCAATAAACAGAGGTATTGAGATTAGCAATGATGTAGCAGATTGTGTCATTTTACAACAAGTAAAGTTTGGATTAGCAACGCGTAAGGCAGTACTGCACTATTTAATAAATGTTTAAATTAATTAATTTTAAGGAATTTTAGACATAATGACCCTCCTATAAAAAACGATTTAGAAAAATATAACACACCTCATGACAGAAATTAAGTATGCACTGAAGTAGACTGTGCTATATTTTTTTATTGAGAGATTAGTTGAAAAGTCTGCAGACTTGAATAAGGTGAATTTCGAGCTCTAAAATACCCTCATTTTCACTAATAATAATCAAACTACAAAATGTGTCAAGTAATTTATATCCGTTCAGCAGAGTGAGAGAATCAGGTAGACGAGAAAAGAAAACTATAGGGTCAATGCGTGACACTAAAGTCCAGAAAATTTAATTTCAAACCAGCACTTCCTCCTTTATCATTCCAGCGCGTGACCAGTTCTTATTACCTGGTCAGTCCTCTGGATCCCAGTATCAAGTACTGGGATGACAAGAGAAATGGAATAACATTATGAAGGTGTAATTCCAGCGCGTGACGCTGGAATCCAGAAAAAAGCCAGTGTCAACTACTCATACCAATTCCCACTATATAAAGAACAGATAGACAATAATGGGAAAGAAGTGATACTAAAGTAGATAAAATAGAGAGGTATAAATGGCATTAAGGTCAAAACTATTAGACGAAAAAGTTGTAAATTTGGCGAAAGAAATGTTAAAAAAGGTCAGAAATAACGCATATGTTTCAAAAAAGTTACAAGCGGTGATAGCAGGAAAAGAAAGTAGTATAAGCGCTGTGGCAAGAATATGTAAAATTTCAAGGACTGCTTTGACTGAATGGATAAAGCATCTAAAATTTGGTAGAGTAGAAAGATTATTTTCCCCGTCTCAGCGGCGAAGAAAAAGCAAATTAAACAAAAATCAACGTGAGCAAATTGAAATATGGGTAGAAAGAAATCCAAATATTACTATTAAGGAAGTGCAAATAAAAATCTCAGAGGAATTTGGCCTAAACATTAGCAAATCAACAGTGCACCGTGAGATACAAAGGATGAAGTTTTCTTACATAACACCGAGGCCAATTCACCATAAACAAGATAAAAACAAGCAAGAAGAGTTTAAAAAATACTTCAATAAAATAGTCAATTCCCACCCTGAAAAGGAGGTATTTTTTTGATGAATCACGATTTGGAACTCATTCAAAAATCGGACACGGATGGTTTAAAAAAGGGGTCAGAACACAGGTTAAAATGAAAATTGGTAGACAAAATTTCTATATCTACAGTGCGGTAAATCCAAGAAGTGGTAAGAAAATTAGCCTACTTGCTCCATATGTAAACACTGATTGTATGAATATATTTCTGGAGCAGATGTCGAAAGATTTAGGCACGAAAGAAGCCTTTCTTGTAATGGATTGTGCAAGTTGGCATAGATCAAAAAGTTTGAAAATTCAGGAAAACATTACCATCATATACTTGCCTCCTTATTCACCGGAACTGAATCCTGTTGAAAGGTTGTGGCAATATATCAAATACAATACTTTACGCAATAGTATCTACGATACCATAGGTTTACTTGAAGATGTTTTGTGTAATTTTATTGTCAATATTTCCAGTACTACTATTAAACGAGTTTGTAATGTTTCTTATTTGTTCGGTCAGTAATGGATTTTGGTATCAAATGACAATTTAAGGTAAAACCTAAATGAATGGGGAAAACTTTGATATTCAGTCTTTGCAAAATTACACTCGTATAGAAAAGGTAATACAAATGTTTTTTATAAATAAAACCTTAAGGCATTTTTTACTGTAGATTAATCATTTGATTATAGTATCATTTTAATTAATCATAATATTTATGAAGAATACCTTATATTTCATACTATTAGTTGCTATATTTTTATTATCTAACCTGTTTGCTATAGAGCAACCTGAAGAAAATATAAATCAAGAAAACGTATCGAAAAGCGATACTGATGCTGAAAAAACTTCTCCGCTTCTGAGCGAACTAAAAGAAAGCACAGACTCAACAAATGTAGTCGAAATACCTTCCAGCGAGCCAAAAGAAAGCACAACCCAAAATGTAATCAATGAAGAAGTAGCTTCAAGTAATGAAAATATACAAACAAACCTACAGCCTGAAGAGGGGACTAATATAAAAGATACCAAAGCTCTAACAAGTCCTTTATCAGAAGAAAAAAAAGAAGAACCTGAAGAGAAGAAAATCAGTCACAATAATCAAACAAACCTACAGCCTGAAGAGGAGATTAGCAAAAAAGACACCGAACCTTCAACAAGCCAATTAACAGAGAAAAAGAAAGAAGAACAGCCTGACAATATAACACCTGTGAACAAAGAAAATGAAGAAAGCGAAAAATGGACAAAGCTAAACAAAGAAATAAAAAAAGAATGGAACCATAAAAGCAAGTCTATATATAAAAGACAATATGATAGCCTAAATGAGCACCTTCCTAAAACTATATTTACTGATGATTACAGTAAGCAATTTTTTTACTGCATCAAGAAGGGCAACTTAATTTGTCTAAGAGGAGTAATAAATAAGCTAGAAAAAATTGGATTAACAATTCAAGAAATACTAAGATTTAGAAATAAATTGGGTGATACTCCTCTAATTTATGCAGTGAAACAAGGTCAAATAGACACAGTTCGCTTTCTCTTATTACAAGGTGCTGATCCTAGAGTAGTTGATAATAATTTTAAGTCCCCTATTGACATAGCAATTGAGAAAAAGCAGATCGATATAATAAATGCAATTGCTGAAATGATGCCATACCTTTTAGAGGATAAAGAAATAAACAATGAAGAAGACTCAGAGATGTATAACTTTGCTATAAAAACAAAAGAAAGTACCTGCGATGCAAAAGATAATTAGACTTTTGATATTAATTTTAGTTGGTCATTTATGCTATGGAGATGATGCAATCAATGATTTTTTAAGTGCTCTGCACGATGTAAAATACGTATCTTACAATACAAAAGATTTTGCTAAATTTTTAGTACAGTGCAACAAAGCAGGCATACCACAAGATTTTAAGAAAGGTTTTGGTCCTAATTTAAATGGTGCTAATTTTAGTCAATTGTATTTAAGCAAATCTATTTTTGATGGAGTAAGTTTAATTGGTGCCGATTTTTCTAACACCGATTTATCAGATGTGTCTTTTATCGATGTTGATTTGCGTGGTGCTAATTTTTCCAATGCTAATTTACATGGCGTTAAAATAAAAGGCACAAATTTAAGTTTTTCAAAATTTGCTTCTACAAGTTTAACAGATATCATATTTGATCAGTCTAATATCAGTTATGCTGATTTTATCAATTCTAATCTCAACAAAGTAAGTATGCGTAATATAATTGGTTTGCATGCAAAATTCTTGAATGTAAAAATGAATTTCTCCAATTTATCACACTCAAGTGCCAGCTACATAAATTTTAGTGATAGTGAAATAAACGATACTGTTATGCAGAAGAATAATTTCGACAATGCAAGTTTCTTTGGAGTGGATGCACACAAGCTCAAGATACAATTTTCTTCACTAAAAAATGCTAACATATATGGCGCAGAAATAAAAAAATCGGATTTTACAGGTAGCAATCTTTCAAGCGCTTCTCTTAACTCTTCCATTATAGTTGATAGTAATTTCGAAAAAGCCAATTTAATCAATTCACAAATTTCCTATGTGAAAGGGAATAATTCAAACTTCATTAAATCTATACTAAATGGTTCCAAGATAAAACATGCATATGTTTTCGAAGCAGACCTTCAGGATGCTGATTTATCTAATATTGATTTTAGTTTTAGTGAATTGTATAAAGTTAATACCTATAACGCTAACATTTGTCATGGAAAGTTTCATAATACTAAAGTTGTGAATTCTGACATGAGTGGTTCGTTCTTTGATCATTCATTGTTTACCTCTGCAAAAATAGAAGATTCAGATCTTTCTAGAACTTCAATTTATAAGACAAAAATTAAAGACTCTCAAATTTATAATAGTACTCTTTCCCACCATAATATGGATTCGAGTGAGATAGAAAATTCAATATTCTTCAAATTATTAGCTGATAATTCGAGCTGGTCTAAGTCAAAAGTCACTAATTCAAACTTTATTGAAAGTGATTTCAAATCCTCCGTGTTTTATGACAATGCCTTTAGAAAGACTAGTTTTTTTCTTAGCAATTTGAGTAATTCAACAGTGAGTGATGTCTCTTTCCTCTCTTCAAGCATATATAAAAGTTCAATTGCTGATACTTATTTAACAGATTGCAAATTTGATAATTCAATTATGATTGACAATCAGGGACAGAGCAAAATTACAGGTCTAGAGAGTGCTATAACTTCAATTAAAGATCTGCAAGAGAAAATATCGCAGGGTGAAAAATTTGATGTAAATTATTCTTACTTTGAGTTTAAAGATATGAATTTAGAAAATGCTATTTTTTCTAATTCAATATTAAGCAGAGCAAAGTTTGTAAACGTTAATTTGAATAAGGCAAATCTTGAAAAAGCTGATTTACGTTATACTATTTTTGATAATTCCTCTCTTGTTGATGCCAATTTATCAAATTCTAATTTAGAAGGCTCTAGCCTTTTAAACTTTGACTCAAAAAATATAAAGTCTTAAAAAACTCTATAATGTACTTGTTAAATAAAGAAAAATGACCGTAAAAAATGAGGGCATACTACTGATTCTATCCTCTCCTTCTGGAGCTGGAAAAACTACTATATCAGAAAAATTACTTGAGCAATCAACTGATTTAGTTATGTCTATTTCTATGACTACACGCAAACCTCGTCCCGGTGAAGTAAATGGAAAAGACTATTTTTTCGTTACTGAAGAAAAGTTTCATGAACTATGTAAGGCTGGTCAAATGCTTGAATATGCTAAAGTTTTTGAGAATTTTTATGGTATACCAAAAGATTTTATAGAACAAAACCTGAGCAGTGGAATAAGCGTTTTACTGAATATAGATTGGCAAGGAGCATTCCATTTGTTTGAAATCTTAAGAGAAAAAGTTGTAAGTGTTTTTATACTTCCTCCCTCAATGGAAGAGCTTAGACTACGTTTACAAAAGCGTAATAGTGATGATGTAAGCGAAATAGAGCGGAGATTATCCGAAGCCCAAAAAGAGATAAGTAAAAGTAATAAATATGATTACGTCATAGTCAACGATGATCTTGATAAAAGCGTAGAAGAGATAAAATCAATACTAAGTAAAGAAATGCTTAAAAAATTAGAAGAAAAACCAAGTTTGAAAGATCTATAAAAATATTTGTTTATCTCTTTTAGCAGCATTCACGCTTCACAGTTTAGCCACATTTATTATTTTTTAAGATAAAATAGTTAAAATAGTAGACAAGTGCTAAAGTGGGGATTTGATTATGACAACAGATTTTCTAATAGAAACTAGTTTTCTGCCTTTTTACCTGTATTTTGACAACATCTAGCTCAATTTAAAAGTTTAATTCAATTCGTTAACGCAAAATAGCTTTTAATATTGAGGTTTTAATATGAGGATAGATCTAAGTGTGTTAGTTACTAAGGCAAACAGACTAGAATATATAAACAAAAATGAAAAACAAGAGCAAGATAAAAAAGACAAGCAATTGTATGACACTATAGAGAGAAAGGTAAAAAAAGAAAAACATAAGCATGAAAAAACAAGAAGTCGAGATGGAACACTCAAGGAATGCAAAAGGTTACTTAAGGAAGGTGCTAGCCCTGAAGTATTGATTAAATTAGAAGCATCACTTAGAGAACAGGAAAAATATTATAGATATTATATCCAGTGCTTCCTTCCAGTGCTAGGTGAAGTAGTAGAACGATCGAAAAGAATATCAAATGAAACAAAAAACCAAGTAATTTCTGAAATCACTAAAAGTTGTTTGAGTAGGTACAATGAACAAGACAGTGGCTACGGTAGCGATTTTGAAGATGAAATGAACGGAATATCAGATTCTGATAGCGATTTTGAAGATGAAGTAAACAGAATATCGGATTCTGATAATGACGTTCAATTACTAAATGCAATCCAAAATGGAAACAACAGGAAATTTAGAAAATATCTAAAAAATTGCACAAATGTCAGTGGCATAACAGATGAAAAAGGAAATAATATTTTACACCTTATTGCATCGCTCAAAAAGAAACAAAAGCTTAAGTTTCTAGATACCTTGATAAAAATAGCTAACGAGAAAAATTTAGCACAACTTGTTGATAGTGAAAATCAAGAAGGAAAGACTCCTTTTCAGGTAGCACTAATTAACAAGATAATAAAAGGGAAACATGATTCTCACACAATCCAAGATAACGATAACACATTTAAGTTTCTTACAAAATTGCTAGAGTATGGAGCCAACTCTGACAATTTAGGATTATCTACAAAAGAATTACAATACTTAAAAGAAGAGCAAAAGACATACTATTGTGATTTCTTAGAAAAATTAGCAAAGTCAGTAAAGAAACCTGAATTAAAATCAGAAATAAGAACAAAAATTAAAGAAATTATACCACATACCATAAATACTCCGGATAGTAATGATAATTATCAACTACATTTAGCAATTAAAAATAAAGATGAGAAATCCTTTAAGGAGTTATTGCAAAAAGGAGCAGATATTAGCCTGAAAGATACAGATGGTAATAATGCTTTACATCTAATAGTTTTAGAATTAAAGCAAAAACGAAAGTTTGAATTTTCAAATATAATATTAAATGTAAGTAAGGAGGAAGAAAAAGAGCATCTTAAAGCACAGTTTAAAAAAGCTATAAATGCTGAAAATACAGCAAAACAAACACCTCTTTATTATTTATTCCAGCATATAAAAGAAAAAAATGAAGATCGATCATGTACAGATAAAAAATTTGAAAAAACAAATAGATATAAAGCCTTAGAGTTATTTCTCCAAAATGGTGCTGATATTACTGCTCAAGACAAAGAGGGTAATAATATTCTGCATCACATTGCTTTACTAAAAGGAGAGCAAAAAATTGCATGTTTGGAGTTAATTTCAGACAAAGATAGATTTAGTAATGCTGTAAATACTACCAACAGGGAAAGATTAACACCTCTACATCAGTTATTCCAGTATATAAAAGAAAAGAATGAGAATCGATCATGTACAGATAAAAAATTTGAAAAAACAAATAAATATAAAGCCTTAGAGTTATTTCTCCAAAATAGTGCAGACATTACTGCTCAAGACAAAGAGGGTAATAATGCTTTGCACTATATTGCTTCGCTAAAAGGAGAACAAAAGGTTGCATGTTTGGAGTTGATTTCCAGTTTAGTAAAAGAAAAAGAAATATCTGAAGATCAGTTAGGTAAGGCTATAAAGGCCATTAACGAAGAAGGACGAACACCGCTACAAGTATCACTAACAAAAAAAGCAGAAAAAGGCAACCACCTTTCGCAAATGAAAACAATTTTTGATCTAGGGAAAAAGTACGACAATACAACAAAGTTTTGTGCAAAGCTGCTAGAAATAGGTGCTGATTCCCGTTCTCTGAAACTAAAAGATCGAGAATTTCATACTGAAAAATATTATTGCACTTTACGTAATTTAGAAAATTACTCAAAAACTCCACAAGAAGGAAAGGTAAAAGCTAAAGAACTAAGGAAAAAACTTGAAAAAAAATATAACGTTAGAACTTTTTCAAAAAAATGTCAGCATATTCTACACAAAACAGGAGATGGCCTCAAAGCTGCATGGAAATGCATTGATCCTGGCAGAAGAGCTAGCATATTGTTAGCAATTACAGTAGCAACTACTATTATTACAATGGTAACACTTTCTTGCTTCCAAGGACAAATTGCAATTGGAGCAGCGTTACCCATCATAGCTATAACAGGCATGGTCTGTCTGATAGTCACTTTGGGACTCAGCGGCATTAGGAAACATGTTAAAGAATTAACCAACGATCAGCAAACCAGTAAAGATAATCTCAAAACTGCAACACAACCTAAAAATGTTACTGAACAACAAAATTTAGCTAACAACTCAGCAGAGCAAGAAGTACAAAGATCGTCAAATCAATCGGAGCATACAGAAAGCCCAGCTACTCAAATGAGCTATGTATCAATACTACGTCAATTTATAAATAAACCAGATGGGTTGACTAATAAATTCTCTTTTCCGGGGCGATGAAATCAATCTCATCGCTCAGAGTTTTTTCAGCAACTTTTTTATAGTCAATTTCTACACTAACTTGGCTTTTCTCTTCTTTAAGCCATGCTATAGTATGCTTCATCCAGTTTTTATCATCACGTTCAGGGAAATCTTCACGAGCATGAGCACCTCTGCTTTCCTCGCGATTAGATGCGCATTCCATGGTAATAACTGCTTGTGGAATCATATTGGCAAGCTCCAGAGCTTCAACCAAATCACTATTCCATATCATACTACGATCTTCAACTGCAATGTTAGGCATCATTTTTGCTACTTCTTTTATAGCTTTTTTACCTTCCTCTAAAACTTCAGCAACACGGAATACCGATGCATATTTCTGCATAGTGTGCTGCATTTCACTTCGTATTTTTGCTACTTTGAACTCTCCAGAAGCAAATCGCATTTTATTAAATCTATCTACTATCAAGTCTGTGCAGTCTGAATGCAATTTTTTATGTGGTGTATCAGGTTTCAATTTTTCTTTTGCCCTAAGCGCGGCAGCTCTACCAAAAACCACAAGATCAAGAAGCGAGTTGGAACCTAGTCGATTTGCACCATGTACAGAAACACATGCTGCCTCTCCTATTGCAAATAATCCTTCTACCACTTCTTCTTTACCTTTTTGCAACGTGATCACTTCTCCATGATAGTTGGTTGGAATACCTCCCATGTTATAGTGAACAGTTGGAATAACAGGTATCGGATCTTTAGTAACATCAACTCCTGCAAAGGTCTTTGCTGTTTCACTAATACCTGGTAATCTGAGTTTGATCACTTCTGGATCAAGATGCGCTATATTCAAGTGCATGTAATCCTTATTCGGTCCAATTCCCCTTCCCTCTCTAATTTCAATTGTTATTGCTCGACTTACCACATCACGAGAAGCCAAATCTTTTGCCTTTGGTGCATAACGTTCCATAAACTTCTCACCCTGAGAATTAACGAGGTACCCACCTTCACCACGACATCCTTCCGTCATTAAACAACCTGAGCCATATATTCCTGTTGGATGAAATTGCACAAATTCCATATCTTCAAGTGGCAACCCAGCTCTTACCACCATGCCATTACCATCACCTGTGCAGGTGTGTGCACTTGTTGCAGAGAAATAAACACGTCCATAACCACCTGTTGCTATTACCACAGAATGTGCACGAAATCTATGCAACGTACCATCACACAGCGACCAAGCTATCACTCCACAGCATGTCCCTTTGTCCATAATCAAATCGATTACAAAATATTCAACAAAAAATTCAGCGTTAAATTTAAGACATTGCTGATATAGAGTATGAAGAATTGCATGCCCAGTTTTATCTGCTGCTGCACAAGTACGCTGAGCCGATTTTCCTTTACCAAAGTGAGTTGTCATTCCACCAAAGGCACGCTGATATATTTTTCCATCTTCCGTACGAGAAAAGGGTACACCAAAATTTTCAAGTTCAATCACAGCTTTTGCAGCATTTTTACACATATACTCTATTGCATCTTGATCGCCAAGCCAGTCTGAACCTTTTATTGTATCATATGCATGCCAGCGCCAGTCATCTTCAGCAATGTTGCTCAAAGCTGCACTAATTCCGCCTTGTGCTGCAACTGTATGACTTCGTGTAGGGAAAATTTTAGAAATGCAGGCAACTGAAAAATTAGTTGCAGCCATTCCAAGTGTTGCTCTAAGCCCCGCTCCCCCTGCACCTACTATTACCACATCATATTCATGTTCTATGATTTCGTATTCTGACTTATCCATATTCACTTATTTTATCATTACAGGCTTATAGTAGCACATAAGTAGGAAAAATCTATACTGGTTTTCCAAATGTAAGCTTCTGAAACAAACCTATAGTAAATAATGTCATAACAACCATAGGGTGTTATGAAAGTAGCTGACACTGGAATCCGACTTCTATTATACCAAACCATTTGATATGCTTATCCACAATCAAAATTCCTGGATCCCAGTGTCTGAGCACTGGGATAACACTATCATAGAGGAGTAAGTGTAGTTACTTGCATAACATTGATGACTTATGCCTATTTAATTAGATCTAAAATTAGATAGAAAAAGGTAATCTTGATAAAACTCATTTACAACAAGTTCTCTCGCACTTGAATTTTCCGTTTGCACTTTTTTGTATCCTAATTTATGGCTTATTGAATCTTTATATGCACTAACTGCTTTATATACCTTACTTACCTCTCCTGGAAAGATACCACCAACAATTATAACGCATAACCCTGCAACTGTTGCAAAAGCTAGAGTTAAACTTTGCCTCCAGTTAGCTTTTTTTTCTTGTATACCAGCAGGGCACAATTCACTTGACATTTCTTTTAGATACTCATGCCACATGTGATTGCAGTTTGTACATTTCACTTTTCTTCCAGATTCACCTATTTGCCCACGAGATACTAAGTAAGTTTTAGTACAATTATGACATTGTATTTTCATAGTGCTTGCGTATAAAATAATATAAATTTGATATCAATATGTATATAATAAATGAAAAATTTGCAACTAAAAAATTACAAGATGAGATAGAAAATATTTGGAAAGATAAAGAAAAACTTAACGACTATAATCTAAAACACGAAGCAAGATTAATAATCAAAGAGGTAATTGAGTTACTTGACAGTGGTAAAATTAGAGTAGCAGAAAAGCTATCAAGTGGAGAATGGATAGTACATAAGTGGATAAAGCAGTCAATATTATTACATTTTCTCACTGAGGAAAGCAAAATAATAGACAATACCAATTGCTGGTTTGACAAAATTGGTAGCAAGTTTAGTGAATGGAATGAGGAGAAATTTTACCAATCAAAAATTAGAGCAGTCCCTGGGTGTTTTGTCCGCCAATCTGCTTACATAGGTAAAAATGTTGTTCTAATGCCAAGCTTTATCAACGTTGGTGCATATATTGATTCTGGTACAATGATAGACACCTGGTCAACAATTGGTAGTTGTGCACAGATAGGAAAAAATTGCCATATTTCCGGGGGAGTGGGAATAGGCGGAGTTCTTGAACCTATTCAAGCTTCTCCGGTCATTATAGAGAATAACTGCTTCATTGGAGCACGAAGTGAGGTAACCGAAGGCGTCATAATAAGAGAAGGATCAGTCCTCAGTATGGGGGTGTTTATTGGAGCATCAACAAAAATTATTGATAGAGAAACGAGTAAACTATCTTACGGTGAAGTGCCACCTTATTCTGTAGTAGTGCCAGGATCCATTCCATCTAAAAATAACATTTCAACCTATTGTGCAGTTATAGTAAAAAAAGTAGACGAAAAAACGAGATCAAAGACCTCTATAAATGAAATATTGAGAGATTAAACTTATCTCACTACTTGTTATCACTTTTTTTATCATTGTTGCTAACTACAGTGATAGCATATGCACATAATTCTGAAAAAGAAATTCCGTTTTCTTGAGATAACTTGTGTAATTTTTGCAGACTTTCTTTGACTTTGTTAGGTATATTTCCTCCACGCTCCTTTGCAAGCCAGGAATCTTGATGGTGAATTGGATGAGTATCACCCTTTGGATCTCCTATGTATATTGCAAAAGGCGAATTTTGTCCTTTAAAATCACACTGTACAGTAAATTTTTTGATGGATGCAGTCATTTAAAGACCTCTACTTTTCTTTTTAATCGATTTTATAGCAGGTGGGAGAGATGGTTTTTTGATAAAATCTTGTCTATTGAGCATACTTTCTTTGCCTTCTAAAGCTCGAAGAACATCGGCTCTGCTTAGCTGTGACTCTTTCGCCATCCTCATTCCATGCTTTACCATAATATTAGCACATGCTAGTACTCTTTTGACCAATTCTAGATCACCATTCAGCATTTGAACCAACGCTTGAAACACCTCTGCTAAAGTTAATCCATCAGCACCTATAATTTTATTTTCTATAAAATTGACAACTTCTTCAAATTTATATTCAACACCATCATCTTGAGGTATAAGGGTAACATAATCCGTATCTTGACTATTCATAACCAAAGCACTATCGCTTTTAAACTTATATTATATATATAAATACTCCACTATTTTATAGTATGGCACGCTATAGTTAAACATTTATTAATAATATGCTCACTTATATACACGAATTAATTGATAAAAGACAAGGGTCAATATCAATCAGTGATTTTATGAACTCTGCTCTATATCATAAAGAGTACGGCTATTACATGAATAAATTACCACTTGGCAAAGATGGTGACTTCATTACTGCACCTGAAATTAGTCAGCTATTTGGTGAAACAATTGCAGTGTGGATAATGAATACATGGGAAAAATTAGGAAAGCCATCAAAATTTTCTCTAGTTGAACTTGGACCAGGTAAAGGAACACTCATTCATGATGTAATAAGAGTCACCAAAAAATATAGCTGTTTTTTTAGCTCAATGGACATTCATCTAGTTGAGATAAGCCCTATTTTACAGAAAACACAAAAGGGGAAATTAAAGGGATTAGATATTAACTGGCACACAGATGTCGACAACTTACCAAATCAGCCAACTATTTTTTTTGCAAATGAGTTATTTGACGCCCTTCCAATTGACCAATTTATTTATCGTGATGAGCAGTGGTATGAAAATAGAGTAATAAAACAAGATGATGGCAGTCTTTCATTGTCACTCCAGTGCTTAACCAGACCAAAAACTGGATTCCAGACTGGAATGACAGGGGGTTTCAATGGTGCAGTAGTGGAAGTATGCCTAGCCGGAATCGAAATATTAAAGAAACTTGAGAATAAGATAGTCAATAATGGAGGAGCTGCTTTGATCATAGATTATGGCTATATATATCCTTCATACAAGAGCACTTTGCAATCGATAAGGCAGCATCAGTATGCTAATTTTCTTGAAAATATTGGTAACAGTGATATTACTGCACTTGTAAACTTTCAAGCATTAAAAGATTCATTAAAATACTTAAATTGTGAGATTTTAACTCAAAGAGAATTTTTATATTTGTTTGGTATAAAGGAAAGAGCGCAAGCCTTAATGGAAAATGCAAGTAATAAACAGAAGAATGAGATCTTCAGTGAATTTTTAAGATTAACTGAAAATATGGGTACTCTCTTTAAGGTAATGCTGATTCAACATTTGTAGTCTTGTATAGTTCTTATGTTAAACATACAAATACTAAAAAATTTACAGAATAAAAAAGGTAAAAGAAACGTATCTGTTCAGCAGAGTAGCAAAATAAGATAGACAGATAAGACTATCATAGGAACAAATAGGTGTCATGAAAGTAGCTGACACTGGCATGACAACAAAAAAGTTACTCAAATGACACCCTTTTGATGCACAATTTTTGGTGCATCACGTACTGATTTTCATCCAAGACGATGTCATGCAAGTAGCTGACACTGGCATCCAGCCTTTTCGCGCAAAAAACGTTGTAAAGTGTTTACCAACTTAGTTGGATCCCAGCTGGAATGACACTTGGTTATGCAAGAAATCTATTGTCAAAAAAAATTACTTCCGCATATTTTGAATCTGATTATAATGACAATTAGAGATATTTTAAGAGCTCAAAATCTATCTTTGTCTGCAGACTTTCAGTTAACTTTTCAATAAAAAACGTAGCGTATCTTTTTCAGCGTATACACACGTCTGTCATATGTGCGCTGCATTTTTTTCTAATCTTTTTATACAGGAGGATTTTATGTCCAGAATTCCAGATACTTGACCTTTACTTTAGCTAATAACAGGCGCCTGTGATTTTTATAAAGAAAGTGTAGGAAAAACTGTTTCCAGGCATAAATTTACCATGTATACCTAAAAAGTAATTATATTAGCATAATATTCATACTTATATACCAATATTAATATTCTTTGAATTGAAGAATATTATGGAACAACAAACATCAAACAAAGATATAGGGATTAAATTTAGACAGGATCAATGTAAGCAGAAATGCTATATACCCCAGTTATGGATTATCCGAGTCAATAAAACTTAGAAATAGAGGGCTTTTTCGACTGCATGGAATACGAAATTAATGTTGAAAAAACATGTACCAAAAAATTTATGGGGGATCTATGCCGAAGCTCAAATTGCATGACACCATTTATTTTTATGGTTTTATCTATTTTATTTTGCCACTCTGCTAAACGGATACATTTAATTCCATTTTTATCGAGCAGATAATTGTCATATATTAGCTTATACCAATTCCCACTATATAAAGAACAGATAGACAATAATGGGAAAGAAGTGATACTAAAGTAGATAAAATAGAGAGGTATAAATGGCATTAAGGTCAAAACTATTAGACGAAAAAGTTGTAAATTTGGCGAAAGAAATGTTAAAAAAGGTCAGAAATAACGCATATGTTTCAAAAAAGTTACAAGCGGTGATAGCAGGAAAAGAAAGTAGTATAAGCGCTGTGGCAAGAATATGTAAAATTTCAAGGACTGCTTTGACTGAATGGATAAAGCATCTAAAATTTGGTAGAGTAGAAAGATTATTTTCCCCGTCTCAGCGGCGAAGAAAAAGCAAATTAAACAAAAATCAACGTGAGCAAATTGAAATATGGGTAGAAAGAAATCCAAATATTACTATTAAGGAAGTGCAAATAAAAATCTCAGAGGAATTTGGCCTAAACATTAGCAAATCAACAGTGCACCGTGAGATACAAAGGATGAAGTTTTCTTACATAACACCGAGGCCAATTCACCATAAACAAGATAAAAACAAGCAAGAAGAGTTTAAAAAATACTTCAATAAAATAGTCAATTCCCACCCTGAAAAGGAGGTATTTTTTTGATGAATCACGATTTGGAACTCATTCAAAAATCGGACACGGATGGTTTAAAAAAGGGGTCAGAACACAGGTTAAAATGAAAATTGGTAGACAAAATTTCTATATCTACAGTGCGGTAAATCCAAGAAGTGGTAAGAAAATTAGCCTACTTGCTCCATATGTAAACACTGATTGTATGAATATATTTCTGGAGCAGATGTCGAAAGATTTAGGCACGAAAGAAGCCTTTCTTGTAATGGATTGTGCAAGTTGGCATAGATCAAAAAGTTTGAAAATTCAGGAAAACATTACCATCATATACTTGCCTCCTTATTCACCGGAACTGAATCCTGTTGAAAGGTTGTGGCAATATATCAAATACAATACTTTACGCAATAGTATCTACGATACCATAGGTTTACTTGAAGATGTTTTGTGTAATTTTATTGTCAATATTTCCAGTACTACTATTAAACGAGTTTGTAATGTTTCTTATTTGTTCGGTCAGTAATGGATTTTGGTATTACAATTTCTACATGGCCTTTTTTAGCTGCAAGTAGCAGAGGAGTTCTGTTGCATCTAGTGACGGCATTAACGTTTACCTTAAGCTCCAATAAGAACTTAACTGCTTTAGTATCACCATTATAGCTAGCTTTATGTAACCTGGTGTTACCGCTACAATCTTGGTCATCTGCTTCTATTCCCTTTGAAACAAGAAATATTACCATTTGCCTATTATTATTCTTAATAGCGCAATCCAGTGCATCAAAACCATGTTTGTTTTTTGTGCAAATAAACTCTTTTAACCTAGCTTTTGCTTGCTTTACAATAAGCTTTACCAGTTTCATTTTGTTGTTATATGCTGCTAGAAAAAGCGTAGTATTATTTTCTGCATCTTTTGCTTCTATGTTTGCACCTTTCTTTATCAGATATTCTATAATCTCTGCTCTACTTTCATAATGTGTAGTACATTGATAAATGGTCAAAAATAAAGGAGTACGAAAGTTGTTATCTTCACATTCAAGATTTGCTCCGCTATCAATTAAAATCTGGACGCTCTTTTTAGAACCGTATAATGAAGCCATGTGAAGAGGAGTATAGCCTTCCTCAGCATCTTTTTCATTAATTTTTGCGCCTTTTGTTATTAAAAAATCCATTAATTCTGTGTCATCTTGTAGTGTAGCAAGGTGAAGTGGAGTAAATCCATTTTTATCTCTAGAATTAATTGTCATACCAAAATCCATTACTGACCGAACAAATAAGAAACATTACAAACTCGTTTAATAGTAGTACTGGAAATATTGACAATAAAATTACACAAAACATCTTCAAGTAAACCTATGGTATCGTAGATACTATTGCGTAAAGTATTGTATTTGATATATTGCCACAACCTTTCAACAGGATTCAGTTCCGGTGAATAAGGAGGCAAGTATATGATGGTAATGTTTTCCTGAATTTTCAAACTTTTTGATCTATGCCAACTTGCACAATCCATTACAAGAAAGGCTTCTTTCGTGCCTAAATCTTTCGACATCTGCTCCAGAAATATATTCATACAATCAGTGTTTACATATGGAGCAAGTAGGCTAATTTTCTTACCACTTCTTGGATTTACCGCACTGTAGATATAGAAATTTTGTCTACCAATTTTCATTTTAACCTGTGTTCTGACCCCTTTTTTAAACCATCCGTGTCCGATTTTTGAATGAGTTCCAAATCGTGATTCATCAAAAAAATACCTCCTTTTCAGGGTGGGAATTGACTATTTTATTGAAGTATTTTTTAAACTCTTCTTGCTTGTTTTTATCTTGTTTATGGTGAATTGGCCTCGGTGTTATGTAAGAGCCTGTTCATAATCTTTTCAGAAGCAAAGCAGCGAAAGCAAGAACGACCATTTGCAGGCTAGTGTTGAGTTTCCGCTCGCAATTTTTCCACAATCGCCTACATTTTTGCAACCAAGCAAAAGATCTCTCAACAACCCATCTTTTCGGCAATACGACAAAGGTGTGTAATTCGTTTCGCTTTATTACTTCAACGGTAGCGCCAATAGTTGCTTTTATTTGTGTTGCAAAATTTTCTCCTGTGTAGCCAGCATCAACTAGTATATTTTTAACTTCAGATAGGTTTTCTTTAGCATTTTTAACCATTCTCACAGCGCTACTACGATCAGTTATTTCTGCCGTTGTTATATAAATTGCGTGGGGTAAACCTTGTGTATCTACCGCAATATGGCGTTTTATTCCTGAAACCTTTTTGCCTGCATCATAGCCTTTTTCTTCAGCAGTATCTGCATTTTTTACGCTTTGTGCATCAATTATGCAGAAGCTGGTTTTTTCTTTCCGACCATTGTTTTGTCGGACCACGCCAACTATTTTTTTTTAATACCAGCTCCAGAACACTTTCTTTATTTGCATCTGCTTTTTCACTCCACTTCTTAAAATAGTCGTAACAATTCCGCCATTTTGGAAACTCTTTTGGTAACATTCTCCACTGGCAGCCACTTTTTAAGACGTATAACACTCCACAAAATACATGATATAAATCAAGTGTTCTTGGCTTTGTCCTCTTCCTGCAAGACTCCAGATCTGCTACAATAATCTCAAACTTTTCTCGACTTATATCACTTGGATATAAACTTCGCATATCCTACTTTATATACTTTATCCTCTCATTCTATCCCTTTTTTGAGATCACGTACAGGCTCTAAGAAAACTTCATCCTTTGTATCTCACGGTGCACTGTTGATTTGCTAATGTTTAGGCCAAATTCCTCTGAGATTTTTATTTGCACTTCCTTAATAGTAATATTTGGATTTCTTTCTACCCATATTTCAATTTGCTCACGTTGATTTTTGTTTAATTTGCTTTTTCTTCGCCGCTGAGACGGGGAAAATAATCTTTCTACTCTACCAAATTTTAGATGCTTTATCCATTCAGTCAAAGCAGTCCTTGAAATTTTACATATTCTTGCCACAGCGCTTATACTACTTTCTTTTCCTGCTATCACCGCTTGTAACTTTTTTGAAACATATGCGTTATTTCTGACCTTTTTTAACATTTCTTTCGCCAAATTTACAACTTTTTCGTCTAATAGTTTTGACCTTAATGCCATTTATACCTCTCTATTTTATCTACTTTAGTATCACTTCTTTCCCATTATTGTCTATCTGTTCTTTATATAGTGGGAATTGGTATCAGTTGATTAACAAGAAGTTTAGCAATTTTTTTGTGTCCATGCATAATAGCATAATGCAGTGGATTTCTATTTTCGTTGTCCACAACATTAAAGTCAGCTTCGTGCTCTAATAATGATTTTACTCCAACTAAATCGCCTTCTTTTGTAAACTTATGTAAGAGAGTGACTCCGCTTATATCTTTTGAGTTAATATCAAATCCACTTTCTACCAATTGATGTATGTCTTCCTCACACGCCATACCATTTTAATTAAACCCTTTTCGCATTAATAATACTCCCACTTAATTAAGTTTGAATGAATCTATAAGAGATATATCACAATTTATTGAAGTTACTAAATTCCGATATATTAAAGTCCACAAATTCCTGAATATAGAAATATTTATTTTTATACATTTGCCCTATTTCTTGTCATCCCAGTACATTCTTTTTTGTCATCCCCAAGTAGCCCCATTTCACACTACTGTCATCCCAGTGCCCAGACACCAGCCTTTCTTACCAACAAAAACTTAGCATAACTTTTGTTCTCAAAAAATTTCTGAATTCCAGTGTCAAGCACTGATCTTCAATCTCCGTACATCTCTGCGTCACGCACTGAAATGACACCCTGAAGCTTTAGCTATAAATATTAAGCAAGCAAAAAGTGGATGTTCAATTATCTTAACATAAAAATCAAGGCAGCTTTAGGTATAAATACGAGTAACTCGTATAAGTAAAGAGGCTATAAGAAGTTTCTTACCATTCTATTCAAACGGGTTTTAAACTTTTGAAATGTCATGACATTGTTGATACGTTTGTCAAGAAACGACAGGGTATCTGCAAAATCTTTTGAATAATCATTGATAAAAAAAAGTATCGTACTTAAGTACACTCCAGCTAATATTGCTCTTTTTGTATAGTAGTTAAAATCTGTTGATTGATCATGAATGCCATACCAAATCGCGCTAACAGTTCTGTACAAGAGTTTACTAGAAAAATATGTATTTTGGGGTAATATAGAGAATGATAAAACATTTTTTAAAAACTCTCTGTAATTTTGTAACTTAGCATAGTTTGAAAGGCGTATTTGGACAGCTAACTTTATCCGCTCTCTTACCTTCATATTTTCTAAATTGGAATTCCAAAATTCAGTTTCCATTGAGCTATTTAAGTCCTCTGCTATGTACTCCAAAGCACTATATATTCCATTTTGAAATTTACAAAAACTATTGGCTAGGTTAAGGTTCGTGCACACTTTCAATAAGGTTGCATCACTTATTCCTTCAAATGGAATAACCTTAATCAACTCATCTACTATTAACTTTTGTTCCATACAATATTATACTAAACATCACATATAATTATACCTGAGATTTTCAAACATTCTGCAAAATGCTTCACCGCGCTCTTCAAAATTTTTCCACTGATCAAAAGAAGAACATGCAGGAGAAAGTAATATCGCTACTTCTTCTTTGCTATTTATGGCCTCTTCAAAAGCCAGTTTAAATGCGTTTTCTAGATTATAGCACTTCATATAATCTATTTTGTTCTCCATAATGTTTGCAAAAACTTCAGTTGATTCTCCAATAAGAAAAGCTTTTCTAATCTTGGTGAAATGCTTGCTTAATGATTCTATTCCGCCTTTTTTGCTTTTTCCGCCAACAATCCAATATATGTTTTTATAAGATAAAATTGCCTTTTCGGTCGATTCTGCATTGGTTGCTTTGCTATCGTTGATAAAAAGTACATTATGTATTTTGCCAAGAAATTCATTTCTGTGTCTTAGCCCTGGAAAGGATTTGATTTCATTGACAATAGTGCTGCTATCTACTCCAAGTAACTTGCACACAGCGTGTGCAGCTACTATATTTTCCACATTGGATACTAGGTTTACTTTCATATCACTCATTGATAAGTTGTGATTCTCTAGTTTTAGCGAGATCTCCTGAATCTCAGCACTCCTTTTGTCATCCAAGTAGCTGACACTGGGATCCAGATAATTTCGATCTATACCAGTAATCTGTTCACTATAATCAAGCAAATTGTTATCTGCCAATGATATTAGATCTCTTGCACTACCCTCTATCATCTGAGTAGTTGGCAATGGTTTTTCTTTTCTGGTCATGCGCTGGAATGACACCAGGGAATATGTTACTGAAATTGGAATTTTGTTCCCAGTGAATTTATTGAATACATCAGCGGTAATTTTGTTATCACATCCTATCACGGCAATCTTGCTACTGTTTATCAGTTTTAATTTAGTTGCTATGTAGTTATTCATACTTCCATGTCTATCTATGTGGTCTGGTGTGATGTTGAGCAATACAGAAATGTCTACATTAATTTTATTTATTAGCTCCAATTGAAAAGAGGAGAATTCAATTACATAAATTTCTGCATCTCTTTCTAAATCCAAAATAGGCACACCTAAATTCCCGCCAATAGCTACTTTTTTCCCTGTGGATTTTAATATGTGCCCTATTAGTGACGTGGTGGTTGATTTGCCATTTGTTCCGGTGATGCCTACAACCTTCTGGCTTGTAGTTTTAGTTTCGAGAAATAGCTCAATGTCTGATTTTATTTTGCAGTCAAAGCTTCTTGCAAGTTTTACTACCCAATGCGTTGGTATTGGCACTCCAGGGCTCAAAATTAGTGTGCTTATCTCATGCCAATTATACTCATTGGGATGAGTATAGTTACACTCTTTATATATCTTTTTTGCATTTGCTATTTGCTCTTTATTATCATCCCATGCATATATTTTTGCACTGCTTTTTGTTAGAGCATTAATAACGGACAAACCAGTTTTACCAAGGCCGAAAACCGCAACACTTTGATTTTTGTATTTGTTTAGTTGCACTTCTAGATAACTTATGCGAACCATTTTATAAAGATATAATACAAATTATAATGACTTCTTCCATAGTTTTTGGCAGTGCTTAACTTTATTGTCACAACCTTAGCCAATAGAAAACTCCTTGATACATTTTGCCAACTCCCTTACCATGACAATAAGCGTATTTATCCTTTAGAATTAATTAAGAGAAAGTTTTTTCTCGACTTGTTGTATAATTTGATAAAAGTGATCAAAATCTAAGCTTGCACTACCAATTAAAACTCCTAATAGATTTGGAATACTGAGCAAGTTTCCTATATTTTCTGAGCTGACTGAGCCACCATATATAATGTGTTTTTTACCAGTACACAATTTTATTATCTCTATCACCTCAGCAATTGCGTCATTATTTGGCACATTTCCTGTTCCTATTGCCCATATCGGTTCGTATGCTATGGTATATTCACCTTGTGTTGGCAAACGGTTTTTGCATTGATATTCTATTACTTCTTTTGTTTTTTTATTTTTATAATCTTCTGAGTTTTCACCTACACAGATGATTGGGTGTAATCCTGATTCTATTGCTGTTTTCGATTTAAGTTTTATTTCACTATCTTTTTCATGAGCCCTTTCAGAATGTCCAAGTATTACGTAACTACATCCTAGTTCCTTCAACATTCCTGCACTAATTTCACCTGTGTAAGAACCGAACTCTTTATGATGGCAATTCTGTCCTCCTATTTTAATATTATTGTTCAACTCTATACTGCTTGGAAATGATGTAAAAGGAGGGCAAATTACTAATTTAGAGGTAATTTCGTTGCTCTTGTTGTTAAGTTTGCCTATAAAGTCAACAAATGAAGAACGTGTTCCATTCATTTTCCAATTTGCTACTATTAAAAAGGACATCAACTTTACTTGTATGGATAAGAGTGCCGGCTGTCGGACTTGAACTAACAACCTACTGATTACAAGTCAGTTGCTCTACCAATTGAGCTAAGCCGGCATTAAATACACTGACAATATACAATTATTGATGAATTTTCGTCAACTAATTTTTAAAATACTGCATACTAAGATCATATGAAAAAATTTTCACTGAAGCCAAAAAAGAGTCTAGGGCAAAATTTTATTTTATCGAATGAGATAACAAAAAGAATAGTTGCCTTAGCTGGTAGCCTGAAAGATTTTAATGTTATTGAAATTGGTCCTGGGTATGGTGCGTTAACAAGAGAAATATTGGCGTATAATCCAAAGTTTCTACTTTCTATAGAAAAAGATAGTAGTTTAGTGAAACATCACGAACAATTGATAAATGAGAATCAGGGAAAATATAGAATTATAGAAGCAGATGCACTTAATGTTGTAGAAAAAGAGCTGGTAGGATGTCCAGTCAAAGTCATTGCTAACTTGCCTTACAATATCTCAGTAGCGTTATTTTTAAAGTGGTTAAATAATATAAAATTTTTTACGAATTTGACGTTAATGTTCCAAAAGGAGGTAGCAGAGCGTATTACAGCAGAACCTAATTCTAAAGATTATGGTTCCCTATCAGTGCTAAGCCAGTTACTATGCGACATAAAAAAGGAATTTGATATTGAACCTAAGGAATTTTTTCCAAGACCAAAAGTATATTCTTCAGTAATTACAGTAAAACCTTTACCCACTCCAAGATTTGCAGTAAATCTAGAAACCTTAACAAATCTAACACGTGCTGTGTTCGCTCAAAGAAGAAAGATGCTGAGAAATAGCTTGCAAAGTATAACTAGTGATGTCTCAACTATTCTTGAGAATGCTAAACTGAGTGGAGAAGAACGTCCAGAAAGCTTAACTATTGAGCAGTTCTGTTTGCTAGCAAATAATGTAATTTTGCGATAAATATATTAGGAGCTACATCCCTCTTTTATCCTATTTTGATCTAAAAATAGCTGGAGCCAGGCTAATTTTGCAAAAGCTCTATTGCAATTTCATTAATTGGCGTATAAGCTTTAAATAAAGCATATGAAAAAAATGGAAGCTTGTTATTCGTTTGACGATGTACTTCTCTTACCGGCCTATTCTGATGTATTGCCTCGTGATGCAGACACAAGAACTTATCTAACAAATAATATAGAACTAAATATCCCTCTCATATCCTCTGCAATGGACACTGTCACTGAATCAGGCTTTGCAATAGCTATTGCCCAACATGGTGGAATAGGTTGCATACATAAGAATTTATCAATAGATGAACAAGTGTTAGAAGTAAGAAGGGTGAAAAAATATGAAAGCTGGATCGTGTACAACCCAATTACAATTTCCCCAGATAAAACGGTTGCAGAAGCAGTTTCATTAATGAGAGAGTATAATTATTCCGGCATTCCTGTAGTTGATCAACGCAAGTTAGTGGGAATTTTAACTAATCGAGATGTGAGGTTTATTGAAGACCAGAACATGAATATAAAAGTTTCCGAGGTAATGACAAAAGATAAGTTAGTAACAGTTCGAGAGCAGGCAGTAAACAGCGCCTCAGCAATGAAATTGTTGCATGCAAATAGAATAGAGAAGCTTTTGGTTGTTGATGAAAATTCTTGTTGCATAGGTCTAATCACAGTTAAAGACATCGAAAAATACAATAGATATCCAAATTCATGTAAAGACAGTAAAGGTCGACTCAGAGTTGCCGCTGCAATTGGTACTGGTAAAAAAGACGGTATAGAAAGATGTGAAGCTTTGGTCAAAGAAGAAGTTGATGTGGTTATTGTAGATACCGCTCACGGTCATTCCGAGAACGTTATCAGCACCATTAAGGAAATAAAAAAGATGTATCCGAATACGCAACTAATCGGCGGAAATATTACAACAAAGGAGGCTGCTGAAGCGTTAATTGATGCTGGTGTTGATGCAGTGAAAGTTGGAATAGGGCCAGGATCAATTTGTACTACCAGAATAGTTACAGGCGTTGGTATGCCACAATTCTCTGCGATCAAGAATATTGCAGAGGTTTGTAAAACAAAAAACGTCAGACTAATTGCTGATGGTGGAATAAAATATTCGGGAGATGTTGCAAAAGCTATTGCAGCTGGTGCTGATACTGTGATGATAGGTTCAATCTTTGCTGGTACTGAGGAAAGCCCAGGTGAGATTATCATGTATAAGGGTAGAGCATATAAGGAATATCGAGGAATGGGATCTATTAGTGCAATGAAACGAGGGTCAGCTAGCCGTTATTTTCAAGATTCAAAACTTGATTTAGTCCCACAAGGAGTAGAAGCAAGAGTTCCTTTTAAAGGTCCAGCTTCAGGAGTGATCTGTCAGTTAATTGGTGGGTTGCAAGCTGCAATGGGTTACACTGGCAACCGTAACATAGAAGAGATGAAAAAAAACTGCAAATTTGTCACTATTACTTCATCAGGGTTAAGAGAAAGTCATGCTCATGATATAATCATTACACAGGAAGCTCCAAATTACGCTTACCAAGCATCTAATTTATCATCTGATTCAGAGTAAATACAATCCCCTTTTGAGTGGGTCATGTCAACACTGGTACACAATTGATATTAATATTAAGAGTCAAAAAGATGTCATCTAAGTGGCTGACACTGGAAAATCGATTATAAATAAACTGACTACATAAAATTTTTGATCAAAATCAGTGCTATAAGTTGGAATAGCAACTTAAGGTAGATTGCCAGCTTAATATATTTTGATAAATCCAAATTATTTTAGCTATAAGAGAGCTTTGCTTTTTTGCTCCATCATAATAGGCTTACTTTTAGTGATTCATGGAGTTAAAAAAGTCAGCATTGCTCTTTGTTAAAAGTAGTTTATCACGTAAAAACTCCATTGCTTCAACAGATCCCATAGGATTAAGTATCCTACGCAATACCCATATTTTATTTAGTATGGCCTTATCAACTAATAGCTCTTCCTTCCTTGTTCCGGATTTTGTAATATCAATAGCAGGGAATATACGTTTATCAGCAAGTTTTCTATCTAGTATAATTTCAGCATTACCTGTGCCTTTAAACTCTTCAAAAATAACATCATCCATTTTTGAACCAGTTTCTATAAGGGCTGTAGCGATGATTGTCAAAGAACCACCATTTTCAATATTACGAGCTGCTCCAAAAAAGCGTTTTGGTCTTTGCAGCGCATTTGAATCTACACCACCGGTTAGAACCTTTCCAGACGAAGGAATGACTGCATTATAAGCACGTGCAAGGCGAGTTATAGAATCAAGCAAAATCACTACATCTTTTTTGTGTTCAACCATTCTTTTAGCTTTTTCTATTACTATTTCAGCAAGTTGGACATGACGGTAGGCAGGTTCATCAAATGTAGAGCTTACCACTTCACCCTTTACAGAGCGTATCATATCTGTCACCTCTTCGGGTCTTTCATCTATAAGTAATACTATTAGTTCTATTTCAGGATGATTTGTAGCTATAGAGTGAGCCATTTGCTGAAGCAATATCGTTTTTCCTGTACGAGGTGGAGCAACTATCAATGCTCTTTGTCCTTTTCCAAGAGGTGTAACTATATCTACAGCACGCATGTTTATATCTTTTTTATTATCTCCGCTACTGTTGTTTTCAAGAATGAGGCTTTTTTCAGGATAAAGCGGAAGCAAATTATCAAAATGGACGTACTTTCTTAATTCACTGATTTCAGTAGAGTTTATACTTTGAACCTTAGTTAAAGTAAAATATCTTTCTTTATCACCAGGTGGCCTTATTTCTCCACATGCCATATCTCCTGTACGTAAATTAAACTTCTTTATTTGGCCATTGGAAATATAAACATCATCGGTACTTGGAGCATAATTTGCACTTGATGAACGTAAGAAACCAAAACCATCAGGCAATATTTCCACTACTCCACTTCCTGTGGTTATGCCTCCTTCTTCACTCATTTTCTTCATTAAACTGAATATCATTTCCTGTTTTAGCATCCTGCCATTGCCTTTACCACTAGTTGAAATTTTTCTTTCTTCAGCTAGTTCTAACAATTCTTCTGCTGTTTTCTCTTTCAATTCGCTCAGGTCCAATGTTTTCTTGTTTTTTTCAGCACCTTCACTGGTCATTTGTTTTACTGCGTCAGCATTATGAATTTGTTCGCTTTTTTCAGGTTGACCTACAACCTCTCCTTTTGCTAAGACATCTTCATTAATTGTTGTCATAATCCTCCAAAAATTTTAATTGATGCTTACTAACCTAAAATGTGAATATAAAACAATAAATTAGGCTGAGCTAGTTTTTAGTGCGTATTTAGACTTAATTATTATTAAACTAGATACTTTACTTACATTATACTGATAAAAACTAACAAGTCAATCTAATATTAACAAAGTACAAGAATTTGAGAATCATCAATAGCTATTATTTATATTTTTTAATCTTTGTTTCTTCTCTTCTTCTACTTGCGCTTTTTCTACTTCCGCTTCTAAATTTTCCTGGCTACATAAACCAAGTAGTACAGGATCTTGAGGTTTGATATTGAGTATGTTATGATGAGATCTATCTCTTACCTGCTCAACTGTGTAATTTGTTGTACTAACTAGCTTAGCTATCACATTATTGTTCAAGATAGGAAATTTTTTTACCAAATAATAAATCGCATTAGGTTTATCTCTACGCCTTGCTGTGGAAGCAAAGGCAAGAAAGTTAATCGTCTTTGCCCTTTTTTTTATATTTTTTATAATCAAATTTGGTACACGATTTGGATTTTTTTTGCAATTATCGATTTCTTTTTCAGTAATTATTTCAGAAATAATAGGGTCATATTTTTCAACTTCTATTTCCTCATCAGCTATGTCTTGTACTTTTTCAAGGGATAACTTGCAACATTGTGCTATTTGATCAAAAGTTAAGCTAGTGTTATCAACCAACCAAGCAGCTACTTGCATGAGAAATTGTTCATTTCTATCTTTATTGTCTTTAGAAGATTCCATTGACATCGAAAAAACATCTCCCATTTTAATATTCCTTTACTGTTATAGAAATAAAATATAAACCATTAAAACTAAAAAAGCATTAACTTTGTCATCCAATGGCTTTTTGGTTTATATTTCTTATCTCTTAGAACCTGTTCATAATCTTTTGAGGAGGAAAGAAGTAAAAGCAAATTTGTAGGCTAGTATTAAGTTTACGCTCGCAATTTTTCCAAAATCGCCTACATTTTTCCAACCAGGCAAAAGATCTCTCAACAACCCATCTTTTTGGCAATACAGCAAAGGTGTGTAATTCGCTTCACCTCAACAGTTGCACCAATAGTTACTTTCATCTGTGTTGCAAAATTTTCTCCAGTGTAGCCTGCATCAACCAGTATGTTTTTAACTTCAGAGAGACTTTATTTAGCATTTTTAACCATTGTCAAAGCACTGCTACGATCAGTTATTTCTGCCGTTGTTATATGAATTGCGTGTGTCAAACCTTGTGTATCAACTGCGATATGACGCTTTATTACTGAAATTTTCTTGCCAGCATCATAACCTTTTTCTTCAGCAGTATCGGTATTTTTTACACTTTGGGCATCAATGATGCAGAAGCTTGTTTTGGTATTCCGACCACTGTTCTCTCCAACCAATTTTTTTAAGACAATTTCTAGAACACTTTCTCTATCTTCATTCGTTTTTTTACTCCATTTCTTAAAGTAATCGTAACAATTTCGCCATCTTGGAAACTCTTTTGGAAGCATTCGCCATTGATAGCCACTTTTTAGTACATAAAGCACACCACAAAATAACTCATATAAACCTAATCTTCTTGGCTTTGTTTTCTTGCGCACGCTTTCTAAAATTAGTCTAATCTTTTCGAATTTTTCACAACTTATGTCACTTGGATATGTATTCCTCATACTTTACCTCATGTCAACTATACCTCATCTTACCATATTCAGAGATCACTTACAGGCTCTTAGGTTAATATAAGCTTCCATTCAATTTAATACACTACAATATTACATATATTAGCTAATTTGTTAATAGATTTACAAATATTAAATTATTGCTATTCTAAATTTAAGTGTTAGTTAACTGAGTTTACAATGAGTATTAGAAATTTTTTTACCAAGGCAATAGTTCTCCTTTTAGTTTGCTTATTAATCTTTATGGGGATTGGCAATCTTTTATCAAATGATGATGAAAGGAAAGAATTAGCTAAAGTAGGAAAGGAAGTTATAACATCAGATGAATATAAATTACTATATCAAAATTATGAAAAGCAAATTTCTGGATCTGATGTAAGTAAAGAACAAGTAAAAAAGCTGAAATATGATTTACTTAACGCACTTATAGAGCAAAAACTATTGTTTAACCTAATTAGCGAACTTGGATTAAAAGCTGGAGAAGAATCTATCAAAAGCCATATTAAAAATACCAAGTACTTTCAGGATGATAAAGGAGAATTTGACCATAATAAGTTTCATCAAACTCTAAATAGCCTGCATATAACAGAAAAGGAGTATATAGAAAAGCTAGAGAAAATTCTGCCTGCAATGATGTTCATGACTTCATTATTTAAAGATAATTATCCGGTAACTTTTGGTGAGAGTGTTGATGAGCAGATATACAAAAATCGCTACCAAACTAGAGTAATTGATATTGTTAAAATAACTGGGGATGCAATTATAAACGTTCCTGAACCAGATGATCAAGCCTTACTTGATTTGTATGAAAGAAATAAGTTTAATTTTTATTATCCTGAATATCGAACTGCACAATATATTTCTCTGGATCAAAAGTATTTTGAGGATCAAATCAGAATCTCAGATGAAGAGGTTGATAGTGTAATAGAACATCAGGAACTTAAAGATCAAAGAGACATATTTAATGTGATATTTTCTACCAAAGAAAAAGCTGAAATAGCAAGAAGGGCGCTTGAAGAAAGTAAAGCAAGCCTTGAACACATAATAGAAGAGTTCAGTAAAGTAAAACTTGAAGAAACCAGAGTAAATAATATAACTAAGGATTTCTTACCTGAAAATATGAGAGAAAAGGTATTTGCTCTCAAAACAGGTGAAGTAAGTGAAGTTTTAACAAGCAATTTTGGATGGCACGTAATAAAGGTAGAAAGCATACATAAAATCTCTGATGAAGACTTGGTTGATTTAAAAAAAGACATAAGGTCAGTTTTAACCAATCAAAAGTCTTTTGAAAAAGTCAATGATTTCATAAATCAAGTGAATTATAAGATATACAATGGTGCAACGATTGAAGAAATCTCCAATAATTACAATTTACCTATACAAACCATTGGTCCAGTAGATGCTAGTGGAAAAGACCAAAGTGGTAATGAAGTAGGAAATTTCAGTGATTTCATTTCTTTCATTTTTTCACGCGAGAAAGATCAGAAGAGTTATTTTAAGGGTATTGGAGATACTGTTGTTGGTGTAAAAATCAGTGATATCGTTCCTCCTAAATTACAAAATTTTGAAGAAAGTAGGGAATCAGCCATAAAGCTTTGGCGTAGTGAATTTATAAAAGAAAGAATGTTTAAAATGGGACAAGAAGTAGCAGTTCAACTAAGAGAAAAGATAGATTTGGAAGAAATGCAAGGTATAAAATTGGTTAAAGGCCAGCAAATACAACGCAATGAACAAAACTACCCTTTTTCTTTCATAGAAGAGATTTTCAATATGAAAACAACTAATTCGGTAACAGATCCTATTCAATACAATAATGAAATTATAATAGGCGTTCTAAAAGAAATGCATTCATCAAATGGTAAATTAAACATGCTTGACACCGGAAAACGTGTGATGATATCGCTAAAGGAACAGTTAATTAGCTATCTAAAATCAAAGTATAGAGTAGAAGTTAATCATGCTATGATTGATGATATATAAAAAAGTTTATTATCCTAGATCTTCCTTTTATGAGTGATTGTAGGGGGCTATATTGTATTTTTAGGTAAAAGAGGTACAATTAGTTTGACTTGAGCTGTTTATTGTATTTAAATTGTAATTAATATATGAATAAAGGTTGACATGGCAGTTAAAATAAGGTTAGCAAGGTTTGGGGCAAAGAAACGTCCTTTTTATAGGATAGTTATAGCCGACTCACGAGCACCAAGAGATGGGCGCTTTATCGAGAGAATAGGACAATATGATCCAATGTTGCCAAAAGACAATAAAAATCGTGTTGTAGTGAAAGCTGATAGGTTAAAACATTGGCTAAGTGTGGGGGCGCAGGCAACTGAAAGGGTACTGTGGTTCATTAAAAAAGGCGTAGTAACTTTAGAAGCAGAGCCAAAAAAGATAGAAAAGGAGAAAGTTAAAAAGGCACAAGAAGCATAAGTCCTCTTAAATGCTAAACACTGATTTAACAAAAAGTAGTAAATTAGATGATATTGTATCTTCTGATTTATTAGCTATGAATGACTTTATCTTCAAAAATGTCAATGATGAAGGTACTAAGCTTGCTACCGATATTACATCTCATCTTATTAATTCAGGAGGAAAAAAGATAAGGCCTAAGCTCATTTTTATTATGTGTAAAATGCTGAATTACTCTGGAGAGAGTAGGGTCAACATTGCTGCATCGGTAGAATTTATACACAACGCTACTTTACTTCATGATGATGTGCTTGATGAAAGTAAGGCACGCCATGGAGTTGCAACAGCAAATAAAATTTGGGGGAATAAATCAAGCATTTTAGTTGGTGATCTATTATTGACCTTAGCATTTAGATGGCTTATAGAATGTGGGAATTTAAATGTTCTCTCTATTTTATCTAAGGCATCTAATTTGCTTGTCAAGGGTGAGATAAAGCAGATGACAACGCGTTTTGACCCTAACACAATTAGGAAAAATTATTTTAATATCATTGGAGAAAAGACAGCATCTTTATTTTCTGCATGCTGCGAGGCTGCATCAGTAGTATCTGGAGCCACAAGTGACGAAACAGAGAGGCTAAGGAATTTCGGGTTTAATTTTGGTATGGCATTCCAAATAATTGATGACGTGCTAGATTATACTGCTAATCAAGGCACTTTAGGAAAGCAACTTGGAAAAGATTTCTTTGAAGGTAAAGTTACTTTACCTTCTATTATAGCATATGAAAAAGGCAGCCCATCAGAACAAAAATTCTGGGAGAAATCTTTTTCTTCAGCTAGACACAATTTTGACCAAGCATTACAATATATTAATCATCATAATGCCATTCATGTTTCTATGGAAGAAGCTAAACACTATGTTAATATGGCGCAAAGTAATATTGATACTTTTTCTGATTCTCTTTATAAAACTGCTTTGATTGACTTTTTAAATGCAAGCATAGAAAGACAAGGATAGCTAACGCTTGATATTTTTAGATTGATTGTTATATATTTATTAAGTTTGTAAGGGTGAATGATATGTCAGATAGTAATAAAGAGAAAAAAAAGAAATTTGCAGATATGGTCAGTAAACGAAAAGGGGATGATCAAGAAGATCAGCAAACAGGTGATTTAAGTGAAGAGCTTAATATATTAAAAGAACGTGCAGTTCAGCTTGAAGATCATTTACGTCGCGCTGTTGCGGATAATGAAAACGTTAAACGTATAATGCAAAAGCAAATTAGCGATGCAAGTGATTATGCAGTCACAAAATTTGCACGTGATATGATCGACTCTTGTGACAATTTAAAAAAAGCAATGGAAAACTTGAAAGATGGTGATCCTATTCATGAAGGAATAAAAGTGGCGCACCAAAAGATTGTGAGTGATCTAAAAAAACATGGAATAGAAGAAATAGATCCAATAGGTAACTCTTTTGACAGCAATTTACATCAAGCTGTTGTGGAAAGAGAAGATAATGAAAAAGAGCCTGGCACTATTGTAGAAGTACTACAAACTGGTTATACCATTAAAAATAGGTTGCTTCGTCCTGCAATGGTTATTCTTTCTAAAAAATCTGCTGATTGCGAAAGTAACTAATAAAACACTCAAGGTATGACAGAAGTTGTCTTCTCAGGTATTCAGCCAAGTGGAGTATTACACTTGGGCAATTATCTTGGTGCAATTAAGCAGTGGATAGGCTTGCAGGATAAATATAAATCTCTTTTTTGTGTTGTTGATCTGCATGCAATCACAGCAAATAAGCTTCCCGCAAATGAATTAAAAAATAATATTTTTAAAGCAGCAGCAACTTATATTGCATGTGGAATAGATCCGGAAAAGTCGATTATTTTCAATCAATCCGCAGTTAGTGGTCATGCAGAATTGGGCTGGCTGCTAGGGTGCTATACACCAATTGGTTGGCTTAATCGTATGACTCAATTTAAAGATAAGGCTGGAAGCGATAAACAAAAAGCTTCTCTTGGGTTATACAGCTACCCAGTACTTATGGCTGCGGATATATTGCTGTATCAAACTAAATACGTTCCTGTTGGCGATGATCAAAAACAGCATTTAGAACTTGCACATGATATTTCATCAGCTTTTAACAATCATTATAAATGTAGTCATTTCATCATACCTGAAATCTTAACTTTGGATTGTACATCAAGGATAATGAGCTTAAGAGATGGAGCAAGCAAGATGAGCAAATCTGATCCTTCAGAATATTCATGCATTAACCTTAACGATACAAATGACTTAATTGTCAAGAAAATAGAAAAAGCAAAAACAGATTCAATTCTAGGCTTTGATTTTTCTACTTTAAAATGTCGTCCAGAAATAAGCAATTTGATAAATATTTATTCAGTGCTTAGTGGTTTAAATGTAGAAAAAGTGTGTAAAAAAGTGGATAAACATGACATGAAGAACTTTAAAAAAGAGTTAGCTGACTTAATCATCAGCGTTATATCACCCATACGCGAGAAGATGAATAGTCTTCTAAAAGATCAGCTTCATTTACATAAAATATTAAAACAAGGTACAGAAAAAGCAGCAGAGATTGCAAATAACAATATAAAAAAGATCAAGGATATTATAGGGTTTGCTCAATAGGTTACAACTATTTCTTCCCATGGCTTTCAAATCGTGCAGCTATTTTCTTTACGCTGACGTGCGTGAGAATAGGCTTTGTATTAACTGAAGGCTTGGGATCGGACTTTGCTGTTATGGGGTTCATTTTAGATCTTTTATTTCCCGCCGGAAATGATTGAGATTGGGAGGCAGTTTTTTGCGATGGTGCAGGATCTTTCTTCATACCGATATCTGCTTGTGTTGCAGGGGTGGCTTTGCTCTTAGCAACTTGATTTTGCTCAAATTTTCCTACTATTGACTTTACTCTACCGTCCTTCTTGCTATTTACTTTTTCTTTTATAATAACCGCTTTTACTTCTGATGCTGCTTTATCAGCAGATTTTTTCAGGATTGGTTTACTTTCAGCTGATTTTTGCGAAGTCACTTCTACTATTATTGGTTTCGTGCTCACTTGTTGATCAACAATATCTAGCCTTTTAGGATTTGACAGTATTTCAGATTTATCTTCTTTAGTTTCTTGCCTAATTTCTTGATTGGTAGCGTTTAGTGCTGGTGGCTCTGGAGCCTGTCTCTTTTTATATCCTTTTCTTGTTCCTGCATTTTTCTTAGGTTTCGTTTTGTGAGTTGGCTCCTTTTTAGCTAACTTTGAGTCTTCCGGATCTTTTGTTGAAGATTTACTACTTTTCTCTTGATAATTTGATATTTCCTCATGTCCAGACTCTTCACTTAATGAACTTTCATAGCCTGAATCTTCAGGAGATACATTCTCTATTTCTGGTTTAAAGTGTACCTTTTTTGAGGCAGTAGGAGGTGGCGGAGGTGCTGTTGTTGGCCGTTTTATTCTCTTCATAACTAATTTTCCTACCGGCTGTTTTCCTTCTTGCAGCTTAGGAGTATCTTCCTTCTGCTTTGATGTCGTTTTATTTTCTGTGCTTACTTCGTATGATTTATGTTCTTTATTGCCTTTTCCACTCTGCTTCGAATCTAAAATTTCTTTAAGTCCTTTCTTGAATAGATTAATTGTACTTAAAATATTTGTGTATTCGGCTGCTTTTTCTATAGTGAAACCTGATAATTCATCACCAACAAAATTTTTTATGTCATTATCATTAGTTGGAATATCTTTTCCCAAGACTCTATCTAATATCCCTTTTAATGTTCCAATAAAACCGAGTGGCTTTGTGCTCAAAGGTTCTATATAGTTATTCAAGTCGCTATATATAACAAATTTGGCTACATCTTTTGCATTGTTTGTAAAATTCTTCAGAGCTTGAGATAAATCTTTCAGTGTTTCATCATATTGTTCATTAATTTTTTTTGTATCCTTTAGCTTTATGACTCTTATCAAAGAATTGAGATTTTTATCATAATTGTCACTTTTAAATAGATCATTCATACCAATTACTGTTTATCGTTTACTTAAATATAAATTCAAAGTATTAAGACCGAGTAAATGTTATATGACTTATCCTCTGACTCATAAACGCTTGCGTTCCTTAATGTGCAAAAAAATTTCAATAATCTTCAATCAGCAATAGTATAGAAATCCAAAAAACAAGTAGCTAACACTGGAATCTAGGAATTATGATTGGGCACAAGTTGATGAGTATAGTTATTTTATGTTGAAATACAGCATTTATGGAAAGATTAGATGTCAGTCTAGAATGACACCCTTTCTGGAAAACTCAGATTACAGTGTTTGTATAACTTAATAATTAGAAACTAAAGGAGTTCTTTTTTAAAAAACTTAAGTTATACTCATAAGTACTTGATACTTTTGTAGTGATTATGTCCAATTTTAAAAATAACTCCTGTTTTTATGGCGATAATGTCGAATTTGTGGAAGAAATTTATAGCCGTTACTTGCAAGGCGATAAATCAATTGGAGAAGATTGGTACAGAATTTTTTCGAGCAATTTAGAAGTTAATAAAGCAGAACCCTGCAGAGCACAGAATGAAGCCAAGGTAGATGCTGATGATTTAGCAAATTTTTTCAGATCTTACGGTCACTTTTTTGCAGACTTAAATCCATTATCAACGAATGTAAATAAGGAAATAGATTATCAAAAATACTTGAATCTTTCTCCTACAAGTGACACTAGAATCTACAGAGATATTTACTGCAAGAATATCGGTTTTGAATTTATGCATATTTCCTCTTATGAGGAAAGAGTTTGGCTGCAGGAGAAAATTGAAAATCAGGTCTATACGCTAAGCCCTCAGGATAAAAAAGAAATACTAAGGCACTTGATTGAATCTGAGATGTTCGAGCAATTTCTCCATATGAAATTTCCTGGATATAAGCGTTTTTCTATCGAAGGTGGGGAGTCAGCCATTGTTGCAATTGAAAGAGTTATTAGTGATTCTGCAGCTTTTGGTATTGAAGAAATAGTTCTTGGTATGGCCCACCGAGGACGGCTTAATGTTCTAACCAAAGTTATGGGGAAAGAATATGCGGCAATGCTGTCTGAATTTCAAGGCAACCTTGCATATCCAAGTGGTCTTGAGGTATCTGGTGATGTCAAATATCACCTTGGTTACTCTTCTGATCGAGCACTTGCTGGTGGTAAAAAAATACACTTAAGTTTATGTCCTAACCCATCTCACCTTGAGGCGGTAAATCCGGTTCTAGCTGGAAGAGTAAGGGCAAAACAAAATATGAGATCTGTGCTTGGAATATCAATTCATGGTGATGCAGCTTTTATCGGGCAGGGAGTGGTTGCCGAAACCCTGACTTTGAGCAACATTGAAGGTTATAAAGTTGGTGGTATCGTTCATATTGTCATCAATAACCAAGTTGGTTTTACTGCGAATCCTCGTTGTGCACGCTCTTCTTTTTATTGTACTGATGTAGCAAAATCAATAGAAGCTCCAATATTTCATGTTAATGGAGATAATCCAGAAGCCGTGAGTTTTGCCGCGAGTTTGGCAATGGAGTATGTGCAGAAATTTAAAAAGGATGTGGTGATTGACATAATATGCTACCGCAAATATGGCCATAATGAAGGCGATGAACCAAATTTTACTCAGCCACTTATGTATAAAGCAATATCAAGGCATAAAACTCCGGGAACAATTTACGAAGAGAAGCTGGCTGCAGAGAAAGTCCTAATTAGTGATGAAGTAAGTAAATTGCGCAGCGAATTTAGGGTAAGGTTGGATAAAAGTCTTGCTGAGTCAGTGACTTACACTCCAAAAAAAGCTGATTGGTTTGATGGAGTGTGGTCGAAATTGAGAAGAGCAAAGTTGAACGATTTGAGTGAATATTATACGGACTCTGGTGTTTCACCAGATGAGCTAAAAAAATTAGGTGTACACATAAATAGCAATATTCCAAGTAGCTTCAATATCAATAATAAGGTTAGAAAAATACTCGATGGCAGAATAGACAGTATAAATTCCGGTAGCAACATAGACTGGGCAACTGCTGAAAGTCTTGCATTCGCGTCATTGCTTAAAGAAGGAATAGGAGTGCGCTTGTCAGGCCAAGACTCTGGCCGCGGCACCTTCTCGCACCGTCATTCAAGACTTATCAATCAAGCAACGGAAGAAGAGTTTATTCCACTAAACAACATAAGTGAGAAGCAAGCTCGCTTTGAAGTTATAGATAGCGCACTATCTGAGTATGCTGTGATGGGTTTTGAATATGGATATAGCCTTGACTCTCCATATTCACTGGTGCTCTGGGAAGGGCAATTTGGTGATTTTGCAAATGGTGCGCAAATCATTATCGACCAGTTTATTGCATCAGCAGAAACAAAGTGGTTGCGATCAAGTGGTCTAGTTTTACTTTTGCCTCATGGTTATGAAGGGCAGGGGCCTGAGCATAGTTCTGCTCGTATAGAGAGGTTTTTGCAACTCTGTGCAGAGGATAATATGCAGGTGGTTAATTGCTCTACTCCTGCGAATTATTTTCATGTTTTACGCCGACAAATTAATCGAGATTTTCGTAAGCCTTTAGTGGTGTTTACACCTAAATCACTATTGCGTCATAAAAGCGCAGTTTCTAACCTTTCTGACTTTGAAGGAAAATTTCTTACGGTAATTCCAGAGTGTAGAACAGGTTTAGTTGCAAGTGATAAAATACGTAAAGTTGTAATATGTAGTGGTAAAGTTTATTACGACATAATTGAAATGCTTGAAGCACAAAAAATAAACGATATAGCAGTAGTGCGTTTAGAACAATTTTATCCATTCCCGGCCGATAAACTAAACAATGAACTCGAAAAATATAAGAACGCTGAAATTATATGGTGTCAAGAGGAACCAAAAAATATGGGAGGATGGTTTTTTGTTAATCTGTTAATAGAAGAGATTCTATCTAATCTAGACACTCAAGCAAAAAGGCCTAAGTGCATTGCAAGACCTGCTGCTGCATCTCCTGCATGTGGTTATGCTAATGTCCATGCTCAACAACAAGCAGAAATTTTGAAGCAAGTTGCGCAGGCACAACTGTACAAACACTAAGCGGCTTCAAGCAGGCTCATATAATTAGATGCTGGCACCTAGATAACTCATAGCAATAAAAAATTTCCCATGTTACAAAAAAGATTGTGGCGAGCAAAGCTAGTTTACAGATTCTTAAATTTTATATTCTATGACTAGAATAAATTTAAGGAGTATTTTATGAATAATAATAACACTTTCCAATTACAATCTTATGCTATTACAAAAAAAGAAGAGAGACCAAATTCTCGAATAGATATTAAGGTTGAAAATGACGAACTTATTGATGTCAAAACAGGTGAATCTACTGGCAAAAACTATGAAGAATGCTTCAAGGTTATGCTAAATAATAAAGATAATATTACACTGAATCAATACGATAGGCTTGAAGGAGAATGTAATGATAGTGAATGCCAAGCTTGTATGGATGCAATGAATGCTGCTATAATAGGGGTCATCTGGCTTGAATCTTAAGACATAAAGGTGAGGGCGCTTTTAAGAATAAAATAAATGGAGTAAGAAAAATCAGCGAACATGTTTTTGGATATTGTGCTTAATCTGAAACCAATAGCGTTCAGTAGAATTGAGATCAGGTGAGTAAATGGGAAAAACGAAATCTTATATTCTTCTGATTCTATTAAAACTCTCACTCTTAGCGTTTTATGAAAACATATGATTGATTTTTTTTTACTTCGGTATGGTAAGTTCCAATTTTGGAATTTCTTGCAGCTATTTCAGAAGTAGTGATGTATCAAGCAGAAATCGTAAAAGTGCAAACACCGAACGGCTTCAAGTAGACTTATTAATTAGACGCTGGCACTTAGATAACTTACAACAATCAAATCTCTTATATACTCATACAAATATAAAAAGACTTTTATTTTTTTATAAAAGTATAATATTTATTAAGATTTTCATTTATTTTTCTCAAAATAGTTAATATAGTAAATATTAATATTAATTAATATGAGATATACATGAAGACAGAAACATTTGAGAGGTTAATAGGGCAAACTAGACTACGCAGAAATAGTAAAGCTGAGATCATAAAGTTAAATAGAAACAAAAAGGCTTTTATAGATGAGGATAAAAAGTCTATCGAATTAGCTGAGGCTATTTTTGCAGAAAATAATATGTTTCGTTTTCGCAAACCAGGTCTTGCTACGGATTACATTTTGCACAAACTAATAAATGATAAAAAGCTTCTTGAGGAAATGAAAGATAGAGGTACAAGTATAATACGTCTTTTTTCTTTGCTATCAATGTATCGTAATCTTCCCGATTGCTATGTTGTGAAAAAAGAAGGATGTATTACTGAGTTTGGAATACTTACTGATGTTGACGAATGTTTAGAATCAGTACCTTTAGAAGACTTTATACTTATTGAGTCTGTTTCGTACCTAGAGTACATTTTGTTTGATAATAATAATATTAGAAATAGGTTAGTTGAAGATTTAACTAAAGATAAAACAAAATTAGATATTTTCATAAATGGAATTTTGGCAATATATAGCAAAGAGGAAGCAAAATTAGATATTGCCCTAAATGTAATTTTAGCAATAAATAGCTCGGATTTGGTATTATCTTATATCAACACAATGGAGGCTTTTAATGAGGAAGCTAGAAATTTTGTTAATCTCTTACAGAAAAAAAACATGCTAGATAAAATCTTAAATAAAGATGATAAAACACTTGCAAAAATAGCTATAAAGGAGTTGTTAAAACTTTCTATTTTACAGGGAAGAGAAAATACTACATTAGTAGAATCTCCTCAAATTTCAAGTGTGGAACATTGTAATGGGCGATAGACTTTAAAATACACTGAGGCTCATATTTAAATATGAGCCTCAGTGTCTCTTGATTTTTGTAGTGGCTGAATAGCTTACTTCACTTCCACCAAAGGAATATTATTCCAACTGTTACTGCTGTAGTTGTCAATAGAAGCGTTTAGGTAATCTGTATCAAAGCGTACTGGTACATCAAATTCGAAGCTTGCGGTGATTATCATGCCTTTTGCTAGTGGTTTCATAAATTCTATTTCTCCAGTTGAATAATTTACTGAGTATTTTTCTGTCTCTACACCATCTAGGTAAATTTTTATTGTATCATGCACTGGCTTTTTAATCATACGTGTATGTTTGTCCTTTCCACTTATGTAAGTTTTCATCAGTTGAAAGATCATTTTTTTATTGTCTCCTATGCCAATTTCTTGATTGGTAACTGTAAAGTCTGACCAATCTTTAAAACGAAACCCTATTGCTTTACCCTTTCGTGCTTGAAAAAATGTTATGAGCTCTGTTAGCTGCTCGTTTGACCTAACTCCATAAGCTATGTTATACCTGGCACGTGCACGAGACCAATTAATATTGCGCTGTTCACAACCATTATGAGTTGTTACAACGTCAGTGGAAAATTCCGGTCCTCCAGTGGAACCATAAGATATATTTTCTGGAAATCTAATTTCTGTAAATGACATATTTCCTCCTGTGAAAACAAAATTGATTTGGTGTAGATAAAGTAAGAAAGAGCTTAAGCTTTTGAAGCTACTTTATCAATCAGGCTATAAATTTTAAATCCCGTTTCTTCTAGAAAAGTATGGGCAATATTTTCCTTTGGCTCACTTTTGAGTTCATTAATGTCTTTATGGCTCTGCGTCAACTTATACATACAAATACATGCAACAACTAAAGCAACTCCAGCAAGATATGCTAAAGGAATTGGTTGAGTAAAAACAGTAGCTATAGCAGATGCTGTGAATGCTATAGCTGTTATTACAGCAGCTATGCTATAAATAGCTTCTCTTCTGTAACTATTGATTAATTTCTTTTCTATTGCCTCTTGGTGTGTTTCTTGCCCTTGTTGATGAGAAATAGTAATTACTGTATCTGTATGAATTGGCTCACTAGCGCTGCTTTCTTGTTGTACTTCTGGCTTTGGTTGCTCATAAGCAGGAACTTCTGTAACCTCACCAAAGATTTCTTCAACAGAAACTGGTTGACTTTCTGTTATATCTTTAGAGATTCCACTAAGAAGTGGCACAAAATGCCTCATGTAATTCACTACTCCTACAGTTTTTTTGCTACTATCTATCTCTAGTTGATTGAGATTTATATCTTCCATAAAAACTTCTGGATCATCATCATGTGCTGTAATTTTAGTTACCGTAACTTTTTGACTGTCTTCCTCTATTGAATAAACACGGAGCTCCACTTTGTACTTGTCGCATATCATTCTACCTTCAATGTTTGGACGACCCCATATAGGTACGTCAGCTGTATGTGTATTAGTAATACACTCTAAATATTTGTAGAAAGACTTTGCATAGTCTTTCTTATTAGATCCATTTTCACTTATTACTTCTCCATCCGGATCTTTTTTAGGTACAAAATACTCTCCAGCATCTTTTATTACTGCTTTATAAACCCACAAACTTGACCTTCTATTTTTGCTAGCATAATCTGCACAATCTTTTCTTAATGATTTTGCAGTAAAATGATGACCGAGTTTTAACTCGTTCAATCCTTGAGCCACGGAGTCAAAAAAGCAATCTCCTGTCTTTATAGCAGCTCCTATTTTTAGCTTTTCAGGATAAGTGCTCTTTAGATTATGCAATAAATCACTTGATTTTTTATTTTCTTTGATTTGTTGAAAAAGAGCAATTGGCTCTCTTACATAGTTAGAATCTCTCATGTTATAGCTCCAAAATGATAATAATATTTTAATAGATTAACCAGCATAGGAAGGCTAATTACTTAAGGTCGTGCTGTGTTGCAAGCAAACATCACCTACTTTTCTTGAGCTAATATGTAGCCTATACATATTGTTACTTACTATATCTTAACTATACTTAAACTCTCTTATGCTGTCAAGCAGGGAATTTATTAATCTTTTAACTCATCTACTTTTTTGCGTAATATATTCAAATCAGTTTTTCCTACAAAAAGACTATCTCCTATTATCACAAAAGGTGTACCGCCTACTCCAAGCTCGCTTACTAAAAGTTTACTGTTGTTTATCATTTGCTCAATTTTGTCTGCATTACTTTTCATAGAGTTGTTAAAATCGTCCTCGTTAATCCCTATATTTTTCACTATACCTAATATAGTTTTATCTGAAAATTCTCCTCTGTGATCTAGTGCAGCATAGTGAAAATCTAAGTACTTTTCTTTATCGATAAAATAAGTTGCTAAAGCAGCTTTTGCTGCCTTTAAGGAATTGTTACCAAGTATTGGAGCATCCCTAAAGATATATTTAATTTTGCCATCATTGATCAACTGTTTTATGTCATTCTTTATTGCCTTACAATAGCCACAAGAATAGTCAAAGAACCCTACAGCTATGACATTGCTATTTTCATTTCCTGAGTAAGGATAAGTGTAGTCAAATATTTCATCTTTATGCTGAGAAATTTTACTTTTGATTGCGTTAGCATAACTATTTTTAGCTGACTCTTCTCGGAGAGCTTTTAGAACTCTATCAAAATTTTTACTGATGTAGTCATCTAATCTCTCACCTATATGGTCGTCATTTAAGACTTGACTGCGGTGTGAAAGCCAATTGTTTATTACTGGTAAACTTGCTACTGCAAATATAAAAATCAATAAAAATGGTATCTTAGACATATACTTACTTAAAGAATATAAACATTAAAGAAATGCTCAATATTAAAACATTTATATCAAAAAATGCAAACTTTATATAGTAGTATATCAGAGAATTTGGTGATATTAAGTAGCGAAAACTTGTGTATAATAAAGCATTTGAGATTTAAGTAATCCTTACCGCCATGTATAACAATTGTAACCGCGGCGGTAAAAAAGTTGATTATTTTATAACCGCCGCATATAATGCTGACAAACACGGCGGTAAATTATATGAACGAGCCAATAATTGGTAGAGAGAAGGAAACGGCCATTCTAGAAAATAAGCTTCTTTCCCAATCTGCCGAGTTTATTCCTGTTTACACTGTGAACAAAATTGCATGGATTTAATGGTTCAATAAGTGTAGGTACATAATGAAATTTTTAAAAACTCTTTTTAACTTAACATTATTAGTATTTTTTGTAACTCCTGCATCTGAAGCAAGGTGGAGTAAGTATGAAGATGCTTCTGTTGAGATTAAGTTTTCTAATGTTAACATCAATGTTAATAGAGATGGTACCTACGAAACGGAAGTAGAACTTCAAGCAAAAATACTCAAGGAGTCTGGGCGTGATAGATTCTCTCTATACAGTCTTGTTTATAATGATGATAGTGCAGATTTTACTGTTTTAGAGGCTAAAGCAGCTTACAACGGAGAGGAATATATAGTCACTGAAGACATGATGGAAGATAAACCGCTAGCTAGTCCTAGTAAAGGCTTCGATCAGTTAAGACAAGTAACCATATCATTTCCTAAAATAGAAATTGGTACAGAGGTATATTTAAGATATAAGCAAGTTAACAAAAAAGTTCCTGTTGATAATTTTTATGGCTTGAGCTTCTCTTATTATGGAGATTATTTACAAGCAGAAAATACTAAAATCAATTCTGAATTACCCCTGGAGATTAAAGTTAATGATCCAAGAGAAGTATTAGAAATCGCTGAGGAAAAAAATGATAATATACACTCTATAAGTATTGCTTTAAAGAAAGCAGTTTATGAAAATACAACAAATGAGCCACACAATGGGCTATTGAATATTAAACACAACACCTGGGTATCACTTTCAAGCTTATCTCAATGGGAAGATCTAGCTAAAAAATTAGCTCCTGGATATCATAGCGTCATTAATCAGCCACTTCCTGCAACTTTTACAGCTATAGCAGAGTCTGCTGCCAGTGAGAATACTGATGAAGATAAGATCAATGCTGTTACTTCTTTATTGAATGAAAAAGTTCAATATATGGGAGATTGGCGCACAGTATCAGGACAATATTTTCCGAGAGATTTAGAGAAAATTGCTGATTCTCAAGTTGGGGATTGCAAAGATTTTTCTGCTAGCACAGCTGCTATTTTACAGGAACTTGGTTACAAAGTTCAACCTGTTTTAGTTATGAGAGGAACTACTAACACTTCTAACTCTAAAGCATTACCTAATATGGGTAATTTTAATCATGTGATGCTCAGAGTAACAAATAAAGATGGAAAAATATATTGGATTGATCCAACTAATATCGTCAGTATGGCACAGGGTATTTTTCCAGACATTGCTGATAGGAACGCTCTAGTACTCAATTCTGAGGAAGCAGATTACATAAAAATTCCTGCTGTACAAGCTGAAAATTCAAAAGTGATATCTCATAGTGAATTAACTATAGAAGATAATGTTGTAAATGAATATGGCCGGCTTACCGTACAAGGGGAAGCAGCCCTAGGTTTAACAGGGGTTGGATTGTATTATTCAAATGAGCAATTAAGGGATTCTGTTTTTCATATGATTAGTGGGGTATATCTTGATGAAGAAGAAAAGAAGTTCTTAGAATTGCCTGACCTTACTTTACGTAATGTAGAAGATCTTACAATCAAATATGAGTTTCAGCAAAAAAATAAGATTTTTAAGACAAATCTAGGACCTGCTTTGAATTTAGGAGATAATTGGCTTAATGATGTTGTCAATACAGCTTCTGACCAAGTGTCAGACCTTTTTATTGGTGTTCCTAAAACTAAGGAAAGCCATATGATAATAAAAGATATCAAAATTAAAAACTGTGAAAATTTGAATTTTGAAATAGATACTCCTTGGTTATATGTAAATAGGTTCTGTAAATATAAAAATGATGGAACCGAATTTAGCAATTTAATAACCATAAAGAAAAGTTTTATTACCAATGAAGAATTAAAGACTGCTGAATATAAAAACTTAAAAAGCGAATTGGAGAATAATTTTTCTAGAGCCTCTATAATAATAAGTGAATGAGTTGTGCTGGGAAAAGCACTTCTTAAAAGGCTTAAAATTTTTAAAATATGTACAATAACTTACGCGACTTCATCAAGGCTTTAGAAGAGAGAAAAGATCTAATTAGAGTTAAAAAGGAAGTTTCAACTGTTCTTGAAATGACGGAAATTCATCGCAGAGTTTTGTCAAACAAAGGGCCAGCAATAATCTTTGAAAATGTTGTCACAGAAAATGGCAAAAATTCAATTCCAGTTTTAGTGAATTTATTTGGTACTATTGAGAGAATTGCATTCGGACTTGGTATAAATTCTGATGAATTAAGGGATCTGGGTAAACTTCTAGCATTTTTGCGATCACCTGAGCCACCAAAAACCTTCAAAGATGCTGTAAAAATGTTTCCTATGCTGAAAGCCGTATTGTCAATGCGAAGCAAAGTTGTAAGCAAAGCCCCATGTCAAGAGGTGGTGCTAACTGGGGATAAGGTGGATCTTAGTTTGCTACCTATTCAGACATGCTGGCCAAATGAACTTGCACCGCTTATCACTTGGCCACTTGTGGTAACAAAAGGACCAACAGCAGACAAGCAAGATAATTTTAATCTTGGAATATATCGTATGCAGGTCGTGGATAAAAAAACGACTTTAATGCGCTGGCTTGCACATCGTGGTGGTGCAGGTCACCATAAACGGTGGAAGGAGAGGGGGCAAAATATGAAGTTTCCTGCGGCTGCTGTGATTGGTAGCGATCCTGCAACGATTATTGCTGCGGTAACTCCGGTGCCGGAGACGTTGTCAGAATACCAATTTGCTGGGCTGCTGCGCAAAAAGCCTCTTGAGCTTGTAAATTGTAAGACTATTCCTCTTCAAGTGCCAGCTCATGCAGAAATTGTTTTAGAAGGATATGTAAGTTTGGATAAGTATAGAGATGAAGGGCCATACGGAGACCATACCGGTTACTATAATGCTGTTGAACAGTTTCCTGAGTTTAACATCACTGCAATTACAATGCGCAAAGATCCAATTTATCTCAGCACTTACACTGGTAAGCCGCCAGATGAACCATCAATTCTTGGTGAAGCACTCAATGAAATTTTTGTGCCAATTCTTATCAATCAATTTCCAGAGATAGTGGACTTTTACCTGCCTCCAGAAGGTTGCTCATATAGAATAGCGGTAGTATCGATAAAAAAGGCTTATCCAGGGCATGCAAAAAGAATTATTATGGGCATACTCTCTTTTCTCAAACAGTTCTTATACACCAAATTTATTATAGTTGTTGATGATGATATAAATGTACGTGATTGGAAGGAAGTAATGTGGGCAGTTTCAACGAGAATGGACCCTGTACGTGATACAATCATGATAGAGAATGCTCCAATTGATTATTTAGACTTCGCTTCTCCTGAAAGTGGTCTCGGAGGTAAAATAGGGTTTGATGCAACAAACAAACTTCCACCTGAAACCAAACGAGAATGGGGAAGAAAAATTGAAATGAGCGAGGAAATAATAAAGAAAGTTACAGAGAAGTGGAAGGAATATGGGTTGACAGGTGATTGAGCTATGATGTAGACTACCGCCGTGTATTTAGGTGTGGTTTGTGAGGCTTTTATATCTTTTATTTTTGTCGGTATGTTTTTCTCTGTACTACTATGCGGGTCCTATATCCTCGTCTTGCCCAAAAGCAACAGTTTGCTTCTCACCTGAAGAAGACTGTGCTGTACCGATAATAAGCGAGATAGACCAATCTAAAGAATCTATCTTAGTTCAAGAATATACATTTACTCTTGGAACAGTTGCAAAATCTTTGATTAACGCCAAAGAGCGTGGTGTTGATGTTAAAGTCGTCTTAGATAAATCACAACTCCATTCAAAATATAGTGTCATAAGCGAATTGTTTTCAAATGGAATACCGATTTGGATCGATAATAAGCCAAAAATCGCTCATAATAAGGTAATAATTGTTGATAATCAAAAAGTCATCACAGGATCGTTTAACCTCAGTAAGACAGCTGAAAAGGGAAACGCTGAAAATTTATTAATTATTGAAAATTATCCTGAATTAGTCCAGCAGTATGTGAAAAATTGGGAAATACGAATGTCAAAATCCTATCAATATACTCCCTAGATACTTGATATCAAAAAAGTCTTTTTATTGATAGATGTAATTTCTTGTGATATAATAGATTAAAAGGTTTTAAGGGGTAGGTAATGGATTACATAAATGATGCTGCTGATAGTTACACTGCCATTCATGATTTTTTTCAAAATAATGGTGTTGGAGATTACAAAGTTCAATGCAATTATGGTGTTGTACCGTATGCTACTGACAAATATGTACATTCTGGAGACAAATTTTGGAGCAATAATTTTATAGACTCACATTTTGGAAGGGAAATAAAAATGTATCCTCAAAGTGAGCTTTTAGCTAAAGAGTATGCTGGTAATACACTACCGGTTTCAATATCACTAGACAAGGATCTAATAAAAATAAAAGAATGTCAGAAAAAAACTAAATTTATAGAACTAGAAGGGGAATCAGGTGATATAGTATATGATAAGCAAAAGCATATAAAGTGCTACACGACAAAGTTATCATATGACGATGTTTCTGTTCATAGTAAAAACGAAGTTTCAATACTGAATATTAGATATGATGTGCCAAACGATCCAAGATACAGTTTAAACATAGCCTTCACAAAGGTTAATGATAATAAACCAGGGTTTTGGCAAAAGTTTAAAAATATGTTTTAATAGAGTAGCTTCTAAATCAAGGGGATTTTGTTGAAAAATGAATATCTACTTAATAATGAATTTGGTCAGTAGCTACTAAGTTTGTTTCATAGCTATGCAACAAAAGGTTTGTGCCCTCACGTTTATTCTCTGCAACACGAAAAGTTCGTACAGTTGTACATGCTATGTAGTAGATAAACTTCTACTATATTTTTTTATTCAACTTACCTCTTGTCTATTGAATAGATTTTGTATTAAACCTAAAATTCAACGCACCTAAATATATAAGCATTCCCAACAAAATCATAGGTATAGAAAGCAACTGTCCCATAGTTAAATTGAACCATAAATAGCCAATTTGATAGTCTGGCTCGCGGAAAAATTCAACCATAAAACGTGCTACTCCATACAACATAACTGCAACTCCAGTTGTTGCACCATAATACAATCTCATTTTGTTCAAGTAAAATAGTGAATTTACAACTACGAAAAGTAGCGCTCCTTCAAAAAATGCCTCATAAAGTTGGCTTGGATGGCGCAATAAATTATCACCACTTTCTGGAAATACCATACCCCACGGCATAGTTGTAACCCTGCCAAATAACTCTCCATTTATAAAATTACCTATGCGGCCTAGAAGTAAACCTATCGGAACTCCACAAGAAATTAGATCCAGTGTGTAAAATATAGGAATGTTATGTCTTCTACAGGAGATTATTACTGCAAGCAAAACTCCTATAGCACCGCCATGAAATGACATACCTCCTTCCCAGGTCTTTAGTATTTCGATAGGATTGCTTATATAGAGAACTGGATCATATATCAATACGTAGCCAAGCCTACCTCCAAGGATAATGCCTATAATAACGGCTGTTAATAACGAATCGTAAAAATTCTTAGTAAATATTTTTTGATTGTCTAGCTTATGTAAATACCAATATGCAAAAACTATACCCAAAACATATGCTAAAGAGTACCAATATATAGAAACAGGACCGATGCTAAAAATAACTGGACTTAAAGACATATTTTACTACAAATTATTCTTAGACAATCTACTTTTCTCACGGTCCCACTCTCTCTGCTTTATGGTTGCTCTCTTATCGTAGAGTTTTTTTCCTTTCACAATGGCAATTTTAGTTTTTGCCAACCCTTTATCATTAAAATAGATAGAAAGTGGCACAACAGTTATTCCAGAGGTTTTGATTTGACCAATTAGCTTATTTATTATCTCTTTTTTATGCAAAAGCAATTTTCGTTCTCTTTTTGGCTTGTGATTCTTTTGGTTCGCAGCTTTATACTCTGCAATATGCATATTGTTTAGCCATATTTCACCTTTTTTTTCAGTAACGTAAGCATCAGAAATGTTTGCTTTTCTTTCCCTTAGTGATTTTACTTCACTACTTAAGAGGATCATACCTGCTTCAAATTCTTCTAAGATAAAGTATTCAAACCTTGCTTTTCTATTTTCTGCAATAACTTCCATATCTAAAGATATCTTTAAGCTTCAATATATTACAGAACTTTTGGTTTAATTCATAACAAAACAATTATCTCATACCAAAATCCATTACTGACCGAACAAATAAGAAACATTACAAACTCGTTTAATAGTAGTACTGGAAATATTGACAATAAAATTACACAAAACATCTTCAAGTAAACCTATGGTATCGTAGATACTATTGCGTAAAGTATTGTATTTGATATATTGCCACAACCTTTCAACAGGATTCAGTTCCGGTGAATAAGGAGGCAAGTATATGATGGTAATGTTTTCCTGAATTTTCAAACTTTTTGATCTATGCCAACTTGCACAATCCATTACAAGAAAGGCTTCTTTCGTGCCTAAATCTTTCGACATCTGCTCCAGAAATATATTCATACAATCAGTGTTTACATATGGAGCAAGTAGGCTAATTTTCTTACCACTTCTTGGATTTACCGCACTGTAGATATAGAAATTTTGTCTACCAATTTTCATTTTAACCTGTGTTCTGACCCCTTTTTTAAACCATCCGTGTCCGATTTTTGAATGAGTTCCAAATCGTGATTCATCAAAAAAATACCTCCTTTTCAGGGTGGGAATTGACTATTTTATTGAAGTATTTTTTAAACTCTTCTTGCTTGTTTTTATCTTGTTTATGGTGAATTGGCCTCGGTGTTATGTAAGAAAACTTCATCCTTTGTATCTCACGGTGCACTGTTGATTTGCTAATGTTTAGGCCAAATTCCTCTGAGATTTTTATTTGCACTTCCTTAATAGTAATATTTGGATTTCTTTCTACCCATATTTCAATTTGCTCACGTTGATTTTTGTTTAATTTGCTTTTTCTTCGCCGCTGAGACGGGGAAAATAATCTTTCTACTCTACCAAATTTTAGATGCTTTATCCATTCAGTCAAAGCAGTCCTTGAAATTTTACATATTCTTGCCACAGCGCTTATACTACTTTCTTTTCCTGCTATCACCGCTTGTAACTTTTTTGAAACATATGCGTTATTTCTGACCTTTTTTAACATTTCTTTCGCCAAATTTACAACTTTTTCGTCTAATAGTTTTGACCTTAATGCCATTTATACCTCTCTATTTTATCTACTTTAGTATCACTTCTTTCCCATTATTGTCTATCTGTTCTTTATATAGTGGGAATTGGTATCAGTAAATGCAAGTTTGGTTAAAAAAGCTCCAATCTTCCTGCAAGTGTAATTTGTTCCACTCTTCCTACTGCCATTTCAGCCCTAGGACTAGCATTGCCTGACAAAGAACTTATTACATCTTTGCAGCCCCATTCAATAGCAAAGTGTAAAGGAGCATATCTATTATTGTTCTGTTTACTAACATATGCCCCACTTTCAATTAAAATATCTCTTATACTTTCATGATCGCTAGCAAAATGCAAAGGAGCGCGTCCACAACTATCCCACACATTAACACATGCTCCATGTTCAATCAGAGTTCTTACTATGTTTTCATTATCACTTTCAGCAGCAAAATGCAAGGGAGTGCTTCTATAATTATCCCACGCATCGACATATGCTCCGTGTTCAATTAGAGCTATTACTATCTTCTCATAGCCACTCTTAGTAGCAAAATGTAGAGGAGTGTGTCCATCATTGTTCTGCGCGTTAACATCTGCTCCACATGCAATTAGAGCTCTTACTACACTTTCATTCCCACCTTCAGCAGCAAGATGTAAAGGTGTACATACATCATTGTCCCACGCATTAACATTTGCTCCACTTTCAATTAAAATATCTAATATGCCTTTGTGGTTCCATTCAGCAGCAAAATGTAAAGGAGTGCATCCATCGCTGTCCCATGCATCAACATATGCTCCATATTCAATTAGAGCTATTACTATGTTCTCATAGCCACTCTTAGCAGCAAAATGCAACAATGTAGTTTCTACAGGATCTAGATCACTATGTGTAGTGAATATATGATTGATATTAAATCCACTATCTTCCCACCTCCGTAAATCAATACTTTCTAATTTTATTTTTATTCTTTCAACTATGTTGTTCTTGCTTAAACCTGAAGTATCATTTATTTCTTCAAGCATTTTTAGAAAATCATCAAGCGTCATAATCTCCACTACTTATTAAAATAACTTGGTTATTATGTTCTTTGACAAAAAAATCAAGAACTTTTTATTTTCCTAAAAAATCATTTAAGTTATACTCCAAATCATGAAAGTCAGGCAAAATATTAAGTTTTTTTCTCTATCATTTGTGATTTTGTTTTCTCTATGGATTACATTGTCTGGTTATTTTGAGCCTTTTTTTATTCTCTGTGGAGTATTTTCTTCTGTGTTCACATTGATTATCTTTAAAAGGTTAATTGATGCTGAAAGTGCCCTTAGTCAAATTCTAAATGATAGTGGTAGGCTATCACTTTATCAGCTTATAAGTTATATGCCTTGGCTAATTTACCAAATTATTTTTTCAAGTATTTATGTAACAAAAAAGGTGCTACGATTCAAATCTACAGTTGAGCCAATTGTTATTGTAAGAGAATGCATAGGACATAATGATAAGACCATTGCATTATTTGCTAACTCGGTTACGATTACTCCTGGAACTTTAACTATCAATGTTGAAAAGAAGCAGAAAACATATTTATCTACCATATGTTTGATAGATAAAGATCTTGAAAGTGGCATTTCTGAAATAGAAGGTAAAGTCTTAAAAATGCTACACCTAGTTAAGTAATTGCTTTAAATAAGTTAACAGCGTCTCTGTATTCTCTTCTTAGGCTTTCAAGCATTTCTTTTGGAAGGCTATCAATAACAGTAGAACATAAATAATTGTACAAATCTTCTAGCCTTGATATGTTATTTTTCTTCTTGCTGTTGAATTTGTACGGAAAAATGCCCTCCATAATTTCAATATCAACAACCTTATTTAAAAATGCATTTTCACTGGTTATGCTTATTCTTGTAAGTATAGTATTAATTTCAGGTTCATTACTCGTATAAATATCTGATAATTCCGCCATTTTAATGACGTATAAAGTTACTACTTTTGATAAACAATTATCAGAATATTCACAATTTTTTATTACCTCCCACTGAGTAACCTGAGACTTGCTTGTTTTTGCATTGCTTGGTAATTTATTCATTGAATTTTCTCCATTTAATTCAGTGTAGTAAATTATACTAATACTTTGTTAAATAAATAATAACGCAGCCATAAAAATATGCATTTATTTACCATAAATTGCACAATATTCCCAAAGTAAAACATTAAAATTACTCTAAAATGAATGATTTCTTTAATTCCATGTTATTCAGCAGTGTAAAATATTGCTACACAATAGTATTTATTCTAAAATAAACTTTCCTTTTGAGCTATTTTATTAATGTCCATTCTTACGGCTGCACTAAAATGAAAAAGATAAGACTCGGAATACTAATTTCAGGTAGAGGATCAAACATGCAGGCTTTAATAGAAGCATGTCAAGATCAGAATTTCCCTGCTGAAACTGTGTGTGTTATCACAAATAATAGTGAAGCTGGAGGCCTTAAAATAGCAAAGCAAGCAGGAGTTTCAGCGTTTGTTGTTGAAGATAAGCCACTTGATACTGATAAAATTCATGAAATACTTGTTCAACATAAGGTTGATTTAATTTGCCTTGCAGGATTTATGAGAATTATAAAGGCCGATTTCCTGAATAAATGGCATAATAAAGTTATAAATATTCATCCCTCTTTACTTCCATCCTTTAAAGGTCTAAATGCCCAAGAGCAAGCTCTGAAAGCAGGTGTAAAAATCACAGGCTGTACTGTGCATTATGTTATTCCTGAAGTTGATGCTGGAGCCATAATCGCTCAATCTACTGTGCCAGTTCTACCAAATGATGATGTTCAAAGCCTCTCAGAGCGCATTCTAGCTGAAGAACACAAGTGTTATGTGAAAGCAGTAAAGTTAATAGCAGAAAATAACCCTAAGCAATAGCAAATTAGAGAGATCGTGTGGTATTACTTTTTCCTTTTATTACATCTTGATCCAGGGAAAGATTTGTTGGAACTTTAGAGTTGTAGCTTTTTTGCTCGATGTGCTTTTCTTTTTTCATTTCAATAACCTTATCAGATGTATCACCATCGATTGGTTTTTGATTGCCTTCTTTTAGCATGTCTTTTAAATTCTGAACCTTTTCTCGCCTTTCTTTATTCTCCTGATTAGCGTGCAGTTTTGCTAATATTACTATATCAGGTAGTACTTTTGATGCAATTCTGTAAAGGCGTGATAAATTTATTTCTTTTTTCATTTCCGTATACAACTCTTCCTGCTCCTCTTTTGAAAGCTGTGAAAGATGAATTTTAAAGTTTTTAACTTGATGATAAATAGAGTTAATTATGTTACCAATCATTACTATACAGCCCAATGTAACAAGAGGTGCAGTAACAAAAAGAACTATAGGATTACTAAATAAAGCAATAGAAACTGTAGCACCTGTTAAAAATAATGTATCGCACAGAATGTCTAAGCAAATACCTTGAATTCTATATTTATCCCTTCTTTTTTCTTCTAATGTTCTCTTGTAATTACATTTTTTATATAAGCTTTTTTCTCTAAAACAGTCAAAAAAAGAGTACATGCTTGAAATTAAGGATACTGAGCTAAAAAAAACACCTGTGCCAATATTACCGAGCGTTATGCCTATCATACCTATCTGTTGACTTGTAATGTATATCAACTTGAGGATTATCAACACACCTGTATTGATAACAGAAAATATCGTTATTAAAGGATTTAACAAAGCAGTTGGAGTTTTTTTGCTTTCTTTTGCAGTATCGTTTTTCACCTGAACATAAAAATCAATCACATACCTAGATTATAAAGGAATATGGTTAAAATTTTAAATGTACTGTAGTGATTATTTATTTTCTTCCAACCTTAACAAAAAATAAATTTTCAGGATTCAGTAAAGAACTTGCCAATTTGTTTACTTCCTCTAATTTAATATTATTAATGATATTCGTATAATTATTTATATTGTTAACATCACGATCGTCTATCTGCATACTATCCAGCAACATTGCTGTATTCGCATTATTGGATAGGAAAGAGAAGGTAAGGTTATTTACTAAACTGGTTTTTGCATCCTTGAATAATTGTTCGTCAATTCCTTCCTTTTTTATTCTGCTAAATGTATCTTTTACTGCTGATATAGCTTTGCTAGCAGTAGAACTATCAGTACTTATAAATCCAGATATAACATTCCCATGTTTATTTGTAATATTACTTGCACTAACACCATAAGTAATACCTAGATTTTGTCTCAACTCTTTCATCAGTATTGAGTTTAGACTCATACCACCAAGTGCATTAATCAAAACACTAGCATTATAGTAATTAGGGTCTTCATATGCTATGCCTTTTTGAGCAAAAAGTATTACACTCTGTGGTATATCCATAAAAACGCTCTTACTTTCTGCAGGCCCAAATTCATTTTTTACAGATATCTTTCTAACTTTCGATCTTTTTGATGGTAACTTAGATAAATATTTATCGAGCAGTGTACTAACTTGTTCTTTTGTTGCACAACCAACAATACTAATAACGATATTATCCTTAGTAAAACTACGCTTTATGTATGTTAAAACATCGTCTCTAGTAATGCTCATTATAGTGTCTAGAGTTCCATATGGATCTCTTGAGTAAGGATGTTTTTTGAACAACAACGTATCCAACTCTTTTGCAGCAATAAAATAAGGATCTTTTTCAAAATTATTAAAGTTTACTTTGGCTTTTTCAAAAACTCTATTCAATCCTTCAGGATCAACTTTAGGACGCATTATAGCATCACTCAGTAGTGAAATTGCATCCTCTAAATTCTCAGATAAAGTATTTAATGAAACCCTAAATGCTTCTAAACCAGCAGTAAAATTTAAACTAATTCCTTTATCCTCAAGCTTTTTTACAAAATCTTTGGCATCATTTTTTCCTGCTCCTTCTTGAATTACAAGAGAAGTAAACCAAGCAAGCCCCTGCTTTTCTGCACTTTCATACACGTAACCTGCATCTTTGAATGATATATTGAGTGAAACTTTTGGTAAATCACGGTTTTCAACAAACAGAAACTCAAGCCCTTTATTAGTAGTAACCTCCTCTATATTTAGGTGGCTGCTCGCCTGCAAATTAAAGCCCAGACAGAAAAAAAGTAGAAATAAAAGTTTACTTACTCTCATCATTATTACCTCCTTTTGGTAGCAAACGGCCGACTAATTTATTAGTAGAAAAAATAGTACGAATTTTGTGATTTACATCTTTCAGATTGACATCATTAATTTTGCTATATGAAATGTCTATTTCATCAAGTGGGATACCTAGTGCTAGACGTGGTATATAAAATATTGCTACACTAGTTAAATCAGATAGATTATCAAACTGTGCTGCTTTGTATTTAGACTTTGTGCTTTGCAACTCTTCACTTGTTATTCCTTCAGAGTTAAAGTGATTAATAGAATGTTCTAACTCTCTTGCAACAGCATCCAAATTTACCCCGCTTTTTGGAGTTACCCGAATCTCAATGTAACCATTACTAAAAGCTAAGCTATTATAATAAGCAAACACTTCTACTGCTACATTCTTATCTAGAACTAAATCTTTATATAGCTTACTAGACTTGCCATTTCCCAAAACATCAACTGCTAAATCAACAGGAAAAGTTTCACTTATTTGCTCAAATAAAGGAACACGATAGCGAAAGTATAAAACTGGCTCTTTTACTTCAGTGCTTTCTAAAATGACCGATATGTCCGCATTATGTACTGGATCTTGGTTTGGATAATGCTTAACTAAAGGCTCAGCTTTAATTGCACCATATTTTTCCTTTGCTAATTCCGCTACTTCTTCAAATTCTACATCACCAACAACGAGCAGTATAGCATTACCTGGATGATAATAGTTATCATGAAACCTTGTTATGTCATCTTGATTGTAAGTTTTAATATCGCTCTCCCAACCAATAACAGACCTACCATAACCATTACGATAAAATGCACTGTTCATTTCCTCCCATAGTAAAGCTTCAGGATTATTATCAAATCTCATCTTTCTTTCTTCTAATACGATATTTTTTTCTCTATCTATTTTGTCTTGAGTAACATCAAAATTGCCCATTCTATCTGCTTCAATTTCCATTGCTAGTGGTAAATCTTTTTTGAGAACTAATTCGTAGTAGCAGGTGTATTCTTTAGTGGTAAAAGCATTAAATTGGGCCCCAATGCTGCCCAAAGTGGATTCTATGTCTTTAAATTTTCCTGTAGTTTCAAACATTAAGTGTTCAAAGTAGTGAGCCAATCCTGCTTTGCCAATTGGGTCATCCATTCCCCCAACTTTATATATTATTGCATGAAAAACAGTTGGAATTCGGTGATTAGGTACTACATAAACATCCAATCCGTTACTGAGCTTAGCATGCTTTATGATTTCAGCTTCCAAAGAAATCGGACAAATGAAAAAAAACACAGATAGTATAAAAAAACTAAAGAATTTGCGAAGCATTATTTCATTCCTCATTTTGCTTAGAGATAGACCTATCATATATATACCACTTATATAACAATGTACACATTCCACTAACTATAGATAGATCAGCTAAATTAAAGGCTGGCCAATACCAATCATTGATATGAAAATATATGAAATCATATACAGCTCCCCAATAGATTCTATCAATTACATTTCCGATCGCTCCACCAATCATCAGAGAAAAACTAAGGTAAATTGACTTATCATTAGATTTATATATCAAGTATGCAAGTATACCAATTATTAATATTGAACATGCCGAAAAAAAGAAGCTGCCATGCGGTAGAGTACTACACATTCCAAAGCTAATTCCTGAATTCCAAACTTCAACTAATTTCATAAAACTAGTAATCTCGATTGACTCCCCCTCATCAATCAATGAGTTTATATACAATTTACTTGTTTGATCGAATGATACTATAATCAATATAATAACTAAACATATCCTTTTCATAAATTTATCTTTAACTGGTAAGCCTTCATTATATCACGATCTATCTGTTTTGTTAACTCGTTAATACTATGGAATTTTTTTTCTGCCCTAATAAATTTTAAAAGTTGTATATCAACCTTAAAATTGTATAAATTTTCGTTGAAGTCAAATATATGCATTTCTACTATAGGTTTCTTTAAGTCCTTAAATGTAGGTCTCATACCAATGTTGACTACTCCATATAGCCAACTTGAACTATTTTCAGAAAATGCAACTTTGGCGTAATATGTACCAAGCTTAGGTTTTATCATGTAATCTTCTATCGGAATGTTTATGGTTGGAAACCCTATTTCTCTACCTCTACATGCACCTTTTGTTACAATACCAGAAACTTGATAAGACCTACCAAGCAATTTATTAGCAATTTCTATTTCGCCTTTTTGTAAACACTCCCTGATTGAGGAAGAAGAGCAAATTTTTCTATCGATTATCAATGGCTCTAATTTAGTTAAAGAATATTCATACATCTGAGAATATTTTTCTAGAGTTAATATGTTACCCAATCGTTTGTGACCAAAAGTACAACTTTCTCCAACAGTTATATGTTTAGCACCATACTTCTTTACCAAAATCTTACCAATAAAGTCATCGCAGCTAACCTCAGAAAAACCTCTACTAAAATTAATAATATACAAGTAATCTATACCATAGCTGCTGATTAGTTCCTTTTTTTGTTCTTGGTCTATTAACCTAAAATTGTTCCTACTAAATAAAACAGTTGATGGGTGAGGCTCAAAAGTTAAAACTGCAGAGGGTAATCCTCTTTCTTGTGCTACCTTCTTTAGATTGGAAATTGCAAACTTATGTCCTAAATGAACGCCATCGAAATTTCCGAAAGTTAGTGCCACATTATCTTTTATCCCTTGCTCACAGTTGTAAATAATTTTCATACAATTTGATATTTTATATATATTTTTTATATATAATAGTTGTATTTTATAAACTATGGAGATAAATCGTGAAAAACACTAAAGGAAAAGTTGTAATATATGTGAAGAAGTACTGCCCATTCTGCAAGAAAGCAAAAGAGTTATTGGATGAAAAAGGTGTGAAATACGAAGAAATTGATGTACTTAGAAACTCGGATTTGTTTGACGGTATAAAATCAAAATATAACGTCAGTACAGTTCCACAAATTTTTATTACTGATGAAAATGGTGATTATGTACATCATATTGCTGGATGTGACAAATTGATGGATCTTGAAAAAGAAGGAAAGTTGGATAGTATGTTAAATAACAATGAAGATAGCATTAATGCAACAGCTTACACAAGCGGCAGTGATGAACACGAGGGATGTAATATAATACATAATGAAGATTTTATGTGATTTTTTTTTTGTCTTACTGTTGCTGGCATACCCACTTTAAACAATTTTTAATGAATTAAAAATACAATTCATCTAGTGAGTTTTCTTAGTGGGAAAAAATGATAAAAAATATTATAATTGTTAGTAAAAACTTAATTAGTATTGAATTAATTAACAAACAAGATTTAGAGAGTTTCATCAAGATTTTCACAGTGCTTGATAAGCATATAGCAGCTAAAACTCTTTTTACAGAAGAAGTGACAATAGAGTATAAACAACACAATTGCATAGAAGTTGTTGAATTGATAAAAGATACAGGTTTTACATATCATGATGTTGAGAATGTGTTAAATCACCTAAGTAATCATGGAATGAAAGTACCAAGTAGCGTTATAGCAAGCACCCTTTCTTCTTCATACAATCACGCACTTGAGTCTAAGGATGTAGCATTTGCCTGTTCTAAAGGGTTGCCACAATTTTACATCAGGGTAAATAACAATACCTTTATAATGACTCCTATAAGTGAAGAGAATCTGGAATTGAATTCGCAAAATAGCAAAATGCTTATAGAGTCATTAAAGAGCGAAAAAAGCACTTATGATTACATAGTGGAAGAAAATATCATCAAAGTTATAGTGCATTCTGAAATACATCAGGCTATAAACTCGATTATAAAATCACTGATAAAGTCTTGCCTTTTAGCAAGAGATGAAGAAGAAAAATTCAAAGAGAAATTGAGACAACTTGCTTTTAAAGATCAAGCTTTCGTTGAGTATTCTAGCATCAAAACCATTCATAGATATCCGAATAACCATCCTCTGAGAAAGCATGAAAGTGTTATTAAAGATATAGAAAATATTTTATGTGATTTCATAATAAATGAGAACAGCGGGTTTGCTATAGAGCGGTTAAATAGACTGGGCTCAGAAGTCTCTCCAAATACTCCAAGAATCATCACTAAAACTATAGATAAGCTTGTTAAGTTTCACTAAAATGTTGTTGGAATGATTTTAGCCAATGTCTACATATATCTGATTTTTACTGATTGAGTGGAGCAATTGAGCTGCTCTCTGTCATCTCAGCGTTTAACACTGGGATGATTTCGTTGTATGGTATCTTGTATAGTGTTTTACAAATTCACATAGCTATTTCACAATTTATCCATATCAATGTCAGTAAATTTATTGAGAAAATATTACTTAGTTCTTTAAATTTATGTTTTGGGATATATATTAATCATTTATTTTCAAAGCCTCAATAAAAGCATTTTGTGGGATGTTTATGTTTCCCACAGAATGCAATCTTTTCTTACCTTTCTTCTGCTTTTCAAGAAGCTTCATCCTTCGTGTGACGTCTCCACCATAGAGCTTGGCTGTTACATCTTTTCTATACGGGTTAATCGTTTCTCTAGCAATAATTTTTCCGCCTACTGCCGCTTGAATCGCGATTTTATATTGTTGGCGTGGTATCAAGTCTTTCAAACGTGCACATATTTCACGGCCTCTTTTTTCTGCCCTGCTTTTATGAACAATGCAGGCTAATGCATCCACAGGTTCTCCATTAACTAAAAAACTTAATTTATCTATCTGACTTTCCTGATAATTGGATATTTCCCAATCTAAACTTGCATATCCCTTGGAAATTGATTTTAGTCTGTCGTAAAAATCAAAAACAACCTCAGACAGCGGTAATTTATACTTCAGTAGTGCTGTTGTCGTATTACCAACATAAGATAAATCCTGCTGTTCTCCTCTCCTCTCTTCACACAGAGATAGAATCTCTCCTAAATATTGATCAGGTACCATTATAGTTGCAGTGATCCACGGTTCTTCCACTATTTCAATTTTTGTAGGGTCTGGCATATCGCTTGGGTTATGGATATTTAAAACTTTACCATTTTGTGTTGCAACTTTATATATAACACTCGGTGCAGTTGCTGTTAGATCTAAATCAAATTCTCTTTCGAGTCTTTCTTGAATGACTTCAAGATGTAGCATTCCTAAGAAACCGCAACGAAATCCATAACCTAGCGCATTTGACGTTTCAGCATCAAATGTAAAACTAGCATCATTTAAATGTAATTTTTCTAGTGCTTCCCTTAAATATTTAAAATCATCTGTGTTATTGGGAAAAATACTGCAAAATACTACAGGATGTACTTCTTTAAAGCCAGGTAATGCCTTGCTGCACGGCCTTTTCTCTTCAGTAATAGTGTCTCCTACTTTGCAGTCTGCTACTTCTTTCATTGAAGCAGTTATAAAACCAATTTCACCTGCTGAAAGTTCACCAGTCATAACTTTTTTAGGAGTGAAAATACCGATATTATCGACCTGATATGTAGCATTATTAGACATCATAACGATTCTCATGCCTTTTTTTAGTACTCCATTTTTAACTCGCACTAAAATTACTACTCCTAGGTAAGGATCATACCAACTATCAACTAAAATTGCTTGCAGTGGAGCATTTGTATCACCTTGAGGAGCGGGAAGTTTTGTCACTATAGCTTCAAGTACATCCTTTATCCCAAGACCAGTTTTTGCCGATATCAAAATTGACTCAGTTGCATCAATTCCGATTACCTCTTCAATCTGAAACTTTATCCTTTCTGGATCTGCAGCAGGAAGGTCAACTTTATTGAGTACAACTATTATCTCATGATTATTGTCAATTGCCTTGTACACATTTGCCAGAGTCTGAGCTTCAACTCCCTGACTGCTATCTACTACCAAAAGTGAACCTTCACATGCGGCCAAGCTTCTGCTAACTTCATATGAAAAGTCAACATGACCTGGTGTATCCATTAGATTGAGGCAATATTGATTACCATCATTTGCAGTATAATTGAGCCTTACCGTTTGCGCTTTGATTGTGATTCCACGTTCACGCTCTATATCCATTGAGTCAAGTACCTGATTGGTCATTTCCCTTGTCTCAAGACCGTTACATTCTTCTATCAAACGATCAGCAAGAGTTGACTTCCCATGATCTATATGTGCTATTATTGCAAAATTTCTTATATTTTTCATAGATCTACTTATTTAAGTAGATCTATTTTACATTTTAAGTATTACAAGAGCAATTATTTATATCTCTTTATTGCTGAAAACATTTATCTGAAGTCCTTGCCAATGGGCGGCAATGCTCATTAGCTGATGCTTGCTTCACTGTGCTACTTGGATCTTCTTGCTGTCTACACGTTTTTACTGCATCAGCAAGGCTTAGGTAACTAAGGACAGGAACTTTAATTTTTACATCTTTATTTTTTTCTAAATCTTTATCATCTGGTTTATTACTTACTATTTTAATACTGCCATCGCTAGCACTTAATGTGATGCTACATTCCCTTTCACCTACATACCAGTTAAACTTTATTCCATATTGAGCTGCAGTACCTAAATTATAATATCTAACCCCCTCATGTATGTAGCCACTGATAGGTTCTTTTTGATCTCCACTTGAAAGAAGAAAACCGGCAATATTGTTTTCTTTACAAAATTCACTATTTAAAAATTCGCTTACCCTAATATCTGTGTTTTTATTGTCGTCTTTTAGCTTGATTGTTGCATAAAGAGAATTTTGATCCTTACGCTTTTCAATTGACACCGCATCAATGGTGCCATTTTTTATGTACTTGCCAAACTCTGCTTTAGCTTTCTTTTCTAATTCTTTTTGCTTTGCTGCATTTTGTTGTTGTTGCATCTTTTCCAGCACTTCTTTCATTTTTTCCTGAAGTGATTTGATATCACAAATTAACGCAGATTCATCAAGGCCAGGGATCACGAATGCTCTGCCCACTCCTGTCTTCAACCCTTTAATTATGTTTACTATCTTTAAGATAGACTCTAAGTTTTGATAATGTACAATAATTTTTTGATCATTTAGGCTACTCTTATTGTTATCCCAGTCGCTAGCAATGTTATCAAATATTGAATTAAGTCCTCTATAAATGGTTATCAATTCATCTGATTCCTCTTTGCCTATTTCATTACCTTTAATACTGCTAATACAATCATTGAATGAATTTATTTCTTCAGGATCTATAAAGAGACTGTACAGTTCATTACTCGATACTCTATTTTGTATTTTTTGTTTTATTGCTTTTAATATCTTACTATTCATATATTTTACCTCATAAAGCTATTCAATGTTATATACATAAAGATTAGGAAATGTTCAAACTTTCTACATTTTTGCACACTTCCTATTATTCTTTTAACATAGACGATACTTTTTTTGAATGAGAAACCGCTTTATTAATCATATAATTCTCATGATTGTTATCTATTTTAGGCAATTCGTACAAATAATTCACCATTATTCCGGCTGACTGACTAATGCCTTTTTCAGAAGTATCAGCCATCCAGTTGATTTGTTTGATTGATGCACCATTGCTTAAATGAAAGTGTGCTACTGGATCATAAGCACCTCCACCACTGCTTTTAACCTTTAGCAAATAGTGTGCACAAAGTTTCAGTAGGCACTGTTTTTCGCATTCAACGTTAGTTTTTATGCTTTCTAAAATTTCTGCACCTGATTGTTTTATATTAAGCTTACCTAATAAAGCTACGTCTTGATTTTTTAGCCATTTTGTAAATCCAGGAACTGGAGAAAGAGTTGCATACACTTTTACGCTTTTAAATTCTTGCGATAGTTTTTCTACGACTCTCTTTATTAAAAAGTTACCGAGGCTAATTCCAGATAAACCAGTTTGAGTGTTTGATATTGAATAGAATATAGCAGTACTTGCACTGCTTGGGTCACTTGAAGGAACTGACTCGTCCAAAACGTGTTGAATACTATCTGCAATCTCATTCATCAGTGCAACCTCTACAAAAATTAAAGGTTCATTTGGTATTTTGTAATGAAAGAAAGCGAAACAGAGATGATCAGAATCTAGTCTGTTTTTTAAGTCACCCCAAGAGGAAATTTTATGTACAGCTTCATATTTTATAAGTTTTTCCAACAATGATGCAGGTGAATCCCAGGTGATTTGATGAAGATCAAGTAGATCAACATCAACCAAAGTACAAAGTATACTTTTTAATTCGTTTTCTAGTGGACTTAGACTTTTATATTGATTCTTCAGCTTGAGTACATCAGAACGCATATCAACAATAAACTTAAGGCCCTCCGGTAAGGAGATAAACTGCTTCAATATTTTAGAGCGTGGTGATTCAAGGACTTTTATTAAGTCTTGTTCAAACTTATAACTCGACTCAGAATCTTGATTTTTCTTATATACTTTTATTTCTTCATCTATTTTCGTTTTATCCGGATTGAACTTTTCTGCCAGGGTTTGTAAAAATTTTATTTGACCTGCCTCTGATAAACTCAAGTACAAATTACCAAGAGATACGGTGTTCTTACGTGCTGAGACTTCACCCCCCTTTGGGTTTAAGCATTCGTTCATCTTCAAGACTAAACTATCGACATCGCGACTACTACTTAAATCAGGGCCAATATTGCCAACCCATGACCTTACAGCATCTGCTACTTCACCTAATATTTTAAAAAAGCCCTTTGTTGCTTTCTTATCTTCAACTTTTACTATATCAGTTTTTGCTAATGGCTCTTTTATCATATTTCCTTTTATCGTGTATCTATCTTAATTTAAAGAAAAATCTTAGTCTACAAAGAAGGCATATATTTTCATGGTACAACTATTTTACAATCTATTTAAAATTTTCGTAAAGAGAGTTAGATTTTTAATTTCATTATTTCTCTTACAAAAGTACTTTTATTATAAAAATGCCCTTTTTCCTCTTTCTTTTCCGGGTAAGGCTGATTTTTTAATTACCTAGTCGAAGTTACTTAATTTTTACACATCTATTGTAAAGTACAAAATCTGACTTTGGAATGAAAATGCTAGCTGATGCTTGGACTTTATTGATACTTACGCTACTTGAAACTATACTTGGTATAGACAATTTAATCTTTATTTCTCTAGCAATAGATAAGGTGCCAAATCTGCTGAGAGAAAGAGCCCGCCTTATAGGTTTTGGCTTGGCGCTATTGATGCGTTTTGTAATACTATTTTTTACATCACATATATTATCAATGCAAAAGCCTATATTTCACTCTGTATCACTAGATATTTCAGTAAAAGATTTGCTTATGATTGCAGGAGGGTTATTCCTTATTGTTAAAAGTTCTATAGAGTTATGGAGCGAAATTTTTGTACATAAGGAGAACAAAACAAAGGCAAACGTTAAATCACAATTTTTTTTAGTTCTGCTACAAATTATATTAATAGATTTAGTTTTTTCTGTTGATTCAATATTAACTGCTATAGCATTAACTCATAATATGATAATCGTTGCTATAGCATTTACATTTTCCATATTAGCAATGCTATTTTCATCAAGTTATACCGCTCAGTTAATAAAATCCAGCCCAAGCTTAAAAGTAATTGCCATTCTATTTATTTTACTCATCGGTATATATCTAATACTTGAAGGACTTCACATAGAGCTACCAAAAGCATGTTTGTATTCTTCATTCATGTTTGCATTGCTTGTGGAAGCTATAAGCAAAATAAAGACAATGCGGCCTTGAAATTATTTTGCACAAGGCAAAAGTCTAATTTTTATTCCGGTGTGTGACGAATATCTGTACGAACATTTCGATGTCATTCGAGTAGCTGACACTGGGATCCATTATTCTTTTTTTCTGGATTCCAGCGTCAGCTACTCGAATGACATTAAATAGTTTTTCTTAAAATTTGAGTTATGCAAGCAGCCTCTTTGGTGTGATTCGAGTAGCTGAAACTGGAATGAAATTATTGCTACTCCCACTCAATAGTTGCTGGTGGCTTGGAAGTTAAATCATACACAACTCGATTTACTCCGGAAACTTTGTTAACAATTATACTACTGACGTCTTGCAAAAACCTCCAAAATACTAACGAATGTTGATCTTTATTTTCAAATGGAAATGCATCAGCTGTCATGCCATCAGATGAAGTCACAGCCCTTAAAGCGCAAACATATCCGTATGTACGATTATCTCCCATAACTCCCACAGTTTTTACTGGTAACAGTACAGCAAAAGCCTGCCATATTTTATCATACAAATCATAATTTTTCATTGTGTTGATATATATTTCATCTACTTCTTGCAATATTCGTACCTTTTCTTCAGCAACCTCACCTATGATCCTCACTGCAAGTCCAGGTCCAGGAAATGGATGTTGAAATATTATCTCATCTGAAAGCCCAATTTCTTTGCCAAGCAGCCTTACTTCATCTTTAAAGAGATAGCGTAAAGGTTCTACTAGTGTCAGATTCATTTTTTCTGGCAACCCACCAACATTGTGATGAGATTTAATTGTACTAGTGTTTCCTGAAGCGTGCCCTGATTCAACTACATCAGAGTAAATGGTGCCTTGCATTAAAAAATCCACATCACCTATTTTTTTTGCCTCTTCTTCAAACACTTCGATAAAAGTATTGCCGATAATTTTTCGCTTTTCTTCCGGATCAGTTATTCCCTTTAACCTACTTAAAAACAAGTTTGATTTATCAACGTAATTTATTGGAATTTCTTTTAACATAGCAGTGGTCTGGCTCTTACGCAATAACCCAGTATCGATAAAAATACAGTTTAATTGTTTTCCTATAGCTTTGTGTGTAAGAACTGCTGCAACACTTGAATCAACCCCCCCACTTACTGCAGCAATTACTTTTTTCTCCCCTACTAAGTTTTGAATTTTTTCCTTCTGTTTTTCAATGAATGACTTCATTGTCCAATCTCTCTCACAATTTGCAATATCTAAGAAATTAGAGAGAAGTTTACTACCATTTGTCGTAGGTTTAACTTCAGGGTGGAACTGAGTACAGTAAATCTTCCGCTGTTCGTTGGCAATTATTGCGATTGTTTGATTTATTACACCTGAGGCAATAACAGTAAATCCTTGCGGTATAGTTTCGACACTGTCTGCATGGTTCATTAGCACATCGACTTCGGAATTAACGTCCCAAGTATCCTTTATAATTGGAGATTCTTTTAGTATCTTGATTTTGGTTTTGCCAAATTCCTGATTGAATCCTTTTCTTACCTTTGCCCCGAAATAATGACAAATGAGTTGCTGTCCATAACATATTCCAAGTATAGGAGTGTTTATTGTTTCGTTAAGTTTTATAATTTTATGTGCTACTTCACTTACTTCAGAGCAATTGTCATTTACAGATTGCGGTCCTCCAGAAAAAATAAATCCATTGAATTTTGATACTGTTTCGAAATCGATGTTGCTTGGAAATATTTCACAGTAAACGCCCATTTCCCTGATTTGTCTTGCAATAAGCTGTGTAAACTGTGAACCAAAATCAATAACGGCAATTGCTGACAATGTGCTCCTCCATATTATTTAAAGCAATATTTGATAATAAAGAAAACAATAAAGTAAGTAAACTAAGACCTGTTTAAAAACTTTAATATATGACTAAAGTAACTTAAATTTACCGCAACAGATTTATGATTAAGCTGTCTTAATTATCATTCCGATACTCTCTTCTTATCATAATAGCAACCCCAACATCTTTCCTTAAGTTGATGCCATTGCCTGAACGGATACGTTTAATATATATATAAATTCCTATCTTTTATATCTAATAAACCAAGTGTTGGTACGATTGTTGCTTTCAGGAAGATGACGGTTTCTACTGTCTTAGCCAGTTTTTTTGACTTTTGATGCAATAAGTTTTGGTTATCTTTTCTATGCTCTATAAGCCCACCAATTACCATAACTTCGCCGCTCTTAATTTTTAACGTAGAGTGCATTTCTCTGGTTTCAATAATTGGAATGTCACTATTTAATTTCATTTTATTTTGTTGTGCGACATATTCTATATTTGGGTCTTTAGTGTAATCGTTAATTCTTGATAAGGTTGGGTGTATATCCATGAATATTTCATTAGTATCAATGTTAATGCTTGGGTGGATTATTAACACCACACCTATTGGAGTGCTATTCATCTTGGTAATTAATGCATGATTAGAATTTTTGGTATTTTTCTGTATATCGGAAGTAAAATAGATATGGTTTTTAGTAAATGAAATCATTGCTTGCTGATTATTTATAGCATGTACTCTAGGGCTTGAAATTACGGTTGAAGTGCCAAATTTGCCTAAATTTTTTACTAAATCTCCTAAATCACTCACACTAGAGTTAATTGCTAGGTCAATAATAGAGTTACCTTGATTTGTTATAGATTTGGTTTCATTATGCAAATCATTTAAGTTGATACCAGAAAGGTATTTATCGTCTAATAAAACTTCAACTATTTTGGCCTCGATCATTACTTGAGAAGACGCCAATTTCTTAACTTTATTAATATATTCTTCAACAGCTTTGTGAATATCTTTTCTAGCATTTAGAATAATGACACCAGCTTCTCTGTTGGATGAAAGAAACTCACCATCATCTACTCCGTTAACATCCATTATTGCATTTAAGCCTTTTTCTAATGAATTCCATAAATCACTACTATATTGAGATTTCATATAGTTTCTATCACCATCACTGTCGGTAATATTGTTACCAATGATAAAACTCCTTTGCGCAGAGTGTTGAATATTGATGAAGTCTACGTAATAATTTTGTGCATATGGCAAATCTTGTTCAATTCTAATTACACCATTATTCATTGAGTAACGCAATTTGGCGCTGTTGGCTATATTCTGAATTACTTCGTTTATGTTCTTATCTTTTAGCTTTAAAGTAATATTACCTGATATTTTGGGATCTATGTCTAAGTTAATGTCAGAAAGTTTTCCTATTTCAATCAGTAAATCCTTTACTGGTACTTTTTCATCAACATTAATCGAAAGAAACTGATTACTGGTTGTAAGATCGGGAAACTCTACCGGTAAAGGTATCATTTCTGGTATTGCTGGTTCGTTATTCTTCAAAGGAGTATTATATTGTTGCAACGAATAATCGTGCTTATAATTGTCTATATTAACAGAATGTTGCTTGTTAGGTAGATGTGTACAAGAAATAATGAAAAGGAGTATTAAACATTTTAAAATAGCCATGAGGGCAGCATACAAATCTATACTAATAGTTTTCTATAAAAATGTTAAAAATGTATTTAATTGTATCCGTTCAGGGGAGTGGTTTAAGAAATGATAGATAGGAAATTATGAAAAGGGTTTAGCCGCATGGAAGTGGGATGAAAAGAAGCACTGGTTTCATATGCGTCTGAACAGACAGCATTTTAAATTTGTCCTGTGCAATTTTTGTACAGTTGCGATAAAAATTACTTGACAAATTTTGACAGCTTTGTTATTTTGATAGTGAAGATATTCTAGAGCTCGAAATCTATCTTCGTCTGCAGACTTTTCAACTTCATTAATTTACAATCTCTAGTTAAAGCATATTGTACTTATGTATAGATAACTTCTATCATAGCTATATACATTTTTCTGAGTTTTTTTGTATTACTTAGGAGGATCATTATGTTTAAAATCATGGATTACGCATATCATTGACATAAATGCCGTAAAAGGACAGATGGTACCTACGTCCTCTTTATATAGATTATGTATTTGTTCAGATACGACTAAATTGTGTCTAGTGTAGAAAAAATTAGACAAATTCAGCCTTATATAGAACAAAATTCAACGGAAGTAGAATTATCCTCATTTCCATAATAGTAAGGATTTGCTTCTTGCGTATTATTAACAGCAGTTTTTAATAGTACTTCCTTATCACTATTCCATGCAACTTTCTCCATAATTGGAATATAATCCTTACACTTTTGATTATCTCCACAATCCTTGATTTTACCATCATCATTTAGATAACGCTTCAATGCATCATAGTATACTTTAGTGTTATTACCCTCTTTATCTATCATTTGTCCTAAGGTATTAACAAGTATCAATGGTGCAACTTGTTTTGCTTTTACAACACTTGTTTCACTGGACTCTCTAAAGAGATTAGGACATGCTCCTCTGGAAAAAAAGCTCTTGTTGAATTCTGGATTACTACGGTAAACGTTCGGGTAACAGAAACTCTTAATCTCTTCTTCTTGACACGCTAACTCTCTTTGATCATCCACACATTTTTCACATTCTATATTACCAAGCCAGGATATTGAATTAAGATCCTCTGTAAAGGCAAATTTAAAATTTACTGCACCATAATTACCATTTGCTCCCTCTTCTATATATTTTGCAATCTTAGGATTGCTGTACATCTCGGGATATAATTCCTTTAGTAAATCAGATGCACTAAAACCTTGACAACCTATCTTATTATCAACTTTATAAAAATGAGAATATGGCCCACAATTTTCATACTTGGAACAATCTGAGGTTACTTTTCGAGATGTAATTTCTCCATTTTCATTCCCTCCTTCATCAGTAACAGGTTTATCTATACCATTTTCTTTTTTACATTCTTCAGCTACTTTTTTATACCACTCAGTCTCTGCTTTTGCTCGCTTAACCTCCTCTTCACATTTCGTAAGCTTCTTTTCTACTAGTTCAAAAACCTCTTTTACTATCGGAACTATATTTGTGAATTGCTTCTCAGTCGTAGTTTCACCCTCAGTCATCTCGTCTATACCTTCTTTACCATAAAAAAGTTTGTTGGTATATAAATAACTACTATTAACTTGATCACTATAGGTATTTTTTGACATAGGAACCTCCTCTACAGTCAAAACTGGAATTACATAAAAGTATAAGTATCCACCTGAATATAAAGAAACCACAGTTCAAGAAATCTCAGGTTAACTCAGAAATTATTATAAGCTAAAGTAATTAAAAATTTAATAACTTGCATTATAAATATAGCATATCTATCAATAGAAATTTTCTTTCAATTTTTAACGTATCTTTGCTAATTTTTCATACAGTTCACCTTAGAGAGTCATGATTCTTCTACTTTCCCGTGATTAATCACTATAATCTTGAAGTGTGGTTTGTACGTAATTAGTTCTGGAACTTGCTAATGGATGATTGCTCTACATTTTAATTTCCGTCGCTGTTCACAACATTACACTCTGGAACTGTATACCTAATATCGCATGCTAATTTCTCTCTTTATCTTCTGCAAATTAATTAAATGAAGGGCATTAAGTATCCACACTACTAAAAAAAGTGTGGTACAAAATATAAACATTGCAATGAGTGGCAGCAGTAAAGAACCTTCTATTGCTACTCCACCTTTTCTAAAAATACTTGCTGGCTGATGAAGAGTAGACCATAAATTCACAGAAAATTTTACTATGGGAATATTTATAGCACTAAAAATGGCAAATACTGCTGATGATTTCTCTGCTCTTGCTTGATTATCAAAAGCGCTCCACAATGAAAGATAACCAACATACAGAAAAAACAAAATCAGCATTGAAGTAAGCCTTGCATCCCATACCCACCAAGTACCCCATGTTCCTTTTCCCCAGATGCTACCTGTGATTAAGCATATTGCCGAAAAGACTGTCCCTGCAGGAGCAGCAGCATGTGCTAAGACACTAGCAACACTATTGTTCCATACCAACGAAATGAAACTGAGTAATGCAATGAGTCCGTATATTCCAAGAGCAAGCCATGCAGAAGGCACATGAAGATACATAATTCGTACAATTTCTCCTTGTTTATAATCTCCTGGGGAGAAGAATAATGCCAAGAACATTCCAATTAAAAAACATGCGAAACAAATAACCCCAAGCCAAGGTAGAGCTTTTTTAGTAAAAGAAGTGAAATTTGTAGGCTTTAATAAAAACATTTGTTTTGAGAATAATTGTGTTAAGAACTTATCAATTAGTTTGAGTTTTATCAACAAGATAGTTTTTCTATATTTACGTAGTATAATAAATTAGCACAATTTCAGTAGCAGATTGCTTGCTATTATTTTTAGTATAACGTTGATGACCCTTAAAAAGCTTAACCTACACTTAGTGTCAGATTCAAGTGGTGAAACTGTTATATCAGTTGCAAAATCAGCTCTGAAACACTTTCGTTCTGTAGAAACGATCGAATATGTTTGGTCTTTCGTAAAAGAAGAAGAGCAGATTGACAAAATTTTAGAGGAAATTAATAGAAAAAGTGATGAGCATAATTTTGTTATATGCACTATTACTAATGATGAGCTAAGAAAATGTCTAAAAAATAATTGTATAAAGCTAAAAATTCCCTACAGAGCGATATTATCACACATTATTAGGGAAATCTCATCCTATCTTGAAATTAAAAAAGACGAAAAACTTGACTTACATGCTGAGATAAATAACGAATATTTTCAGCGCATTGAGGCAATAAACTATACCATTAATCATGATGATGGACAAAATATTCAAGATATTGATAAAGCCGATATAATTTTGGTTGGAGTTTCACGCACATCAAAATCTCCCACCAGTATGTATTTAGCTTACCGAGGCTATAAAGTTGCAAATGTTCCTTTTGTTAGCGAGATACCCTTTTACGTCGACTTAGCAAAATTAAAAAATAAACTGACTATAGGAGTAACAATAGACGTAAGAAGGCTAATAGAAATACGCAAAAATAGACTGACTTCAATTAATAATGAAGGTAATAATATATATGCTGACCCTAGAAAAGTAGAAAAGGAAATTAAAGAAGCAGAGGAGTTCTTTAAGCAAAATAACTGGCCAATTATTGATGTCACGCAAAAGTCAATCGAAGAAGTATCAGCGACAATTATACAGTATTTTAATAAAATGTGAAAAATTTATCAATTGACTAACTCTCTGTCAGTGATCATAATGTAAGCTAATTCTATTCTTACTGTAGATATGAAAGTTAAAGGGTCACTAAAATCTCATCGTAACAGAGATAAAAATTGTAAAGTTGTGAAAAGGGGTAGTAAGGTTTATGTTATAAATAAGGTAAAGCCAAGATGTAAAGCGCGTCAAGGTTCTTAGCTTTTTGTTTGCCTTTTTATGTCATATGTTTTTCATATGGAAGCATGTTTAGAAAAAAACAAAAATTGTTGTATTTAACCATAGCACTGCCCATTTCTTCTCTTACATTATATTTTGGTATTAACATGATTACAGGCAGACGTGGCTTGTTAACATTAATTAACTTAAAAAAAAGAAATTAATTACGTGCGTCAACAAGTCCATGAATTTTAGTTCCACCCTAAGCCCTCTTGAGCTTGAGAATTTTTTCTATATATAGGCTGAGCATGAATGACATCTGATCATCAATTATGTAAATCTGGATCTTGTTGTGCATACTTAAGTCATTTTGCCAAAATTCCCTTTTTGCATCACCTTTTAAACCTCTTATGTATACTTCTGTAATTGTGGTAAATTTTTGATCATTGGCAGCCACTGCTCCACACTGCTTCCATACATATTCTCAACTTCTCCTCGCTTTTACTGTGTATTCCTTTTGTGCTCTTTAAAACGGTACCTTCTATATATTTATTGTCATTCGGCTAAGTTACCGCTTTTTTTCCATTTTTATACTTCCTGCCCTTGATTAATTTGACCTGCTAACATTTTGTTTACAGGGCCTGCTATTAACTCTGCACAATTTATTCTTATGGTAAAAACTTCTTCTTCACTCTTATTTTTCCTTAACTTGACGCGTATGGTTTGTTAAATACTCCCGTCTGTCAAGGAACTTCTACTCATGAAGGTTATGGCTTGGAAGATTACTGAAATTTTGAAAAATGTAGTCTACTTCTATATTCAAATATATCAAGCAGTAATTCAAAATTAGCTATTGTACCTTTTGCATTATTATATGCAAGGTTGAGCAATTCTCTGTCCTCATATAAATCAGCAAATTTAAACTCCATGCACCCTGATTGTTTTGTGCCTAAAATATCTCCGCTACCCCTCAGCATCATATCCTTTTCAGCAATATAAAATCCATCTTGTGACTCACACATAATCTTTAACTTTGAATACGAACTTTTACTGAGATTGTCATATAACAGTATACAAAAAGACGGTTTATTTCCTCGTCCTACTCTACCTCTTAACTGATGTAATTGCGATAACCCGAACTGCTCTGCATTCTCTATAATCATAATAGTTGCATCTGGTACATCTATACCAACTTCTATCACAGTGGTTGCAACAAGCAGAGAAAATTCATTCCTCTTGAAGGAAAACATCACTTGATCTTTCTGCTCTTGAGTTAGTTTTCCGTGTATTATTCCAACTCTATCAAAAAATGTCTTTTGTAGTTCCTGAAAGCGCATTTCTGCTGCGGCAATATTGAGTTCTTCGTTTTCTTCTATATATGGACAAATCCAATATGCTTTTTCGCCTCTATTTATAGCATCTTTCAGTCTTTGAATAATATCTGATACTTTTTTAACGTTCATAATAACGGTTTTTATTGGCAATCTAGATTTTGGTTTTTCCCTTAAAATAGAACATTCAACGTCACCATACATAGCTTGCTGCAAGGTTCTTGGAATGGGAGTTGCAGTAACAAAAAGTATATCGGTATTTTCTCCTTTTCCTACCAACCGATTCCTCTGCATCACTCCAAATCGCTGTTGTTCGTCTATGACTGCGAGTCCTAAATTTTTAAATGTAACGTTGGCTTGAAATAATGCATGAGTACCAATTACTATATTTAAAATACCACTTGCAAGTTCGTTCATAATAATCTTTCTTTCCTTGCGCGCAGTTTTACCAGTAAGCAAAGCAACTTTTATATCAGTACAAGATAGAGCTTCTTCGATCCAATTATAATGTTGCTCCGCTAAGAGCCTGTTCATAATCTTTTCAGAAGCAAAGCAGCGAAAGCAAGAACGACCATTTGCAGGCTAGTGTTGAGTTTCCGCTCGCAATTTTTCCACAATCGCCTACATTTTTGCAACCAAGCAAAAGATCTCTCAACAACCCATCTTTTCGGCAATACGACAAAGGTGTGTAATTCGTTTCGCTTTATTACTTCAACGGTAGCGCCAATAGTTGCTTTTATTTGTGTTGCAAAATTTTCTCCTGTGTAGCCAGCATCAACTAGTATATTTTTAACTTCAGATAGGTTTTCTTTAGCATTTTTAACCATTCTCACAGCGCTACTACGATCAGTTATTTCTGCCGTTGTTATATAAATTGCGTGGGGTAAACCTTGTGTATCTACCGCAATATGGCGTTTTATTCCTGAAACCTTTTTGCCTGCATCATAGCCTTTTTCTTCAGCAGTATCTGCATTTTTTACGCTTTGTGCATCAATTATGCAGAAGCTGGTTTTTTCTTTCCGACCATTGTTTTGTCGGACCACGCCAACTATTTTTTTTTAATACCAGCTCCAGAACACTTTCTTTATTTGCATCTGCTTTTTCACTCCACTTCTTAAAATAGTCGTAACAATTCCGCCATTTTGGAAACTCTTTTGGTAACATTCTCCACTGGCAGCCACTTTTTAAGACGTATAACACTCCACAAAATACATGATATAAATCAAGTGTTCTTGGCTTTGTCCTCTTCCTGCAAGACTCCAGATCTGCTACAATAATCTCAAACTTTTCTCGACTTATATCACTTGGATATAAACTTCGCATATCCTACTTTATATACTTTATCCTCTCATTCTATCCCTTTTTTGAGATCACGTACAGGCTCTAAGATAGTGGTTGGTGCCATTAAAGCTGCTTGCATGTTATTTTCTACCACATTCAGCATCGTAAAGAGTGCAACCACGGTTTTTCCACTACCAACGTCACCTTGTAGCAGACTTACCATACGGTATTTGGATTTTTGTCTTTCTGAGATTTCATCTATCGCTCGAATTTGATCATTTGTTAATTGGAACGGTAATTCATTTAAGACCTGCTCTTTGTATTTATTCAATATTACAAATTCCCTTCCTCCTTTTTTTACATGATTTTCCCTTGCAAGCTTTAGTGCCAACTGGTACGCAAATAGCTCATCATAAGCAAGTCTTTCTCTGCAAACTTCTGCTTCTACGAGTGAGCTCGGTCTGTGCAATCTTATGATGCTTTCTTTCCAATTCAGCCATTTCTTTTGCTTGATTAATGTTTCATCTATCCACTCTGGCAAATCAGGCAAATCTTTTAGATTAGAACTTATTATGTTTCTAATGCTCTTGTTAGTAATACCGCGACATAATTGGTAAATTGGCTCTATGCAGGCTATTTCTTTAAATTGATTGATATCAGACAACATGTAATCTGGGTGAGTAATTTGCCAATGTTCGGCAAACTTTTCAAGTTTACCACTGATGACTATATCTGTTCCAACTGGAAATAATTTATACAAATATTTAACTGAGTAATTAAAAAAAACTATAAATAAATACTGACTTTCACTTTCAACGATTATTTTATATGGCCTACCTCTAACAGTGGGGCGCTGGTGCTCATACACTTTTGCCATAAAAGTTGTAAATTCTCCCACTTGAGCATCAGGTAGTGATTTACTTCTATCCACATAACTGAGCGGCCTATAAAACAGCAAGTCCATTACTCTGTCTCCGCCGCAAAGTTTAGGCAATATTGCGGAATGAAACCTTGGTATATTCTCAATTTTACTATTTAGAAAAGTCAGCACACTTGACTGCTCATCAACATTCATACTGTGTAAAACCGTTTATTCATAATAGAGCCTTACTAAAATCCTGTCACCCTATTATGACTGTCTATGTTAAGTATATTATTGACATATTAACTATTTTTATGTATTATTATACTATCAGCAATTCATATCAAAGTATTAACAATGAACAACTCTACACAGGAAAAAAATGAAAATCCAGTCGTTACACTAAAAGCTCAGGCAGAAAAGTTTGATTTTAGCAAGTTAAGAGCTGGTAAAAAGAATGTGGAAGCAAACTCTGGTAAACAGGCGTATCAAGACATTGACAGAATGGATTTTACTATTAATGATCAAAGTGTAGATAAAATCTTAATTAAAGCACTGATAAATAGAGACAAAAAAGAATTTGACAAGATTTGGGCAGAACATTACAAAAACGAAAAAATTCCTGACCATAAAAAAAATGACCAGTACAAAAAGAAATTTGAAGAATTTTACAGTCTAGGTACAAATTATGCTCACCTATTACCAGAGAAAGAGAACGGAAATTATCGACCGTTCGCAAAAGAGATTTTTAAGGAAATGTTTAGATATGCTGAAGCTCAAGTTCCAAGTGACTCTATCTTAGAGGAGTTGGTTACCAATTGTAATCAGGCAGGGTATGAAGCTATTGTATCTATAGAATCTCAAAATTCACTTGAACAATATTCACTTATAGTACCTTCCCCTGAAAAAGTTATAAATATCGATTATGTTAACCAAAATAATGTGAGTATTAGGTCTGATATGAAACTACCGATATTCTTCCACGAGAGTAATGGTCAATTCGGTGATAAGCTATGTGATCTATCCAGCTCACTGGAATTTACACTTGAATCTCAGGATGGAAAAGGTAGTGTGGTATATAAAGATGGCAAATTCTCACTGACTGTGCCTCGAAAATTGAGAGATTATAAAACTGATGGCAGAAATTTATTTGATATTATTAAAGAATATTTCTACAAATTCTGCGAGAAGTTAGGATTTAAATTAAAAATAGAACATGATTTAGGCGATTCAATCGAAGTGAATAGCCATCTGGAAAGTGTGCAGCCACCCATTCATAGCAATGAACACGAAAATACACTCTAATTAAAATATTTCAAAGCTTATTTGCATAGTCAGTTGTACTAGACGCAACTTAATCTGACAGAAAAACTAATATCAATCTCTTGTTTGATGCTACTAATATTTTTCTAAAAAGCAATATGCTTGCTATCAAGAAAAGTCTGCATAGCAATATTTACCTAAATGAGGCCTTGTCTCAATTCCTAAATATAGACCTGTTCCACTTTCACTTACTTCACTTCGTTCAAGATACATAAGTTCTTTTAACTCTGCTATGTCCTCTCTAGAAAGCTGATTTTTTCAGAAAAAGTTGCTTCACTCATATAGTCCTCTTTTTGATAAAAGAGTATCTTATACAAGAGAATAACTAAAATAATCTAAATTCTTGTGTCATATTTGTAGCTTGGTGTAGTTATATGGTACATTTCAGATAAAAGTACTGATTACCTAATTGTAGGAGAAGACCTAGTCAAAATATAAAAAAGCAGTGGGATTGGGGGTGGTAAATTTTAGATGAAGATCAGTGGAATAAAGTGGTGAGTTCAGAAGTATCTAAATAACATACTGTAATTGTAGTTAAATTATGAAGTCTATATCAATATAGAAAGAGTTAATGAGTCTATTGCATCCAAAAGAACTGATATCTTGTTGTTTTTTCTGTACATTTAATAATAACTAATAATTTTATGATAAAATAAAACATAGCAACTATTATAGAAGATTTATGGGTATAGATAAAAAAATGCAAATTTTACCAAACACAGCGCCAATTATTGTAACGTGGATTCCAAAAGATACTGGAAAAACTTTGCCGGACGGCAAAAATAGCAAATTTAATTATGTGGATGTATTAATTAAACATAAACAAAAGACTAACGAAGAAAGAGATATCTTTTTAGTTGTAAACGGATCAGGATTCAAATCAGGTCAAATCGAGGAATTAAGAGATAGATTTAAAGAGGTAAAAGGAGTATATGTTATAGATCTACATGACCCTAAATATAATCCTTGTTGGAAAGAAGTTGATCAAGGATGGAAAATCAATGGAAAGGACATGAGCATTCAAGATTACTTTTATGATATGTATAACAAAAAACCTGAAGAAAGAACCAGTTTTGCAATTGAAATTGATACCTTCCGGTACATTGCAGCTTATTGTATGCTATGCAGGCAAAAAGAATCTAAAATAGAAGAAGGGATAATTTATATAGATTTTGATGCTCTCGATAGTATCAGTAACGATAAGTACATAGAACAGAGAAAAAAACTTTATAACAGGGATAATGAGCAAAAAGGTATAGGAAGTGATATAACGATACCTGATGGAATATTAGTAAGTAAAGACAATAATGACATAATTGCTGTTACAGATTTGCTTATATTACAAAAGATCTGTGATCAATATAAACAAAATATACTTAGCCAAGATAGAATAAAGACAAAATTTGAAGAAAAGCTAGGAAAAGAGAGAATAGAAGAGATACTCCAAGCTAAGCCTGGAAAAGATATAATGTGTGCAATATTTTATTCTAAGCCTGAAAAGTCGTATTTTTTTGAGCAAAACATCGCTCAACTTGCTTTTAATCATGAATTAAGAGATATGGCTCAATCATATGATGTTAACTTTATTGAAAATGGTGGTGAGTATCTTGACCAGGCAGAAAAGATCGATAATCAAAGGGTTGGCCACAATGATGTTTCTTGGTGTAAAGATCTTTATATTTAAAAAGAAGAAAGTGAGATTGATGGTATTTTTGCACTAGTTATACATTTATCCACCAAAAAATAGTCATTTTTCTTGGATATTTGATATAATTTAGACCTATTAAAGCAAAAGCATGAATGAAGTAATAACATTTGGTTGTCGTCTAAATTTCTACGAGAGTGAGTTAATCAAAGAAGCATTAAAAAAAGCGAAGAGAGAAAATGTTGTTGTGGTGCATAGCTGTGCAGTGACAAACGAAGCAGAACGTCAAGTAAAGCAAAAAATACGTAAGATCTATAAGAATGACCCAAGTAAAGAAATTATCGTAGTTGGCTGCGCTGTTCAATTAGATCCTAAATCATATAGTGATATTCCTGGTGTAAGTAAAGTGCTAGGTAATCAAGACAAACTAAGAGCTGAAAATTATCTACTAAATAATGATGAAACCTTAGTCAGTGATAACCAAGTAGAACCTATTCTCATTAATGGATTTGAAGATAAATCAAGGGCATTTATTGAAATTCAAAATGGTTGTAATCATAGCTGCACATTTTGCTCAATTACTGAGGCAAGAGGGAATAATCGATCTGTGCCAGTAAACAATATTATAGAGCAAATTAAGATTTTTATAGAAAATGGGTATCAAGAAGTGGTGTTTACAGGTGTTGATATTACTGACTTTGGTACAGATTTGTTTGGTAAGCAATCACTTGGTTCGATGGTTAGGAGAGTTTTAAAGGATATACCACAGTTAAAGAGACTAAGACTTTCCTCTATTGATGTTGCTGAAGTTGATGATGAACTAATGGATTTAATAGCTAATGAGTCAAGACTTATGCCTCACTTACACTTGAGTCTACAGTCTGGTAATAATTTAATACTAAAGAGAATGAAACGTCGTCACAATAGAGAACAAGTGATAGAATTTTATCATAAAATGAAGAGCTTAAGACCTAATATAGCATTTGGCGCTGATATTATTGCTGGATTTCCAACAGAAACTGATGAAATGTTTCAGGATACAGTTGATTTACTGAAAAAAATAAATGTAGTTTATCTACATGCTTTTCCATATTCAGAGCGGAAAAACACACCTGCTGCACGGATGCCACAAATACCAGAGAATGTACGTAAAGAACGAGTAAAGCATCTAAGAGAAATAAATAAAGAAATGATGAGCAGTTTTTATCAATCTTTGCTCGGCACTGAGCAAAGCGTTTTGGTTGAGCAGAATAATATTGGTAGAACAGAAAATTTTGCAGTAATAAAACTTACATCAAGAGTTCAAGCTAAAAGTATTGTGAAAGCTCATGTTAAAGGAATAGAAAATAATTGTTTAATTGGAAATATTATTTCTTAATTTTTGTACATTAAAGGAATATATGATATAGTAGTTATACTATAAGTGATAATTCATTTATGATAATTAGAATATCTATTGCTTTATTTTTCATCTTCATTCCGTGTGTCTATTTTTTTATTACTTATATCAGTAACAATAGACACATTGAGCAAGTACAACCGTTAAAATTAGAAACAGATAATAATGAAAGTGTAATACGTTCTGAAGAGGTTGCTGAAAGAGAAATACCAATAAAATATCAAGAACTTAAAAGTAGTTCACCTTCTATTTTCCAAGCAGCTGGTCAGAAAAATATGTGGCCACGTATTACAGATCAAGCTGAACCTACAAAGGAAAAATCAAAAAAACTTGATTTCTATGTTAGTGCTAACGGTGGTAAGATATACAATGATAATTCAGAAACATTTGTAAAGGGTATAAAGGCAATAGGAGAAAGGTTTATTAATTTAATCAATACAGCTAATCCTAATCTTTCTTTGCAAGAAAAAGTAGTATCATTGTTTATCAAAGCGGGATTAGTGGATGAAATTCAGAGTATAGAGAAATTTAACGGCAAAATTGATTTCCAGTGGCTTAGGAGCGTATCTTTAGGTTACTATGCTGGGGAAAATGGCCGAGTTGATTTTGAAGCTATGTATTCTACAGCCAATATTAAAGATAGTAATTCTCCTCCGGTATTTGAGAAATCAGCAAGCGTGTTTGCATTTTTATTAAACTTCTATTATAACTCCAGCATTCAAGATACACAATTTGCTCCGTATATTGGTCTTGGTATAGGGCCAACAGTTTTTAGATTAAAAAAGATTAATGGGTCACCAGAAAATTCAATGCCACTGAATGTTCCTTGGTTTGCTTATCAAATAAAGCTTGGTGTTGACTACTCAATAATCCCAGAAGTTAAAACCTTTTTCGGCTATCGTTACTTTAGTATCCCAATACCTATTGCAGATGATATATCCACTCATAATATTGAAGTTGGTTTGATGTTTAATTTCTAGTAATAATATCTGTTCAAGGGCATCTGAAGCAAAAGTGGTCAGTGCTTGCCATTAGACTTCTTGGATAACTTAAGAAACAAGTAGTAGAAGCAATATTAGGGAAGGTATAAATTTTGAGCAGGTAAGTAAACTTGATGAAGAGAAGCTTCGAAGACTAAGAGGAGTAAAAAGAAAAACATTGGAAAAATAATAGAAATTTTAATAGAGGAAGAGGCAAGAAAAATGCAAGAGGAGGAAAACCAAATAAACAATGCATGTTTGTTAATAGCACTAGAATATTTGCGTAAATACCGTACATATTTCCATATAGCGCAAAGCTATGGAATAAGTGAAAGTATTGCTAACGGATGAATAGAAGATGCATTGATAAAACATTCAGATTTCAGGAAGATAAAGAGCTATTAAAGTCAAATGTAGAATACGAGATTTTAGTAATATAGCTAACCCAAGAAAGGCTTAGCTGATTGCTGAAAAACAAAATCAATAGCCGAATTAATATTGGGCCAAAAGGTTTGTAGAGCCTTTCTTATGGCGTGCTTGATCAGAACTTCTCAATCGGATTTAAATCTGGCGAGTATGGAGGTAAGAACAAAATTTTACACCCAATATTTTCTATCAAATTTTTCGTCCTTGCAGATTTATAAAAGCTCGCATTGTCGAGAACAATAGTCTGTCCAGGTTTAAATACAGGAACAAGTACATTTTCTACATAAGCATCAAAAATCTCGCTGTTGCAGTAGCCATCAATTATCCATGGTGCTTTAACTTTTCCTTCATTTAGTGCTCCAATCATGCTTACCCTCTTTCTTTTAAACCCTGGGCAAATAACCTCTTGCCTCTTTGAGACCACCCATATTCATAAAATTCATTGTCCTCTATTCCAGACTCATCTATGTATATCAAGTTTTCTTTATTTATTTCTTTCTTTCTTCTACTTTTTTTTATGAACTCTTTGCGTTTCTCTTTCTCGATAAAGAAAAGTTTTTTTATATGTATAGTTTACTTTGCTAAGGTAATTTTATATTGTGTTTCTACACATATTACCAAATTCTTCAATTATCTTTTCAATTCTAATATCTTGATTTCCATCCAGAAATTTGATAAATCTATCCATATCTTTAATCTTATGGCCATATCCTTTGTGATAGCCTGAAGATGGTTTCTGTTTCTTCTTTCCTTTTCCTCCACAAATATATTGGTTTTATGCTCACTAAATTGGTGAGCATGTTACAACGTTTTTGACGACGAAAAGACTGGATAGCTGACTTGCATGACAACCATTTAGTTGTCTTTTCTCGTCTATCTTATTTTGTCACTCTGCTGAACAGATACTAAAGTACTAGCTTTTTTGGGTTCATGCACAATTCTATCAGAAGTTTTGTGACTATAATTGCAGAAAACATCGAGCATAAAACTCCTATCGATAAAGTGATAGAAAATCCTCTAATTGCTCCGCTACCAATAATGAACATTATTCCTGAAGCAATTAGTGTAGTGAGGTTTGAATCAAGAATTGTTTTTATTGCGTTTTTAAATCCTTCTTCAATGGCACGAGCTGTTCTTTTTCCTGCTCTTATTTCTTCGCGGATGCGTTCAAATATCAAAACATTTGCATCAACTGACATACCAACAGTTAGTGCAATGCCGGCAATTCCAGGGAGAGTAAGAGTTGCTTCAAGTAAGGTAAGAATGAGTAGTATAGAGATTACATTAAAAACGAGTGCAACAGACGCTAAAAAGCCTAATTTGCCGTAAGTAATTATTATAGATAAACCAACGGCTATGATAGATATTATTGCTGCAACTTCTCCTGCTTTTATTGACTCTTCTCCAAGGCTTGGACCAATGTTTTTTTCTTCAATTATTTTAAGTGGTGCTGGTAGTGCACCGGATTTTAAAAGTATTGCAAGTTCACTTGCCTGTTTTTCAGTGAAGTTACCGCTAATTTCTCCCTCTCCATTTAGAATGGGCTCACGTATTGTTGGTACAGTTAAGACTGTGTTATCTAGAACAATTGCAAAGGGCTTTCCTACATTTTCTTTAGTGATTTTTGCAAATCTTTTGCTTGCTACGCTATCAAATTTAAAATGTACTGTCGGTTTACCTAAATTGCCAAATCTGACTGATGCATTAACTAATGAATCACCGCCTATTTCAGTTTTGCGGAATATCGGGTAGGAATTACCCAAAGAATCCTTGAGCATAATCGTAGTGTCATGATCGATATCTTGCATTTTAGCTACATTGGTGTTTGCCAAATGGAAGGCCAGCTTGGCTGTTTTGCCAAGCAGAGATTTTATCTGCTGAGTGTCTTCTACTCCAGGAACTTGGACTAATATCTTATTTTGTCCTTGTTTCTGCACACTTACTTCCTTAGTACCAAGCTTATCTAAGCGTCTTTGAACATTAATTATTGACTCTGAAACTACTTCATTGATTAATGAATTCTTATAATGTGGTTTATATGAAATAAAAATTGAAGTATCTTTTCTATTCAGCTCTAAGTTTGGGTTTATTTTATGAATTAACATCGAAACTTTTTTGTAATCATCCATATTACTTAAAGTTACAACTATTTGTTTATCGTTTTTTATGCTGAATTCAATCCTTTGTGTTAACAGACCTTCTTTTATTTCATCGGCTAGCATGCTCAATTTCTCTTTAAAATAAAAATCTAAATCTACGTTCAGGAGTATAGATGATCCACCTTTCAGGTCGAGCCCTAGATTTATCCTCTTTTTTGAGGTGAGAAACTTATTATCAAAGAAGTTTGGCAGTATTATATATAAAGATAGCAAAAAAATTAGCAATACTGAAAGAGATTTAACTGTGAGCTTGTTTAGCATAAATTTAAACTATACTTAGGTATAGTGTAAACTGAATGGTTGCTAATCACAAGCACCTAAATGAAAAGGTCCGTGAAAGATAAAAAACAAGCCTAGAACCAATATCTCTATAATTGATTTTGTTCTTCTAGAATATCATTTATTGAAGCAGTATAAACACATGTATTAGATTCAGAGTTGGCTCTCAGATTCTCTGTTTGTTTGTTTTGTCTAATTTTGTCAATTGCAAGGTAAGTGCATAAACCAAGTGTTAAGAAAATAACTATGCTAAGTGGTATGTGATTAGCAAGAAATTTACTATAACTTAAATCTTTCCAAACGAGAGGACTAGATAGAGAGGGGTGAGAGAAAAATCTGGGAATTGCTACTACTGCATTTAATGCTGTTAGAATAATAGCGACAGTGGCACCTACAAGAGGTAAAATATTCTTTTTATTAAATCTGCCATTAGAATCTTTTAAAATATCAAACATACATACTCCTCGATTACTAAATGTTCGTGATACTATGTACTAATTATAAAGTATTCAATAACTAAACTGGAGATAATAAAAAATGGACATAGAATATAGACATATAATATGAAGGATATATGCTAGTTAAAATAGGTACGAGAGGAAGCGACCTTGCGATCACCCAAGCTTTGGAAGCAAAACAAAGATTATTAGAGTCTTTTCCTAATCTATCCGTTGAGATCATAAAAATCAAAACTTCTGGTGATAAATATGCTAATGTAACCCTTGCTGAAATAGGAGGTAAAGGACTGTTCCTCAGGGAGATTGAGGATGAGCTACTTGAGAACAATATAGACATGGCGGTTCATTCGCTAAAAGATGTACCTGCGTTTTTCTCGAAGGACTTAACAATTCCTTGTGTTTTAGAGAGGCTAAGTCCATGTGATGTATTTATTTCTCATAAATATAAGAGCCTAAAAACTTTGCCACAGCAGGCTACAATTGCAACTTCTTCAATAAGAAGAAAAGTTCAGCTGTTAAATCTCAGGCCAGACTTAAATGTAGTGCCACTGCGTGGAAATGTGACAACTAGACTGCAAAATCAGAATTTTGATGGAATGATTTTAGCCGAAGCAGGACTGATAAGATTAAAAAAACACCATTTAATTACAGAAGTATTATCACCAAAAGTCATGTTAAACGCAGTAGGGCAGGGGGCAATTTGCATTCAATGCCGAAAGAATGATATAAAAGTTATCGATCTTTTAGAGAAAATTAATAATAATATGTCTTTTATAAGGGCAAAATCAGAGCGCAGTTTCATGAAGACAGTAAATGGTTCATGCTTTACACCGCTTGCAGCTTTAGCAGAATATATGAGTGAAAACATGCTACGTCTTCGTTGTATGTTAGCGGGCGAGAGAGGTATATACTTTACTGAACGCACTTCATTTGTAGAAGATGCAGAAGAAATGGGTGTGAATGCAGGAGTAGAGTTAAAATCGAAATGCTTATAAGCTTACCTAAAGTACGTGGAATCTATCGTTATAATGTTTCGATGTCTAAAATGACATGGTTAAATGTTGGTGGCCAAGCTGATGTACTTTTTAAGCCATGTGACATTGAGGATCTAATATGCTTGATAAAAGATGCGGAGTTGCCAATTAGTGTTATCGGTGCAACATCCAACATAATAATTCGAGATAGTGGCATTCGAGGAATAATGGTGAAATTAGGTAAGGAATTTGCATATATAAAATGTAAAGATAATAACTCGATTGTTGCAGGTGGTGCTGCATTGCTTAGTAACCTTGCATACTTTGCCGGGGAGCAGCAAATTAGTGGACTTGAGTTTCTTGCAGGAATTCCAGGAACAGTTGGTGGTGGAATAGAAATGAATGCAGGTGCATATGGTAGTGATATTGCAAGTGTTGTACAGTCGATAAGGGCAGTGAATCTAGAAGATGGAAATTTGTATGAATTCTCCAGCGAAGAAATGGGATATTTTTATCGTGGACATGATCTAAAAGGCAAGTGGATTTTTGTTGAAGCTGAATTTAAAGGAGTAAGTTCAGAGTATGAGCTTATATTGCAAAGATTAAAGGAAGTTATTGACAAAAAAAACAAAAGCCAACCAGTAAGAGGAAAAACTGCTGGCTGTATATTCAAAAATCCAAGGGGTTATCAGGCATGGAAACTGATTGATGAGTCTGGCTGCCGAGGATTAAATAACGGCAGAGCTAAAATTTCTAAGAAACATTGTAATTTTCTGCTCAATTACAACAATGCAACTGCACTTGACTTAGAAAACCTTGGCAACAGAGTACAAAATGCAGTAAAAGATAAATTTAATGTTGAGCTTGAGTGGGAGATAAGGGTTTTAGGTAGTTATAGTTCTACCTCTACCTACTGATTGTTCAATGCTATTTACTTCTGAAGTGTTATCACTTGATGTAGTATGGTTGCTATTCTTTTCCTGTGAAGAAAAGCATTCTTCTACTTTTTCAACTATAGGTGGTAGATATATCATTGCAAGTACTGCTAGGACTGACATAACAAGTCCTATTAGTGCACCAAGGTTAGCTGCTGAGTTTATACTTGGCATTGTATCTGAAATAGCATTTATAGCTGCACTTAAACCAATTCCGATTACTACTTGAGGAATAAATAGTATACTGAATAACTTAAATAATTCTGGATCTGGATCAGCAAATATGGACATGAACAACACAATGGGTATAGAAATAAATGCTGCAGAAACAACAGTAGCAATACTGCCTATAATAAGAGGAGATAAAGGTGCACTTAATGCATAACATACAAGACCTGTTGTAGCACCTGTAAGCGCTCCTATTGGTACTCACTCCTATTGCCTTTCCTATCATAGCTGGTATAAATAATACATCAACTATTAAATTTGGCATATTTTAAAAACTTAATCAATAATAGAATATTCACTATTTTTCTCTTATTTGTCAAGTTATCTTAACCTAATTCCAAAAATTGTTGTATAGTATCAATTTGAAGTTTTGTTTTTAATGCATAAGTTCACAGTACTCTTTTCTATACTGTTTGCAATAGTTGCTTACTATTTAAACAATGAAGTGATATTTGAAGTCGCAAAGCTATTTAGTGATATATTTATCAGTTTATTGAAATTGATTAGTTTACCTTTAGTTTTTCTATCAATAGTTTCAACAATTTCTGGACTTAAAGACTCAATTGAAATTAAAGTATTACTTAAAAAGACGCTGTTTTATACTTTGCTTACAACCATTATAGCTGCGTTTGTTGCACTATCTTTCTATTTATTCATAGATCCAGTAAGAAAAAATTTCATAAGTAACACGATAGAAAGTGTGAGTGACAGCAACCACAATTACTTTTCATACTTAAAATCACTCATTCCTTCGAATTTTGTGCAAGTTTTTCTTGAAAATAACGTTATTGGCAGCATATTGATTGCTTTTTTAATGGGCGGAGCTATTATTTCACTTTCAAAAGAAAAACAAGATATATTACACCAAATATTTTCTGCACTGTTTGATACACTTCTTAAAATTGCTCAAGGGTTGTTAAAGTTTATTCCTCTTGCTGTGTGGTCTTTTATCACATGTTTTTTATACGAGTTAAAAGGTGGCAGTGAATTCCATAGTCTTTTTTGGTATTTTGCTTGCATAATGTCTGCAAATTTCGTGCAAGCATTTGTAATTTTACCACTACTCATGTGGTATAAAGGTATATCACCAATTCAAACGATGAAAGGTGTTATGCCAGCACTTACACTTGCATTTTTTTCTAAATCATCTAGTGCAACGCTGCCTACAACTATAGAATGTGTGCAAAATCAGCTAAAGGTACCAAAGAAATTGTCATCTTTTATTCTACCAATATGCACAACAGTCAATATGAATGCGTGTGCTGCATTTATTTTAATCACAGTGATGTTTGTTGCAGAGATGAATGGGCACACATTTTCCTTAAGTGAGATGTTCATATGGATTTTTTTAGCTACAGGGGCTGCAATTGGTAACGCTGGAGTGCCGATGGGGTGCTATTTTATGGCAACTAGTTATTTGGTATCAATGAATGTTCCTTTGTACATTATGGGATTGATTTTGCCTATTTATACAATCATTGATATGTTTGAAACTGCAATAAATGTGTGGTCTGATATCTGTATAACACAGATAATTAATAAAGAATTTAAAACTTAAGAATGATATTAGATAATACAATAATAAAAGAATTTGAAGAGGCTGGTGCGATTTTGCACGGACATTTTGTACTCTCGTCAGGGCTGCACAGCAACACTTACATACAATGCGCTAAAATTTTTGAAAATCCAAGCAGAGCAATGAACGTTTGTGAGCTATTGGCGAATAAAATAAGAAAAGAGATTATTGAACCTGTAGACTTAATACTATCTCCTGCAATTGGTGGAATAATCGTGGGTTATGAGATTGGCAGACAGCTTGGAATCCGAACAATATTTTGCGAACGTGTTAATGGTAAATTTGAATTACGCCGTGGATTTGAGATTAAACAAGGTGAGAAGATATTACTAATTGAAGATGTGATTACCACAGGTAAATCTTCACTTGAAGCAGTAAAATGTGCAGAAGAGAAGGGAGGTAAAGTTGTTGCTGAAGCTTCTTTGATCAAGAGAAATAGTGAAACAAAACTGCCCTTTCCTGTAATATCTTTGATTGAACTTAATATCGAAAACTATAGCGAGGAAGAATTGCCAAGAGAGTTAAAACAATTACCCATAACGAAACCTGGGAGTAGAGAATATTTAACAAAGTAATTCTATATAGTATATTTTCTCTTCATTTAGCTAAGGTTTGTATGGGCTTTTTAAATTTCGCCCATAAAACCCTATTGTGATTAAAAATACACTAAATCTTGGTTTGCGTATATTCCATTATCTGCTATAAAAGGTCCAAGTTTTCTGTGCATTTATCGAAATTATCTGTACAACCTGTTAATTCACGACCTACATCACCAAGTACTACTTTTGCTACTTTAGAACCTATATCATCATATGCTGCTTTTACTAGTTGATAACCTATAGCATCGAATACTATTTTTGTTGCTTTAGAACCTATATCATTCAATGCTCCTTTAGAACCTACATCATCTGCTGTTTCTTCCCCCTCATGTTCTGGGTCGTTCCAATCATATCTCATAATATACTCCTTAATTTAAATTAATACTAATTTTAACATATCAATGTAAATATTGTATTAATATAGTTGCTTTAATAGGGTGTCATTCCAGCGCATGACGCTGGAATCCAGAAAGGAACAATGGATCCCAGTGTCTGAGCACTGGGATGACAAGGTAGTAAGCACTGGGATGAAACCTTTTTGCTTCAATATTTTGCACAGTAGCCATGCAACTTAACAGATACTTTTCTCTTCATTTATCCTCAGGTTTTTATGGGTTAAACAACCCATAAAAACCTTAATATAAAAACCCTGCTGTGATTAGAAATACACTAAATCTTGGTTTGTACATGTTTCATCTTGTGCAGCAAAAGACAATAATTTTGCGCTCTCAAGGAAACTTTTTGCACTAGCTTCTAAGAGATCAGATTTTACTTCTGTGAGTTCACATGTAATCTGATCTATTTTCCCATTCAAATTTTTATGTGCATCTTCGATTAATTTATTCATTTCATCTTCTAAAAGCTTCCTTACTTCTTTGTTTTGTGAAGTGACAATATAATCTATTTTGCTTGTGATTTCAGGTTTGATAAGGCTTTCAATTTTTTCTTCAGTATATTTTTTTACTTCTTCTTCTACCTGAGTTTTGATTTCTGGCTTTAGCAAATCTGCAACTTCTGGTCCTACTTTTTTCACTGCATTTTCAGCTGCATTTTTTGCTGCTTTTTCAGCATTTGCTTCTACTGATACCAAAATCCATTACTGACCGAACAAATAAGAAACATTACAAACTCGTTTAATAGTAGTACTGGAAATATTGACAATAAAATTACACAAAACATCTTCAAGTAAACCTATGGTATCGTAGATACTATTGCGTAAAGTATTGTATTTGATATATTGCCACAACCTTTCAACAGGATTCAGTTCCGGTGAATAAGGAGGCAAGTATATGATGGTAATGTTTTCCTGAATTTTCAAACTTTTTGATCTATGCCAACTTGCACAATCCATTACAAGAAAGGCTTCTTTCGTGCCTAAATCTTTCGACATCTGCTCCAGAAATATATTCATACAATCAGTGTTTACATATGGAGCAAGTAGGCTAATTTTCTTACCACTTCTTGGATTTACCGCACTGTAGATATAGAAATTTTGTCTACCAATTTTCATTTTAACCTGTGTTCTGACCCCTTTTTTAAACCATCCGTGTCCGATTTTTGAATGAGTTCCAAATCGTGATTCATCAAAAAAATACCTCCTTTTCAGGGTGGGAATTGACTATTTTATTGAAGTATTTTTTAAACTCTTCTTGCTTGTTTTTATCTTGTTTATGGTGAATTGGCCTCGGTGTTATGTAAGAAAACTTCATCCTTTGTATCTCACGGTGCACTGTTGATTTGCTAATGTTTAGGCCAAATTCCTCTGAGATTTTTATTTGCACTTCCTTAATAGTAATATTTGGATTTCTTTCTACCCATATTTCAATTTGCTCACGTTGATTTTTGTTTAATTTGCTTTTTCTTCGCCGCTGAGACGGGGAAAATAATCTTTCTACTCTACCAAATTTTAGATGCTTTATCCATTCAGTCAAAGCAGTCCTTGAAATTTTACATATTCTTGCCACAGCGCTTATACTACTTTCTTTTCCTGCTATCACCGCTTGTAACTTTTTTGAAACATATGCGTTATTTCTGACCTTTTTTAACATTTCTTTCGCCAAATTTACAACTTTTTCGTCTAATAGTTTTGACCTTAATGCCATTTATACCTCTCTATTTTATCTACTTTAGTATCACTTCTTTCCCATTATTGTCTATCTGTTCTTTATATAGTGGGAATTGGTATGACTTTACTGTGTTATCAATTGAAGTCGATATTTTTTTTTCTATTTGATTAGCTTTTTCGGTAGCTATTTGATTAGCTTTCTCTTCAGCTAAAGTTAGCATTTTTCCTTCTATTGTTTTTACTTCATCTTGAGCTGCTTTTCTAGCTTCTAGTTTTAAATCGTTACCCATTTGAGATATTACTTGTTCTGCTGCTTTTTGTGCTGCTTTATCTATGCCCAACCAGCCTCCTAATGTATCACTCACACCATATGCTAAAGTTTCAGAACTCAATTGACTTTCCGAATTTTTTGGTAGTGAATTGAGCAGTTCAAGATTTGATCTTAGATTATAATAGCTTGGTTGATCGTTCGAATTATTACTATATTTTGCCATATAATATACTCCTTGATTTAAAAATTATTCTAATATTATCATGTGAATATAAACGTTATATTAATATTGATATAACTGATTTTCAGTTTAGTAGTATAAATTTGTAACGCCTTTTAAAAAAATTCATGACTTGGTTATAAAGAGCATTATATTGGTATCATGACTAACTTGGAAAAGATGAGAGAAAAACTGCAGAACCAAATTAATTACCATAATATCTTATATTATCAAAAAAGTAAGCCAGAGATAAGTGATGCTGAATATGATGAACTGAAAAAAAAGTTAGCTGCGATAGAGCCAGAAGCTTATGCAACACAAGATAGTGTTGGTGCTCCGCCTGATGAGAGATTTTCTAAGGTGGAACATCAAGAACCTATGCTTTCTCTTGAGAATGCTTATGATGAACAAGGTGTAGAAAAATTTTTGTCTAAAATAAAGAGATTTTTAATTGCAGATGAAATAGAGATATTATGTGAGCCAAAAATTGATGGATTGTCATTTTCTGCAATTTATGAAGATGGGAAATTTGTTAAAGCTGCAACTCGAGGTGACGGTTTTGTAGGAGAGGATGTAACTCACAATGTTGCAACAATAAAAGGCTTTCCTAAGTTTTTACAAGATGTGCAAGGAAGACTAGAAGTAAGGGGTGAAATATATATCAGTAACAGCGACTTTTTAAAGTTAAATGAAAATAATGAATTCGCTAATCCTCGAAATGCAGCTGCTGGTTCTTTAAAGCAATTGAATGCGAACATTACAGCAAAAAGGCCTCTTAGATATTTTGCTTATTCTTTAATTGGTGGAATAGAGAAAAGTCAAAGTGAGATACTAGAAAAGCTTGAGAAATTTGGTTTTTGCGTAAATGAGCATCGTTCCTTAACACGTAGTTTGAATGGAATGCTAAAGTTCTATAACGAGATCTATGATTGTCGTTATAACTTGGATTATGATATCGATGGGATAGTCTATAAAGTGAATGATTTGGTGCTACAAAGTCGTCTGGGAAGTACACACAAAGCGCCACGCTCAGCGCTTGCATATAAGTTTTCTGCGATTTATGCGAAGACAAAGTTAAATAAAATATTTATACAGGTGGGTAGAACGGGGGTTTTAACTCCAGTTGCAGATTTGGTACCAGTCAATATTGGCGGAGTGCTAGTTAGCAGAGCAAGTCTACATAACCAAGATGAGATAAAACGTAAAGATATAAGAGAAGGAGATGTTGTAACAATTAAAAGAGCTGGAGATGTAATTCCTCAAATTGTCAAAGTAGATGAAGGTTCTCGTCATACAAATATACCTGAATTTGTTTTTCCTGACATATGTCCTGAATGTGGTAGTAAAGTGCAGATTGAAGGAGTGGCAGTAAGATGTCCTGAAGAATTTAATTGCAAGGCTCAAATAGTAGAAAAACTAAAACATTTTGTGTCAAAAGATGCATTTGACATTGTTGGCCTTGGTGAAAAACAAATAAAGTTTTTTTATGATCTTAGCCTAATAAGACAAATTCCAGACATTTTTATTTTAGAGGAAAGATTAAAAGAGTTTTCCTTAAAAGAGCATCATGGTTGGGGCGAGAAGTCAATAGCTAATCTATTAAGTGCTATACAAAACAGAAGAGTAATCACTCTAGATAGGTTCATATTTTCTTTGGGTATCAGATTTATCGGCCAAGTTGCAGCAGAATTGCTCGCAAATTATTATGTATCTTATGATAACTGGTATAATTCGATGTCATCAAATGATGTTGAGTTGGTAGGTATAGATGGTATAGGAGAAAAAGTAGCTGAATCTTTAAAATCGTTTTTTTCTCAGGAACGTAACATTAAAATGTTAAATGATCTTACTGCATATCTGCAAATTCTTCCCGTGAGCTCCAACTCTAGCGATTCTTTTTTGAATAACAAAATTATAGTGTTTACTGGTAAGCTACGTGCTATGAGCAGAGGGGAGGCAAAAGTAAGAGCTAAAGTTTTAGGGGCAAAGATCAGTTCAAGCCTTTCTACTAAAACTGACTATTTAATTGCAGGAGAAGATCCAGGTTCAAAATATAAAAAAGCAATGGAATTGGGTGTGGAAATTTTAGATGAAGAACAATGGAACAAATTGTGCTAAAAACAACTTAATCTGACGGGAATGAATTAACTGATAGAAGAATTGAAAACTAATATCAGACTCTTATTTAATATAATTGAACACTCCCTGCTCTTTTTTTTATCAGTCGTTTATTATCAATTAATGAGACTATAGCCAAAATTGTTTCGATCTGCCCTACTTTTCTACTAATGATCTGATTAAGATTTTTTTCATTGAGCTTGGCAATATCATTGCTTACAAGGATAAAGGCATTTTTATATATTTCCCGAATAATTGAGAATTGTGAATCAGGGTACTAGCGCCTATTTCTAGTAGGTTTTTGTGTAAAATGTTCGTATAGGTTTGTAACAATTGAAACATCTGGTTTATTTATAGCTTCCCTTAAAGAAAGAACTAACATTTTCTTTAAGTTAGCTTGTTTATCTATATCAATTAAAAGTCTAGGATCACTTTCTACAGCTAATATCTTTTTCCACCATAAAATCATAACTTTTTTATTAGAATAATATAGCTTGATTGTTAATTATATCTGTGAGAAAATCAAGAATTGTGTATTTTTTTATATTTTATATAGGATTATTAACATTCACTTTAGTTTCAGAAACATACTGCAAATTAGAATCATAAAAATCTTTAATGTTCATTTTTCCAAAAACGCAAAAAAAGTACCTACCTTTGTGAAAACAAGCCTATAAAAATATGGTTGTAAAAATGGAAGCTTAAAATCATTGCAGCAAAGTTAGGCAAATTGGTTCATATGTAAATTTAGTGAAAGTAAGCCAATATAGATGATTTCATAGTGTAGCAAAATCACTATATTGAAAAGTTTATATGGTACACCAATTGATTCTAAAAAAATGTTTTCACACTAACTGGTTTTGGGTGCTGGAAGTGACCAAATTACTTAGGTTGTTTAATACTGAATGAGTATAAATTTATTTCCTTCTACTAATCGTACATGGCCCAGAGTGGACAAATGGGAAGATTATACTATTAAAGATCTATAATATTAGAGCTCTGCCTAAAAAGTAAATCCATTAACTTTTATTCCACAACTTTGCAGTATTACTTATTTAATGATGAGATAAGAATTGCGTACTAATAAATAATAAAAGTTAATATAATAATAGAAATATTGACATATTAACAATATTATTATACTCTTAATATAATTAAGTAATTAAGAGAAATTATGAGTATTGTATTGTTTTATAAGAAGTTTAATGACCATGATTTAGGTGATGATAAAAGTTCTTTGAGAAAAAAGTTCAACGAAATAATTAAAGATTTAAAAGAGAACAACAGTACAAGCCAAGGGAATATAAAATTAATAAAAGGTGATGGGAATATTGAATATTCTCGAGCTAAATTAAGTGATAGTGACAGATTATTATTTACAAGTATAAAGCATAACAACAAAGATGCTTTTGTTATTTTAGAAGTAATTCTGAATCATGATTATCATAAGTCTAGATTTTTAACAAATAGAGAGAAAATAAAAAACATAGAAGTAACAAGTGAAGAAGTTCCTGATACAGTGGAGATTGAAGATGTTCCACAAGTTAGTTGTCTCGGTAAATTTATTACTTTTAGTGCAAAGCAGGAAGATATAGTTGAAAGGGTTGGAAAGCTTGAATTACCTTTAGTTATCAATGGGGCCGCTGGTAGTGGAAAAACATCAGTGGCTTTGGAGAGCCTAAAGAAGATAAAAGGGAAGTTTGAGGGAGGAAAAATTCTATATATTACCAAATCCGAAAATCTTATAAAAGAATCAAAAAAATTACTTGAATACGAATACTATGATGAAACTGCTAATGAGTTCAAGATTGCTGCTCCGGAAGAAATTGATTTCTTATCTCTTCATGAGTTTCTTGAAAAGCGAGCAGAAGATATAAAAGGAAAGAAGCCTATTGATAGAAGTAAATTTTTTTCATGGTTCAACAGAATATGCAAGAAAGATAAATTTAAAGAGTATAAAAAAGATGGAGATAAAATATTTGAAGAATTTACAGCTGTAATAGGTGGAGGAGACTTATTGGGAGAAGATGGAAAAGATAGATATGGTAAATTAGGAAACAGACAATCTATGTTTTCTGTAGATGAAAGGAACAGTATTTATGATTTTTTTAAAGAGTACAGGAAGTTTATAGAAAAAGATTCAGAGTATTATGATCCTAATCTTGTTGCGTATGAGTGCATTACAGAAGGAATGTATAGTGCGATTGTTGTAGATGAAGTACAAGATTTGACCGAGAGCACACTGAGTTTAACATTAAAAAGTTTAAAAGATGAAAGTAAGGCTAATTTTTTGTTATGCGGTGATATTAATCAAGTAATACATCCTAGTTTTTTCTCTCTATCCAAGTTAAAATCTTTTCTCTGTCAAAATCAATGTATAAGGGATCAAGGGTCAGAAGTTTTTTATACCCTTGAGAAGAATTATCGTAATAGTGAACAAGTCATTGAGCTTGCCAACCGTATACTACATCTTAAGAATTATTGTTTTGCTTCAGAAGATAAAATAACAGTAGACAACGCTTTTCTAATGAAGAGTGAGACTAAGAACAAAGGGAACGTTGGCTTTATTATTGATGATAAAAAAGAAGAAATAGCAAAAAAAATAAATGAATCTGTAAATTGTGCTGTTTTAGTTCTGGATGATGAAAGCAAAGAAGATGCTCGTAAATTGTTTGATACTCCACTTGTGTTTAATATACATGAAGCCAAAGGCTTGGAATTTGAAAACGTGATTCTTTACAAGTTTACATCATGTAAAGCTTACAATGAAATATGGAATATAGCATGTCCGAATAAAAGTGAGGGGGAGATAGAGAATACTATTAATAGAATTCGTGATTCATATAACGAAAGGGAAGTTAACACTTCAAGAAATAAGGATAAGAAAGATAAGTCTTTGGAGAAATATAAATTTTATATGAACGCTCTGTATGTTGGAGTTACTCGTGCTGTTGATAGTGTATATATTATAGATGATGAGAGTAATTTATTGAAAATAATAGAGCCAAGGGAAGAAGGTAATGTAAATATTGAGCAGGAAAAATCGAGTCCTGAAGAATGGAGAAATAAGGCACTAGAGTTAATAGAAAAAGGAAACATAGAGCAAGCAGAACTTATAGCAAGGAAATTGCAAAACGAAGGAAAAAAAGAATATGCTGAAGAGATTATGAATGCGTTGAGAGCTAATAGGTATCATGAAGAGGATCAGATCTTAGATAAGAACAAGCATACAAATTCAGTGTTAGAGAGTGATATAAGTTCTAGGTCTTCACAAAGCTCAGAACATGAAGGGAAAGATGATGATATTAGCAACCTTCAGAATAAAAAGGGTAAACATGATCAAAATAAAAAGAAGAAAGCTAAAAAATATCATCAAGTTCAAGAGGTAAAACCACAGCTTTCTTTAGAAGATAGTACTAATAGAAAACACAATAGCAAAAAGCCTCAGAATGAAAAGTATAAACAGGATTTAAATGACGAAAAGGAATCAAAAAGATTAGAGAAAAATGCAAATGAATTATTTTTAGCTTTACAAAATAAAAATTTGAAAAAGGCTGAACGGTTAATTAAGAAAGGAGTTAATGTTTATGCTAGAGATAAAGTAAATCGTACTTTTTTACATTGGTCAGTAGAAAATGGTCACGTAGATATAGTTAAACTTCTTCTGGATTATGGAGCTGATGTTAATGCTCGGGACCAGATGGGGTCTGCTCCTTTGCATGTTGCAGCATTAGGGAATCATGAGGATGTAATTAAACTTCTTCTGGATTATGGAGCTGATGTTAATGTTAAGGCTAAGAAAGGTATTACTCCTTTGGTATTTGCACTCAAATTTGGCCATTCCAAGGTAGTTGATCTTCTTCTTGCTGATCCAAATATTAATGTTGGTTGTATAGATCTCAAATCCGTTAAAAATGGAGAAGGTAAAAGAAAATATGTTATAAAAAGAGTTCAAGATGGTGAGTTGTTTAATAAGGTAAAAGAAGTGGCAAACCAAAAGGATACAGGTAAGCTAGATAAATTACTTAAAGAGATAGAAGAATTACTGGAATCAAAAAACAAACATGGTTTCAAACCAAGCTTAAACTATTCTCCAGATGGTAATGATGAAAATACTACTGTTGAAATTGCTATTCAAGCTGGTGGAAAGTTACTGCATCTTTTATATGCTTATGCTGAGAAGAATATAAGTAAAGACACTGAAATATTTAAACGACTCAAACATGCTAAAGAAAACTCTCATTCTAAGAGAGATCTTTGTGATGTTTCTGTTTTTAAACATTCTACTCCAGATCAAGGCTTTTTGTTTAGTAATGGTTAATGCTTCCTTCTATAATTCAAAACCCATACTCACCCAACCTAATTGATTACTTGCAATCTGGATTCCAGTTTTAAGCTACTCGGATGACAGAGAAAGGGCTACTTGCATGACATGAAAAGGAGCACCGAGCAGATCACTTCTTCACAAGGATCTTATCAGCAACACGCATATCAATTATGCTCCAATTGCTAAAAGTAAAGTCGGTTGTATTTTGCAAGTGGCTTAAATAATCCCATGAGCTATAAGGATTATCTTCAGGCAATTTTACTGTGGCACTGTCATCGAGTATGATATTCCATCTTCTATTGCCTACATAAACACAAGAAGAAATATGATCACTTAATTGAGTTTTCCTCTCTAGTATATATTTAATGAATTTTAGGCTTGATAACGAATTTTGTCCTTTGATTATAACGAGGTTATCTATCTGGTAATCATCTACGATTACTTTACCTTCAGAGTCAATTACTGAAGTTCTGTTATCATCTTTCCAAAGAGCAAAAGGTTTGTGTTCATTTACATCAATGCGTAAGGTGTTGGGTAAAATCCTATAAATTCTTACATGTTTTATCCATTCGCTTACAGATTGTATATTATCTGTTAGTTTTGAGAGTGATACATACATGATAGGTTGTGTTCTATCTACTAAACTTAGAATGTCCTGTTCATTTGTAAATTTGTTTCCAGTAACGGTTACTTTGTCGATTGAAAATCCATTGCTAATTAATAAGCTCGATAAGCGATCGTTACACCAAGTAAAGTAGTAATTGAATCGATTTGTTATTTTATCAAGTGAACTATAAAGTACTAATGTGAGAAAAAGTGCAGTGATAATAACAAGAGCGCACTTGCGCAAAAAACTTCTTTGGCTTCTAGTAACATTGTTCAACATCGGCTTGATCTCTAATATTCCTGTGGTGTAAACTGTCTTCGACAATAATTTTGACTAATTCATTAAAATCAATTCCTCTTGTCAATTTTGCAATTTCTGGTACTAACGACAATTCAGTAAAGCCAGGATGTGTATTAACCTCAAGCATTTTTAAAGTGTTATTTTGGGGATTATAACGGAAGTCTGAGCGGGAAACAGTTTTACATCCTAAAAATTGATGAACTTTTAACGCGTGTTCCAAGGTTATTCTATATATGTTGTTAGGAATTTCAGCAGGAAATATATGTTCTGCAAATCCATCTGTATACTTTGCTTCATAATCATAGAATTTATTTTTCGGTCGTATTTCCATAGTGCCAATTGCTTCATTCAGTAATACAGCAGTATGTAACTCTATACCCGGTATGTATTCTTCTATGATCATCTTTTCCATTATAGTAGAACTGTTATTTTTCAGCTCTAAGTAATCCTCATGCGAGAAAATCATGTGTACTCCAATGCTTGAGCCTTCGTTAATCGGTTTTAAGACGTACGGATAATCAATTTTAATATTATTTTTTAGCAGATCTTCTCGACTAATTACATAACCTTTTGGAGTGTCGATACTAAGGGATCGGAATATATGCTTTGACATCACTTTATTCATAGCAACAGCCGAAGCTGTAACTCCAGAGTGTGTATATTTTATACCTAAGATTTCCAATAAACCTTGAATACAGCCATCTTCACCATAAGGACCATGTAGAGCAATAAAAGCAAGAGCAGGATTAGTTTTTTTAAGCTTTTGAGCAATGTTGCTATCAACATCTATTTCTATTGCCTTATATAAAAGGCTATCAAGCGCCTTCTTGACTGCTTTTCCGCTCATAAGTGATATTTCTCTTTCGCAAGAAAATCCACCACTTAAAATTGCTATAGTTGGAATCATAAGCATTCTATACCTTGCTATATATCATATATAAAAGATACTTTTATCTTCAATAGAAAAAACATTTTGAAAAATTCTATACTATGTATAGCTATACAGATATTGTAACTTGCAGGTGGTGTCATGCAAATTAATTCCTTGATGATCAGATACCAGATTGCAAGTAAAACTGGAAGATCTTTTTCAGTAATATTCTTTAAAAATTTAATTTTGTAATCCACTTGATTTCCACTTTACGTCTTTGTAATCAACTGTTTCTACACCTTCAATGTCATATTGATCAGCAACTACAGATAGTTCCATTTCATGATCTATTGAATAGTCTTTCTGCTAATTCTTGAGTGGGCTGCTTAGTAAGCTCAACTAGCTTAGCAAAATGCTGTAAAGTTTTTTTACTGAAAGATATATTAGCGTTTGCCGTAAGTTTTACCAAAGTTCATGAGTAATTGTACAATATTTTCCTGAAATTTTCAATAAAGTAAACTTATCTGGAAAGTAATTATGCTGATATAAATATTACAATTTTATTAACACATAAATGCTACCGTGGTGTTAGTTTTTTAATTTAGGAATATATTATGGTTATATCTACACAAGACTCTAATTCATTAACGTTTCAGGCACGCAATCTATCTCATATTTGCCACAAAAACTGTGAAGAGGCGTTCAATGAAACAGACGAACCTCTATGCAAGGCTAGATGTGACGCTTTCTTTCCAGTGCTTAAACCTCGTTCACAAATTAGTGAGAAATTAATAGACATTGCAAACAATCTCCGTTTTGAAGGTGCACAATTATCGTCTATGGCAGATGAAATAGATGCTTACAATTCAATGTCTATTTAATCAAAAAAGAGTAAGTATACAAAAGTAGACTTACTCTATTACCCTAAATTTTCATCAAAGTAAGCTGTTTTATCCTTTTTTTCTTTATACTCTTCTGCTGTATCTAGGGGTTGCTTTTTAGCTGTAATGTTTGGCCATTTTTGCGAATATTCTACATTTATGTTGTAAAATGATTTAAAGATTTTTTGTTCATTATTCAGTAAGTCTTCATCTAGCTCTAGAATATCTTTTATGGAATCATCAGTTACAATTGCATCTACTGGACATTCAGGTATACACACTCCACAATCAATACACTCATCTGGGTTAATCACGAGCATGTTTTTACCTTCATAAAAGCAGTCAACGGGACATACCTCCACACAGTCTGTATATTTACATTTTATGCATTTATCTGTAACAAAATGCGTCATAAAATACTGTATATTTGCATTATCTTGGGTACACTAAATTAATAAGAAATTCAAGCATTTTATGAAGATAAATAAATTGAATAACGAAGAATTAGAAATATGGCTAAGCTTGGCTAGAACTGTGGGACCAGTAAAGTTTTTTAGTGTACTAAGAGCATGTGGGTCGCTAGATGAAGTACTAAAATATCTTAATAAGTTGACTAACAAGGATTATGGAATTCAAAGTGCAAAAGAAGAAATTAAGAATGCAGAAAAAATTGGAGCCAAAATAATACCAACATGTAATCCAGATTACCCTGACATTTTAAGGAATATCTCTGGTTGTCCTCCTGTAATAACTACACTTGGTGATGTATCATTATTAAGCCGTGAGATAATTGCAATAATCGGTGGACGTAATTCTTCAATGAATGGAAGAAATTTTGCCAATAAGTTGGCACTTGATTTAAGCGAAGCTGGTTTTGTTATTGTTTCTGGACTTGCAAAAGGAATCGATACTGCAGCAAACAGTGTAATATACAAAAATCATCCCACTATTGCTGTTACAGCAAGCGGAATTGACGTAGTATACCCAAGAGAAAATCTTGATCTATACAAAAGAATCACTGAAAATGGCGGATTAGTAATTACTGAGCTTCCATTTGCTACTAAACCAAAGCCTCAGTATTTTCCTCAAAGGAATCGAATTATATCTGGTCTATCGCTGGGTGTTGTGGTAATTGAAGCATCAAAAAATTCTGGTTCTCTCATAACAGCAGATTTTGCTTTGAATCAAGGAAGAGAGGTATTTGCAGTTTCTGGTTTTCCTCTAGATTCACGCTGTAGTGGTAGTAATTATTTAATTAAGAACGGTGCTAAGCTTATTGAAGCTGCTGATGACATAATAGAGAGTATTAGGTTTAGTTTACCTCCGCAGCAAAAAAGCCTATTTGATGTTGAGCACTGTTCTATTAACCAAAAACAAGAAAAATTACAACAGGCAAAATCTGTTATAGTTGATCATATTAACTCTGTACCTGTTGATATAGATGAACTTATATTAGCAAGCGGACTTTCTACTAACATAGCTCTAATGGCTCTTTTGGAACTAGAGTTAGAAAACAAAATAGAGCGTTCGCCGGGGAATAAAATATCATTAATTTTCTAGATTGCTTTAGTTATAAGTCCACAACCGTACAAACATTATGATTTGAGTCCACCAAGAAAGATGTCATTCCAGCGTGTGACGCTGGCTTTCCGTAATCTCACTAAAACGTTGTATTTTTACATAACTTTTATACTTACTAACTTAATATATAATCAGAATTCCTAGATTCCAGACTCATGCATCAATAGACCTGCTGCAAAAGGTAATGATAAAATGATGGGAGAGAGGTAGAAGAGGAATAAGCAGATAGAGTAAGGTAAAAAAATGAGCTTTAGTTACTACAATATAAAGAAACACCCAAGAAATTTTCGTAATATAACAGGCTTAACTGTAGAAGAATTTGAAAAGGTGATAGAAAAAGTGGGGAACGTTCAAAAAAGTGTGTCAAGCCGAAAAGAAAAGTAATAAAGTGATATAAAAAATGGAGGTTTGAAATGAGTCAAGCAAATAGAACTACCGGATTAGTAGACTATAAAAAACTAGAATCAAATATTTTATCATCTATAGCTAACCCAAGAGAGGTTTAGCTATATGGCAAAATTGGTTAGAATGGTATAATAAGTAATGAGAAAGAAGAAGATGCCAAGTCCATATAGTGATACCAAAATCCATTACTGACCGAACAAATAAGAAACATTACAAACTCGTTTAATAGTAGTACTGGAAATATTGACAATAAAATTACACAAAACATCTTCAAGTAAACCTATGGTATCGTAGATACTATTGCGTAAAGTATTGTATTTGATATATTGCCACAACCTTTCAACAGGATTCAGTTCCGGTGAATAAGGAGGCAAGTATATGATGGTAATGTTTTCCTGAATTTTCAAACTTTTTGATCTATGCCAACTTGCACAATCCATTACAAGAAAGGCTTCTTTCGTGCCTAAATCTTTCGACATCTGCTCCAGAAATATATTCATACAATCAGTGTTTACATATGGAGCAAGTAGGCTAATTTTCTTACCACTTCTTGGATTTACCGCACTGTAGATATAGAAATTTTGTCTACCAATTTTCATTTTAACCTGTGTTCTGACCCCTTTTTTAAACCATCCGTGTCCGATTTTTGAATGAGTTCCAAATCGTGATTCATCAAAAAAATACCTCCTTTTCAGGGTGGGAATTGACTATTTTATTGAAGTATTTTTTAAACTCTTCTTGCTTGTTTTTATCTTGTTTATGGTGAATTGGCCTCGGTGTTATGTAAGAAAACTTCATCCTTTGTATCTCAGAGCCTGTACGTGATCTCAAAAAAGGGATAGAATGAGAGGATAAAGTATATAAAGTAGGATATGCGAAGTTTATATCCAAGTGATATAAGTCGAGAAAAGTTTGAGATTATTGTAGCAGATCTGGAGTCTTGCAGGAAGAGGACAAAGCCAAGAACACTTGATTTATATCATGTATTTTGTGGAGTGTTATACGTCTTAAAAAGTGGCTGCCAGTGGAGAATGTTACCAAAAGAGTTTCCAAAATGGCGGAATTGTTACGACTATTTTAAGAAGTGGAGTGAAAAAGCAGATGCAAATAAAGAAAGTGTTCTGGAGCTGGTATTAAAAAAAAATAGTTGGCGTGGTCCGACAAAACAATGGTCGGAAAGAAAAAACCAGCTTCTGCATAATTGATGCACAAAGCGTAAAAAATGCAGATACTGCTGAAGAAAAAGGCTATGATGCAGGCAAAAAGGTTTCAGGAATAAAACGCCATATTGCGGTAGATACACAAGGTTTACCCCACGCAATTTATATAACAACGGCAGAAATAACTGATCGTAGTAGCGCTGTGAGAATGGTTAAAAATGCTAAAGAAAACCTATCTGAAGTTAAAAATATACTAGTTGATGCTGGCTACACAGGAGAAAATTTTGCAACACAAATAAAAGCAACTATTGGCGCTACCGTTGAAGTAATAAAGCGAAACGAATTACACACCTTTGTCGTATTGCCGAAAAGATGGGTTGTTGAGAGATCTTTTGCTTGGTTGCAAAAATGTAGGCGATTGTGGAAAAATTGCGAGCGGAAACTCAACACTAGCCTGCAAATGGTCGTTCTTGCTTTCGCTGCTTTGCTTCTGAAAAGATTATGAACAGGCTCTCACGGTGCACTGTTGATTTGCTAATGTTTAGGCCAAATTCCTCTGAGATTTTTATTTGCACTTCCTTAATAGTAATATTTGGATTTCTTTCTACCCATATTTCAATTTGCTCACGTTGATTTTTGTTTAATTTGCTTTTTCTTCGCCGCTGAGACGGGGAAAATAATCTTTCTACTCTACCAAATTTTAGATGCTTTATCCATTCAGTCAAAGCAGTCCTTGAAATTTTACATATTCTTGCCACAGCGCTTATACTACTTTCTTTTCCTGCTATCACCGCTTGTAACTTTTTTGAAACATATGCGTTATTTCTGACCTTTTTTAACATTTCTTTCGCCAAATTTACAACTTTTTCGTCTAATAGTTTTGACCTTAATGCCATTTATACCTCTCTATTTTATCTACTTTAGTATCACTTCTTTCCCATTATTGTCTATCTGTTCTTTATATAGTGGGAATTGGTATGAGGATCTGAAAGAACGTGTTCTCAAAGGAGTCGATAAAAAAACAATGACGATAAAAAAATCAGTCAAATATTCAAAGTGAGCATAAAAACAATATATTTGTGGAGGAAAAGGAAAAAAGAAACAGAAACCATCTTCAGGCTATCACAAAGGATATGGCCATAAGATTAAAGATATGGATAGATTTATCAAATTTCTGGATGGAAATCAAGATATTAGAATTGAAAAGATAATTGAAGAATTTGGTAATATGTGTAGAAACACAGTATATAACTACCTTAGCAAAGTAAACTATACATATAAAAAAAACTTTTCTTTATCGAGAAAGAGAAACGCAAAGAGTTCATAAAAAAAAGTAGAAGAAAGAAATAAATAAAGAAAACTTGATATACATAGATGAGTCTGGAATAGAGGACAATGAATTTTATGAATATGGGTGGTCTCAAAGAGGCAAGAGGTTATTTGCCCAGGGTTTAAAAGAAAGAGGGTAAGCATGATTGGAGCACTAAATGAAGGAAAAGTTAAAGCACCATGGATAATTGATGGCTACTGCAACAGCGAGATTTTTGATGCTTATGTAGAAAATGTACTTGTTCCTGTATTTAAACCTGGACAGACTATTGTTCTCGACAATGCGAGCTTTTATAAATCTGCAAGGACGAAAAATTTGATAGAAAATATTGGGTGTAAAATTTTGTTCTTACCTCCATACTCGCCAGATTTAAATCCGATTGAGAAGTTCTGATCAAGCACGCCATAAGAAAGGCTCTACAAACCTTTTGGCCCAATATTAATTCGGCTATTGATTTTGTTTTTCAGCAATCAGCTAAGCCTTTCTTGGGTTAGCTATAGCAGCTATAATGTGATTGCAACAACTAATTCGCTATGACAACTGCACCGTGACAGTTTTTGTATTTTTTTCCAGAGTTACAAGGGCACTTGTCATTTCTTGAAACTTTTGGAAATCTGCTATTTTTAGTAGAGCGTGACCTATTGCCTATTTCTTGATTGTCTAGCAACTTAAAGTGCGCTAGGCGGTGAATGGTAAGCTCCCCCCACTTTTCAAGCATCGACTCAAACATTAAGAAAGCTTCGCGTTTAAATTCATTCAGTGGGTCTTTTTGCCCCATGGCACGCAAATTTATGCTTTGTCTTAGGCTCTCTAAGACCGAAAGGTGCTCCCTCCATAAATGATCAAGTGTCATGATCATCACTTGTTTCACTATCGTATTCCACAAATCTGTAGTTTGTTGACTATTGAAATATTTTTCTTTCTCAGTAAAAAATTCTTGTATTTTGTCATTTATATAATCCAAGGCTTCTTGTTTATTCAAAAACTCTGCTAGATTAAGCGTTATCCCGTATCTTATGTGGAATTCTTTTGCAATATCTTCAACATAATCTTCGTAATAACCACTTTGTACTATACCTTCTATTATATCCTCATTTACTTCACTATATACTTCAACTAAATCATTGATTTCATTGTTTAAAATATGATTTCTCTGCTTAAAAATAACCTTACGTTGATTGTTAATTACATCATCAAACTTTAGCAAAGACTTCCGCACATCATAATTTCTAACTTCAACTTTCTTCTGTGCTTTCTCAAGTGCTTTATTAATCCATGGGTGATGAATAGCCTCATTGTTCTTTAGTCCCACTTTTTGTAAAAAATTCCTCATTCTATCAGAGCCAAATATTCTCATTAAATCATCTTCAAGTGATAGAAAGAACTTAGAAAGTCCAGGGTCACCCTGACGACCAGAACGGCCACGCAGTTGATCATCTATTCTCCTGCTTTCATGCCTTTCGGTTCCGATAACACATAAGCCACCAGCTTTTATAGCAATTTCCTTATCTTTTTTTACTCTTTCGACTATTTCTTGATATTTTTTTTCTCTTTCATCAGCATTTTTTATTTTCTCGAGCTCTATTTTTGCAATCATTTCAACATTTCCACCAAGCTGAATATCAGTTCCACGTCCTGCCATGTTTGTTGCTATAGTAATGCTGCCTGGTATTCCAGCTTGCGCTATTATATACGCTTCTTGTTCATGATAACGAGCATTCAGTACTGAATGCTTAAGAGAATAGCTTTGCAAAAGCGCAGAAAGTTTTTCAGAGTTTTCAATACTTACCGTACCAACAAGGACTGGTTGTAGGCGTTTGTGGCATTCTTCTATGAATTTCAATACAGCACTAAATTTTTCTTTTTCTGTGCCATAAATTTCATCGTCAACATCTATTCTTTTAACAGACACATTAGTTGGAATTTTTACTACATTTAATCTATATATATCATGAAACTCCTCTGCCTCTGTTACTGCTGTTCCTGTCATACCAGAAAGTTTGTTGTACATACGAAAGTAGTTCTGAAATGTGACTGATGCTAAAGTTTGACTTTCATGCTGAATTTCAAGATTCTCCTTTGCCTCCAGTGCCTGGTGAAGACCATCAGAATATCTCCTACCTTCCATCATGCGCCCAGTAAACTCATCAATAATTACCACCTTACCGTTTTTCACTATATAATCTTTATCAGCAGTAAACAGCTTATGTGCACGAAGTGCTTGATCTATATAATGAGTCAGTATAATATTGCTAGTATCATAGAGCGAGGAATTTTCAGGAATGATGTTATACGATTTTAGTAATTCCTCCACTCGTGAAATGCCATTTTCAGTGAGGAACACTGCTCTACTCTTTTCATCGACTTCATAGTCAGAATCAACTAATTTGATTACTATTTTATTGATATGCTTATATATCTGATTATTTTCCTCAAGTGGGCCAGAAATAATGAGCGGAGTACGCGCTTCATCAATCAGTATGGAGTCTACTTCGTCTACTATTGCATAATTGAAGCCTCTTTGAACCATATCTTCTTGAGAAAATTTCATATTATCTCGTAGATAATCAAAGGCAAGTTCATTATTTGTTGAGTATACTATATCTGCGCTATAAGCCTTTTTTCTCTCGTCGTCTGTCAAATTATTTGTAATAAATGCAACAGAAACTCCAAGAGAATTATATAATTTACTCATCCACTCTGTATCTCGTTTTGCAAGATAGTCGTTAACAGTTACGACGTGCACACCTTTTCCTTCTAAAGAATTTAGATATGCAGCTAAAGTTGCGACGAGTGTCTTTCCTTCTCCTGTTTTCATTTCTGATATCATGCCATTATGGAGAACCATTCCACCAATTAGCTGAACGTCGAAATGCCTCATATTAAGGAATCTTCGTGATGCTTCTCGTACAACCGCAAATGCAGGTACGAGAAGGTCATTTAGTGTTTTTCCATTTTTCAGTTCTTGTTTTAATTCCGTAGTTTTACTAGCAAGATCCTCATCAGATAAGCTCTGCATTTCTTGCTCTAGCGCATTAATTTGCTGAGCAATTTTTCTGAAGGATTTTATTATCTTCTTGTTTGTTGATCCAAATATCCTTTTTATAAAAAAAAGTGACAACGTAAAGATGAAGAATATAAGAATAGTTGTTAAAACTAACGTAGAGTCTGGCATAAACTTAGGTAAAGTTTTATTTAATATGAGATTATATTACTAAACGTAACCTGCGGCAATTAGATTCAGAAAATCTTTATTTACAAACTAAGGAAAAGATTCTTGCAGATGAAATGTAAAAGAGTATATTTATTTTATTAAATATAATAATTAATAATTAAACTTTCTTGATAAATTATTAAAATAGTCTTAAGCTACATGTATAAAACGGTTAGTGGAGTCACAATGTTAAGCAATATTATAAAAGTAAAATTAGAGAAAAATAGTTGTCCTTTTGAAGAATTAGAAGAATTTTTTGCTTCATTAAAATTTGGTACAAAAGGGTTTAAAGATTCTTCAATAAAATTAGTTTGCCAAGTATGGGAAGATTTCACCTTAATTCTACCAAGAGAGGCAGTACCTAATTCTTTCGCTTTGAAGCTTTTATCTTTGCTTAGTAAGGGAAATGAGCTAGCTTTACCTATTATATTAAAATACCTTTCTTGCAGAACTGTATTTAAAGATTTTGGTCAAAAACTACAGGATAAAATGGATCAAGATATAAAAGGACAAAACGATTCTAAAATTTCTCAGGAGATTGAGTTATGCAAAAAAGACATTTTAAATCTTCTCAATGGTGGTAAATCAGTATTAGACGTTCAATTGAAGCAGCGGTATAAAAAATACTATTCGTTAATAGATAATGAGATTGAAGAGTTAAAGACTCAAATTTTAAAAGAACTAGAAGATTATATTAGCAATACTAACGTTAATAAAATGTATCGAAGCCTTAATAATAAAAAGAAAAACGAAGAATCATTAAAAGAAGTAGCGTTAAGATCTTGTTCATTGGGTGGAATTTGCTTGTTATACCAAAATCCATTACTGACCGAACAAATAAGAAACATTACAAACTCGTTTAATAGTAGTACTGGAAATATTGACAATAAAATTACACAAAACATCTTCAAGTAAACCTATGGTATCGTAGATACTATTGCGTAAAGTATTGTATTTGATATATTGCCACAACCTTTCAACAGGATTCAGTTCCGGTGAATAAGGAGGCAAGTATATGATGGTAATGTTTTCCTGAATTTTCAAACTTTTTGATCTATGCCAACTTGCACAATCCATTACAAGAAAGGCTTCTTTCGTGCCTAAATCTTTCGACATCTGCTCCAGAAATATATTCATACAATCAGTGTTTACATATGGAGCAAGTAGGCTAATTTTCTTACCACTTCTTGGATTTACCGCACTGTAGATATAGAAATTTTGTCTACCAATTTTCATTTTAACCTGTGTTCTGACCCCTTTTTTAAACCATCCGTGTCCGATTTTTGAATGAGTTCCAAATCGTGATTCATCAAAAAAATACCTCCTTTTCAGGGTGGGAATTGACTATTTTATTGAAGTATTTTTTAAACTCTTCTTGCTTGTTTTTATCTTGTTTATGGTGAATTGGCCTCGGTGTTATGTAAGAAAACTTCATCCTTTGTATCTCACGGTGCACTGTTGATTTGCTAATGTTTAGGCCAAATTCCTCTGAGATTTTTATTTGCACTTCCTTAATAGTAATATTTGGATTTCTTTCTACCCATATTTCAATTTGCTCACGTTGATTTTTGTTTAATTTGCTTTTTCTTCGCCGCTGAGACGGGGAAAATAATCTTTCTACTCTACCAAATTTTAGATGCTTTATCCATTCAGTCAAAGCAGTCCTTGAAATTTTACATATTCTTGCCACAGCGCTTATACTACTTTCTTTTCCTGCTATCACCGCTTGTAACTTTTTTGAAACATATGCGTTATTTCTGACCTTTTTTAACATTTCTTTCGCCAAATTTACAACTTTTTCGTCTAATAGTTTTGACCTTAATGCCATTTATACCTCTCTATTTTATCTACTTTAGTATCACTTCTTTCCCATTATTGTCTATCTGTTCTTTATATAGTGGGAATTGGTATTAATATTTTTTTCACTTGGTTTTTTTATTTTTTTAGCAACAACCATTGACCCACCTGCTCATATGAGTATGTATAAAGTAAAGGTTTTTAGGTGTATAGGAGCTTCACCTTTAGTTTTTGCATCATTAGAACTAACAGTAGCAGGTGTAGCTTACTTAACAAGTTGTTATCTAAATCATAGTTTTACAAAAGAAATACAAGACTATATAGAGCAACCAGTAAAATGTATGGATAAGGCAACTAATAATAAAGAATCAGACAATTTTCCTTCTGACAATTATGAAAAAGTACAACCTTCAGCACCGCTTGAGGAACTACTACCTTCATACGAGGAATCGTGTCACAGTAGTTTAGGTTATATTTAACCATCTAATCCAATACAGCAAAATCAGTTGTTGTGATGAAGGTATAAAGAGAACAAGCAAAATTACATTTGTAATTTTGCTTCCTTTATCATCACTTAGAAATAGCTGGTTATGTTATGCTTGCCTATACTTGATTAAGTATATCAATAGGTAAATAAATCTTAATACAACTTTATTATACTGGTAATACCAATTCCCACTATATAAAGAACAGATAGACAATAATGGGAAAGAAGTGATACTAAAGTAGATAAAATAGAGAGGTATAAATGGCATTAAGGTCAAAACTATTAGACGAAAAAGTTGTAAATTTGGCGAAAGAAATGTTAAAAAAGGTCAGAAATAACGCATATGTTTCAAAAAAGTTACAAGCGGTGATAGCAGGAAAAGAAAGTAGTATAAGCGCTGTGGCAAGAATATGTAAAATTTCAAGGACTGCTTTGACTGAATGGATAAAGCATCTAAAATTTGGTAGAGTAGAAAGATTATTTTCCCCGTCTCAGCGGCGAAGAAAAAGCAAATTAAACAAAAATCAACGTGAGCAAATTGAAATATGGGTAGAAAGAAATCCAAATATTACTATTAAGGAAGTGCAAATAAAAATCTCAGAGGAATTTGGCCTAAACATTAGCAAATCAACAGTGCACCGTGAGATACAAAGGATGAAGTTTTCTTACATAACACCGAGGCCAATTCACCATAAACAAGATAAAAACAAGCAAGAAGAGTTTAAAAAATACTTCAATAAAATAGTCAATTCCCACCCTGAAAAGGAGGTATTTTTTTGATGAATCACGATTTGGAACTCATTCAAAAATCGGACACGGATGGTTTAAAAAAGGGGTCAGAACACAGGTTAAAATGAAAATTGGTAGACAAAATTTCTATATCTACAGTGCGGTAAATCCAAGAAGTGGTAAGAAAATTAGCCTACTTGCTCCATATGTAAACACTGATTGTATGAATATATTTCTGGAGCAGATGTCGAAAGATTTAGGCACGAAAGAAGCCTTTCTTGTAATGGATTGTGCAAGTTGGCATAGATCAAAAAGTTTGAAAATTCAGGAAAACATTACCATCATATACTTGCCTCCTTATTCACCGGAACTGAATCCTGTTGAAAGGTTGTGGCAATATATCAAATACAATACTTTACGCAATAGTATCTACGATACCATAGGTTTACTTGAAGATGTTTTGTGTAATTTTATTGTCAATATTTCCAGTACTACTATTAAACGAGTTTGTAATGTTTCTTATTTGTTCGGTCAGTAATGGATTTTGGTATAAATACATTTTATAGAATGAAAGCATGGAAGATTTTATAACGGCAAGAAGGAAAGATGATGCTGTGATATCTGTTTCTCAGGATAATGAGAAAAAAAACGTGTTAATCTTGGGACTCAATCAAGCAGCAAGGAATTTATTAAAATGTGAAGAAAGGAATTTACTTAATAAGCCGTTAATCAATATTTTAAGTGCAAGAGCAGCTGAAGATATGAAAAGCTATTTGGAGTATACTGAAGATGGGTGCGATTTGCGCGATATATTGCCAAAAGTGATAGGCTTTTCTCTAATCGACGCTAAAGGAGAAGATATAAAAACAAAGGTAAAAGTTTTTCGCACAACGCAATTTACTAATAGCAAGATTAATTATGAGCTATTAATACGTGACATTAGCCTGTTTCATAAGCTAGGAATGTTTAGGGATAAATATCTGATAGGTAAAAAATATAAAAACCACAATTTGTTTAACATACCAGACAATGAGTCCACTATTTTTGAGTTATATGTTGTATTAAATTTTGCCTTTGAATATCAAATTAATGCAGTTATAGGAATAATAGGTCTAAACAGCAGTTGTAATAAGGAAAATGATGCACTAAAAATTATCATAGAACATTTTTATAAAAATTGCCGTAGTGATGATTTTTTGGGATGTATTGATGAGAATAAGGTACTTTTTATTTTGATGAACTGTGATGCAAATAACACATCTAAAATAGTTAATCGTATACATTCTTCCATTAACAAGCAGTTATTAAAGCGAAAACTATCAAGCATATCAATTATTTATGGAAATATAATTCAAAAACATAGTGTGAAGAATGCTTAAACGCTTTTGTCATTAATTGGTTTGTAGTATCTAAGTTCTACACAATATAAGGATTGTTTTTTATTTCTGTTAAGCTTATATTAAGAATTTAAGCTTACCTATGAGGTTACTAATCACACTATTTTTATCATTACTTGTGGGAGGAAGTGCTAACGCTAGGGTAATTCTGGATAAGGAGATGTTTTATGTAGAACTAGATGGAAAAGTAGATTTAAGATTTGGCTACGCTTTCAATAGAGATTCTTTTAGCTCTACCAAAGACAAGACCTCAAGTTATTCAGACCTGCGCTTGCTTTATTTACAGCAAGTTCATCCAAATACTAAAATGGGTTTTGATGTTAAGGCAGGAGTTTCTGGTATTGCAAACTTAAAGGCACTAGACATAGAAAAGTTAGAAATGGAGAAGTGGTATTTTATCATAAAGAATCAGGAGTTTGGATCATTTGAATATGGTAAAGGAAGTTTAGTTAGTCAGAGTATGTTAATTAACACTTCAAAAATTTATACAGCTGCTGGGGGAATAAATGGTCATTGGACAAACTATGCAAATCTGCGCGGTAATGGAAAAAAAGATGATGACCCTGGGTATGATAAGGACAAGGTATTTTGGGTAAAACCCAATGTTTACAGCGACTATAATGGACTAGAGCTGAAGTTAAAACAACCAATGATAAACTATATTTCTCCTGAAATTCATAACTTTCAACTTGGATTCAGTTATGTTCCAGGTAAAAATAATTTACAATATAATAATTTAATAGCCGCTGGTCTTTCCTATAAAAATGCCCTATCAGATGAAATAAATTTTACTACTGCTTTGACTGGTGAATTTGCAAGGGAAAATTTAACTGATTGTACAAACAAAAATTCTAGCGATCTTCAGTGTCATAATCAATTACTACACTGGAATTTTGGTGTGAAACTAAAGCTTTTTGAACTTGATTGCATTTTGTCGTACGGGAATGGTGGTAAATCTGGTGAGAAGCGTAGTCATGAAACAAATAATATGCATTATGTAAATGCAGGTATTGCTTATCATTCTGATTCTCGTAAAGTGAGCTTAACATATTTTAATAGTGTCAGGGATATTGCAGACAAAGGTACAAACGAATTAACATCACAGGCTTTCAGTCTTGAATATCCATTAGCTGTTGGTACTTCATATTACTTTGATATTGTAAGATTTAGTACTAAGGAGCTTGCAGTGGAAGATAATAACTCCGGATATGTGCTTTTGGCCGGATTGAAGCTAAGTTTTTAGTGAAGTAACTGGTATGTAAGTATTGTAATAATGAGAGTAAAATTGAGTTGTTAATATATGTGCTATTTGATATTATAAAAATAACTATTACATAAGATTTTCAATAAAAAGACATTCTGTTACTAATCCAAGTGTAGAAGAAAACGGTTATTAATTAGCAAACCAAGCCCTTCAGTAAGCGCATCTCTTCAGGTGCTCTTTTTTTCTTTTTTATATATAAAAAAATTAGATAGTATTGTGAGTGCGGTTTTTTCTGTGTTCTGATGCTTTTCAATTCTATAGCTTTTGTATTGAATTTCCTTTTTTTACTACTATTTCTCTATATTGTTGTAAGAAAGAACAGAAAATTTAGTGAGAATCTTGAGAAGAATTTACTTAAAGTAGAACATGAACTTCAAGAGGCAAAACAGTCTTTAGTAGATAAAAATAAGGAAATAGTTGATTTGAAAGTGAGGAATGCAGAGCTTGAAGTAATTTTGCAAAAAGAACGTGAGGAAAAGAAAAAAGAGATGGAGTTACTGACAAAAGCAGAGGAGAGGCTTACAAACACTTTTAAAGCGCTCTCTCTTGATGCTTTGCAGGTAAACAATAATAATTTTCTGAATTTAGCGAAGGAAGTAATCGATAGTAAACTAAAAGAAACAGAAAGTGACTTCAAAAAAAGGCAAGCAACGATCAATGAAGTTATCACTCCAATAAAAGAAAAATTAGAAAAATTCGACAGCGAAATACGTGAGCTAGAGAAGGAGAGGGTAGGGGCTTACGAAGGTTTAAGAGAGCAAATTGGAGCGCTAATGAGCCAAACCTCTAACCTTGCCAACGCCCTGAGGAAACCTCACATTAGGGGCAAGTGGGGTGAAATGCAGCTCAAAAGAGTGGTAGAAATGGCGGGAATGATTGAATATTGCGATTTTTTTACTCAATCCTCAGTAATTGATAAAAATGAGGGCAATTTGTTACGTCCTGATTTAATAATAAAAATGCCATCAGGAAAGCAAATAATAATAGATGCTAAAGTACCACTTGATTCTTACATGGATGCTATGTCGCAAAATGATTTACAGATACAAAAGGAAAAATTGAAGAATCATTCTCTGGCAATAAAAAAACATATAAATGATCTAGGCAGAAAGGAATATTGGAACCAATTTGAAAATACGCCAGAGCTTGTGGTGCTTTTTTTAACAGGAGAAGGGGTTTTCAGTGCAGCACTAGAATGTGAACCAGCTTTGATAGAAATTGGAATAGAAAAAAAAGTAATTATTGCAACACCAATCACTTTAATCGCGCTACTTAGGGCAGTAGCCTATGGATGGAAGCAAGAGATGATAGCTGAAAATGCAAAGAGAATAAGTGAACTAGGCCATATTTTATATGAGCGAATCTGCACAATGGGCGAAAATTTTGATAATTTACGCAGAAGCTTAAAAAGTGCTGTTGATCATTACAATAAAACTGCTGGTTCGCTTGAGGCAAGAGTGTTTCCTGCTGCCCGAGAATTCAATAAGCTTGGTATACATGCAAAAAATAAAGAACTCACTGCTGCAAAAGAGTTGGAATCTTTACCACGCAGTTTACATGCTGAGGGGTTGAAAGTAGATTAGTATTTCAGATCTACTTAGCTTATGTTTGCTGGTTAAAACAACTTTCTAAAAATTTTTTTTATATAGCTCAATTCCTGCACATCATTTGCTGCATAAACAGGTATAGTTTGTTGCTCAGCACCAGGTATTTCTACGAAGATTTTGCCCACTTCTTGCCCTTTTTTAATTGGTGCGGGTACCATATCTTTATACTCAATACGCACTTTAATTTTATCATGTAATCTGCGGTTATAAGTTATGGTAACATCGTTTGCAACTGTAACGGGCACCTTTTTATCTCTTCCATAAACAATATCTATTTCTTCAACTACGCTATCTTTAGCAAATATTTTCTTGGTATTAAAATGATTTAAGGAATATTGTATTAGTCTTTTTGCTTCCTCTATTCGCTCTTTCTCGGTGTCCAAACCATTCACAACAGCAAAAATTCTCCTATCGTTCCGTTTTGCAGATGCTATAATGCCATAACCACCAGCACTCGTATGACCTGTCTTTAGACCATCAACTCCAATATCATGGAAAAGTAAAAGATTTTTATTTTTTTGTACAATATCGTTATATGTCAAATATTGTTCAGAGAATAGATTATAGTATTCAGGAAAATCGGTAAAAATCCTTTTTGCCAGCATTACCAAATCTTTTGCACTCATAAAGTGATCTTCATCTGGCCATCCACTTGAGTTAACAAAATGACTATCATTAAGATTTAGATCTTGTGCAACTTCATTCATTTCAGCAACAAAATTCTCCTCTGATCCTGCAATACCTTCAGCTAGCACTATGCATGCATCATTACCTGAGGCGATTGTAACTCCTTCAAGTAATTCTTTTACCGTAACAAATTGACCTTCTTTCAAAAACATAGAAGAGCCTTTTCTTTCCCACGCTTTTCTGCTTACTCGAAATTTATCTTCCATATTTATTATTCCAGCTTTTAGATAATCAAAAGCTACATATAAAGTCATTAACTTGCTCATTGAAGATGGGGCCATTTTTTCACTGGAATTATGGTCAAAAATGAAAGAGTCTGAAGCTAAATCTAAAACAACTGCTTGCTTTGCTTTAGTTCTAAACTGATATGAGTACGAATTAAAAGGGAGTATAAAAATTAATAGCAAAGTTACTAATTTGCTTAACATATTTATAATTTTAAATTTATAGTGTACTAATTAATAGTATGATTTTGCAGGAGTATTTCAATAGATCTCTTGCATAAAACTTCCTTGACAAACTGTGCCAGCTCCCTTATTATGACAATAAGAGTATTTATCCTTGTTTTCGATCCGCGCGGGTTCAACAACAAAAATTCAGTAAAAAACTCAGATATTTATTGGCAAATTACATAAAAATTATAGCGGCTGCATGTCTTTTTTATTTTTTCTACATTCAGCCAAATCGCGCTTATTTTAAGCGTTAGCACATTATTACAGCGCCAATTTACATTATTATAGGGTCAAAACTCGTTACACGGGGATTTTTTTGCCTTTTTTATAACTAGTAAATTTATTAATATTTGAGGTGTCATCCCAGTGCTTGACACTGGGATCCAGTTGAGCTATTTCAACAAAAATACTGCATTTGAGATGAACATTTGTTCTTACCAGAGTTATTTACAAGTATAACAATTAAAGTCTGGATTCCAGTGTCAAGCACTGGAATGACATCAAAGGGGCTATTTTCATGACATTCCACTATGTCATTCCAGCACTTGATGCTGGAAATTTTTTGAGCACAAAAGTTATGCTAGGTTTTTGTTGGAAGAAAGGCTGGATCCCAGTGTCAAGCACTGGGATGACATATAAGGAGCACTGGGATAATATATAGAAGGGACACTGGGATAGAGGCTACTTGAATGACAAGAAGGAGGGAGCAGGGGATGATAAGAGAGGGGCTACTTTCATTTGCTGTCTTCAAAAATTTACAATTATGCTTCATGTGTTTTATTAAATATTTTACTTAAAAATTCAATTTCTTATTATAAGAGATAAGCAATTCATGAATAATGAAAGATTACAAAAAAGGTCATAGAAAGCGCCTAAGAGAGAGAATTATTTTAGATAACGGACAATCATTACTTGATTATGAGATTTTAGAACATATTTTATATTCAGCATATAGTAGAATCGATGTAAAGCCAGTAGCAAAGAATTTGATAGAAATTTTCGGCAGTTTGAATAAGGTTTTTAATGCCGATTTAGAAGCACTGCAGAATATCGAAGGAATTAGTAATGCAGCTATATCTGCTATCTTTTGTGTTAAACAGGCTTTTGTTCGTTCTGCACGAGAAGAAATAAAGGACCTACCTATAATCAATAACTGGGAAAATTTGCTTGATTATTTAAAAGTAAGTATAGGAAGCCTTAATAAAGAAAATTTTCGCGTCATCTATATGAATAAAAGATATCGTCTAATAGCGGAAGATCTGCAGAACTTTGGTACAGTAGATCAAACTCCTATTTACGTTAGAGAGATCATAAGACGCGCTCTTTTGATTGGCTCAACATCGATTGTAATATCCCACAATCACCCAAGTGGAGATATACAGCCTTCAAGTAGCGATATGTTTCTCATACCAATTCCCACTATATAAAGAACAGATAGACAATAATGGGAAAGAAGTGATACTAAAGTAGATAAAATAGAGAGGTATAAATGGCATTAAGGTCAAAACTATTAGACGAAAAAGTTGTAAATTTGGCGAAAGAAATGTTAAAAAAGGTCAGAAATAACGCATATGTTTCAAAAAAGTTACAAGCGGTGATAGCAGGAAAAGAAAGTAGTATAAGCGCTGTGGCAAGAATATGTAAAATTTCAAGGACTGCTTTGACTGAATGGATAAAGCATCTAAAATTTGGTAGAGTAGAAAGATTATTTTCCCCGTCTCAGCGGCGAAGAAAAAGCAAATTAAACAAAAATCAACGTGAGCAAATTGAAATATGGGTAGAAAGAAATCCAAATATTACTATTAAGGAAGTGCAAATAAAAATCTCAGAGGAATTTGGCCTAAACATTAGCAAATCAACAGTGCACCGTGAGATACAAAGGATGAAGTTTTCTTAGAGCCTGTACGTGATCTCAAAAAAGGGATAGAATGAGAGGATAAAGTATATAAAGTAGGATATGCGAAGTTTATATCCAAGTGATATAAGTCGAGAAAAGTTTGAGATTATTGTAGCAGATCTGGAGTCTTGCAGGAAGAGGACAAAGCCAAGAACACTTGATTTATATCATGTATTTTGTGGAGTGTTATACGTCTTAAAAAGTGGCTGCCAGTGGAGAATGTTACCAAAAGAGTTTCCAAAATGGCGGAATTGTTACGACTATTTTAAGAAGTGGAGTGAAAAAGCAGATGCAAATAAAGAAAGTGTTCTGGAGCTGGTATTAAAAAAAAATAGTTGGCGTGGTCCGACAAAACAATGGTCGGAAAGAAAAAACCAGCTTCTGCATAATTGATGCACAAAGCGTAAAAAATGCAGATACTGCTGAAGAAAAAGGCTATGATGCAGGCAAAAAGGTTTCAGGAATAAAACGCCATATTGCGGTAGATACACAAGGTTTACCCCACGCAATTTATATAACAACGGCAGAAATAACTGATCGTAGTAGCGCTGTGAGAATGGTTAAAAATGCTAAAGAAAACCTATCTGAAGTTAAAAATATACTAGTTGATGCTGGCTACACAGGAGAAAATTTTGCAACACAAATAAAAGCAACTATTGGCGCTACCGTTGAAGTAATAAAGCGAAACGAATTACACACCTTTGTCGTATTGCCGAAAAGATGGGTTGTTGAGAGATCTTTTGCTTGGTTGCAAAAATGTAGGCGATTGTGGAAAAATTGCGAGCGGAAACTCAACACTAGCCTGCAAATGGTCGTTCTTGCTTTCGCTGCTTTGCTTCTGAAAAGATTATGAACAGGCTCTTACATAACACCGAGGCCAATTCACCATAAACAAGATAAAAACAAGCAAGAAGAGTTTAAAAAATACTTCAATAAAATAGTCAATTCCCACCCTGAAAAGGAGGTATTTTTTTGATGAATCACGATTTGGAACTCATTCAAAAATCGGACACGGATGGTTTAAAAAAGGGGTCAGAACACAGGTTAAAATGAAAATTGGTAGACAAAATTTCTATATCTACAGTGCGGTAAATCCAAGAAGTGGTAAGAAAATTAGCCTACTTGCTCCATATGTAAACACTGATTGTATGAATATATTTCTGGAGCAGATGTCGAAAGATTTAGGCACGAAAGAAGCCTTTCTTGTAATGGATTGTGCAAGTTGGCATAGATCAAAAAGTTTGAAAATTCAGGAAAACATTACCATCATATACTTGCCTCCTTATTCACCGGAACTGAATCCTGTTGAAAGGTTGTGGCAATATATCAAATACAATACTTTACGCAATAGTATCTACGATACCATAGGTTTACTTGAAGATGTTTTGTGTAATTTTATTGTCAATATTTCCAGTACTACTATTAAACGAGTTTGTAATGTTTCTTATTTGTTCGGTCAGTAATGGATTTTGGTATCACTAGACAGCTTGCAGAAGCTTGCAAAAGCATAGGAATAGAATTAATAGATCATATTATTATCACATTTAGTAGCTATTTTAGTTTCAAGGAAAATAGGCTTTTATTAGAGTAGATCTAAAATTGCTTTTGCCATTTTTCTTATTATGGAAGTAAAGCTATACATGAGGTGGTTGCCAGTGGAACAAAAATTTTCCTTCTGGAAGACAATGTGTGATTTAGGTGGCGTAATAGTGGCAAATACATGTTATTTGCCACTATTAGAAATCTCCTGTTTTGATAAGACTTATGAGGTCTTTATTGGTTTTTTGAATTTTGTTGAAGCACTCACATGCTTACTCTAATATTTTGTTCACAGAGCCTAGTTAGCTCAATTTCAACGTTAATTTGTGAAGCTCTGAGTTCTGTTAGGGGATTTTCTGGTTGAATATCTAGCTTATTCTGTATGTTCGGTAAACAAATTAAAGCCGAATCAAAAATTTCATCATACTGCTCTGCTTCATGCACGCAATTGATTATTTCCTTAAATTCTTCCACATCTTGCGGCGTATCTTTTAATATTGCTCTTATTTGGTTTAGGTTTTGACGAATTTTTTCCTGATATCCAGCAATTCTCTCTTGATATATATCAATCATTTTTTGACATGAGGTGCCTCTAAATGGGTGTTCTGCTTTTTCCTTTATGTAGGAGCTCTGAAAATTTTTGCAATTAAGGACTGCTTCTCTACATTTTTTTATGTCACTAATTATACTGGTTATTGACTTACTTGCTTTCTCATGTTCTTCTTTTTTGATTATACATTCATTCTTTGTTTGGCTCATTTTATCATACAGATTTCTGCATTCTTTATATGATACCAGCGGTTGTAGTATTCCTTCCTCTACACCTTTATTATAAAAATTCTTCAACTCATCGCTTGATAGTATTCGTATAGCATCTTCTCTTTTACCTTGTGATTTAGGATACTTTTTGTTCAGTGAACTAATATAATTTAATAGGAAACTCTTAGTTAAATCTTCCTTTTTAACTTCTGATAATTTTTCTAGTGTTTCTATATATTTCAAAGTTTCCGCAAAAAGCTGCGCACCAGATGTAGCAAATCCTGGCAGTGGTTTGCTCTGCGCCTTATAAAAATCGGTTTGTAAAAAATCTTCGGCTTGTTTTTTTATTACTGAAAGTTCATTGAAGGCTTTTTCTGGATTGATTTTTTTTAAAATACTAGTAGCTTTTTTAATCGCTCTTTCTCTCTTTTTATTATCTTGTTTGTCGTTTAAGATCAAGCTTTCAGCTTCAGTAAAAGCATTGCCTTGGGCACTTTTGGCAATATTACAAACAACGTTTTTTACAACTTGCTTAGTTGCTGCATAATCTATTTCTTTTGCAAAGCAGTCAACAAATGATTGCCAAATTTTTTTGTTAACGGACTTACTTGTCTTATGTTCTAAATCTTCTACATCTTTGAATCCTAAAATAGTATAGAGATTTTTTTCAATTATTGGTTCAGCATGTTGTTTTGCCACTTTACCTTTTATATTGAATAGAAATTCACTAATCTTAGTTGTGCCCATAATATTACCTCACAATATTAATGTTATATAATATAAAGTATAAAAGCTTAATGCTTAATTTTTACTTACTATTAATATAATTGAAGATTAACTTTGTTCCTATATTAAAACTTTAACTCCCAATTTATTATTAGTAGTATCATTATATGAATCTTATGCCTGAATTTGGGAATATATTGTTATTGGTAGCCTGTTTGTTATCTTTAACGTATTTGTTTCTACCGTTTAGTTCTTACCGATTCGTCTCCTCTGCCATATTTTTTTGTGTGTCAGCATCAATGGCTATTTTGATCTACTGCCACATTAAAAATGATTTCTCACTTGAAAACGTATATTACCACTCACACACAACAAAACCTTTGATCTATAAGATTTGTGGTGTTTGGGGAAATAAAGAAGGGTCTATGTTGCTTTGGACCTTAGTGCTTGTCATGTATTTATTACTAATGGATATTTATATACCTTCTGTCATCCCAGTGCCCAGAAACTGGGATCCAGACAATTTAATTGCAAATGAGTACATCAAATGGCAGTGTAATAAAAACTGGATTCCAGCGTCAGCTACTTGCATGACACCAGAACGAACTAGTGGTAGTAAATTAAAAAAAATATCTCTTATCACTCATGGGCTGATTTGCTTTTGTTTTTTACTGTTCACTTTACTTGAATCAAACCCCTTCACTAAAATGCCAGGCATCGAAACAGATGGTCTTGGTTTTAATCCGATATTGCAGGATATAGGCCTTGCTATTCATCCACCGATATTATATTTGGGGTACCTTGGATTTAGCGTTCCTTTTTCGCTCTCTATAGCTGGATTAATTTTAAATACTGAAGGAAATGTTTGGGCTAAAATTGTCAGGCCTTGGGTACTTATTTCTTGGTCGCTGCTCACTTTGGGCATCAGCTTGGGTAGCTGGTGGGCATATCGTGAACTCGGTTGGGGTGGATTTTGGTTCTGGGATCCAGTGGAAAACGTTTCTTTGATGCCGTGGCTAATTGCAGTGGCGCTGACACATTTGTTGCTCGTTGTAAGAAATTTCAATACTTTAAGGAATTTCGCTATTTTACTTACGCTTACAACTTTTATATTGAGTGTAACTGGAACATTTCTAGTCCGCTCAGGAATACTCACCTCAGTGCACACGTTTGCAGATGACCCAAGATATGGACTATATATATTAGCGCTACTTGGTGTAATTACAGTCAGTAGCTTAGTAATATTTGTAGTGTTTACGAGAAAGAATCACACATCTTTCCAGTATTCGATATTGGAATCTGAAAAGAAATCTGCTACTCAAGTGACAGAGGGTAGAAGATTCTTTTCACGCCTTACGATGATGCTGATGAACAATTTATTATTCATCACTACCTTTTTCATCGTGTTCGTTGGCACTTTATACCCTACAGTGCTTGAGTATTTAACCGGTGAATTAATTTCAGTTGGAGCACCATATTACAATTCTTTATTTAACTCTATTGCACTAGCTATTCTAGTGCTCACCATGATAGGGCAATACTTCAGTTGGCAGGGAAATAGTCTATTGCCAATATTTCACGAATATAGATTTTCATTCTGCAGTGCTGCAGCTATTTTGCCGTTTATCTTTCACATGGAGCTAATAATTGTGCTATCAATTACTATCTCCATAGCATTATTAATCTTTGTTTTAGAAGCATACAGTAAAAGAATTCGTTTATTTAAAAGCGAATCAATTTTATTAGCAAGAAGAGTTTCTAAATCCTACTATGCAATGATGCTTGCTCATGCTGGAGTGGCAATCCTTGTGCTTGGTATAGCCTGCTCAGTAGGTTGGCAGGAAAAAAAAGAAAACTACTTGGGAATAGGAGACAGCATAACAGTCAATAAATTCAAAGTCACTTTACGAAACATTGAATTTATAAAAGAAAAAAACTTCCATGCAGTAAGAGGTACAATGGATATCAGGAATTTGCTTAATAGTAAGGTAATAGGTGATGTAACTCCTGAATATAGATTTTACCTTGCGGAAGGTCAGAAAAATGTTGAAAGCAGTATCTATCACAATTTATTTTCTGATATTTATGTTGTAATTGGAGAGATTGATAAGAGTAAGAGCAAAATCGCAGCCAAAGTACACTATAAACCAGGAATGTCTATAATTTGGCTTGGATCTTTTCTCATCGCCTTTGGTTCACTACTTGCTGCTTTTTCTTCTAGCAAAAAAGTAGTTCCTTCAGTATCATAAAGTTTGCATTTTTTGGCAATTTAAACTTAAGCTAAGCAACACTAACCTCGCGAGCGAATTTTCTCTGTGTTCTGTTGTACAATAGAAAATAAAGATATATTTTCTAATGAAGAACTTCCATGATATATGGAATCTTTTTCTAAAACTTCCTCAGGCCTTTTAAAATATCCCTGCTTAATAGCGTCGTAGACAGAAGAACCACCAAGCAAGCAGTTCTCACCTAACTCTTCTTTATAATTTTTAAACTTTTCCAATATTTTCTCCTTGTTACTCACTTCTACTATAATTTTGTTTTTATCTTCCATATCAGGATACAATCTAACATCTACTTTTCCCAAATCAGTATGAAAAGTTAGTACTATATTACCTATAAGGTCAGTATAATTTCTTACCCCACCTTCCGTTAAAATTTCTATCTCGCTTTCACCGATTGCTATCACGTCTCTTCGAAATCCTGTGCTTTCATCTGTTTCATTTGTGACTTTTGCAACCTCGACTACACTATTCTTTGAGTATTTCCAGTAGAAAGTGAAGCTGTCCATTTTTGCCTCTTTTACCTTACCAGTAGTTGCATTTTTTGCAGCTTCCAAAAACCTTAGAGAATAATGTATATAGCTTTTACGTGCTTCTTTCAGATTAGCTTTGTGGTCTTTAAACTTCTCTAGTTTATCAATTACAATTATACTGCTTAGAGTTTTAAGTACTGCACCTCTTTTTACCAAATTACATACTATGCGACTAGCAACTTCTATGTTCCTTACATCTTGGAAACTCTCTTCTAATTCACTAATTCTTTTTATTATATAATCTGTAAAATTATAATTACTTTCATAAGTATTTTTATATATATCTCCCTTATAAGTAAAATTGAGCCTTACACTAGATTTTATAGCTTCATTTACAATCTGTTCTAGCTGATTTATATCTTGAGCTTCATTTAATGAATCTAAATATTTCAATGGATTTTGGTCATCTAGCGTGAAATCACTCCATAAATTTATACATTCGTCTTTTCCATTAAGGTCAATTTGTGTTTTTTTACGAAAAATTCCATCAATAACATCATCAGTTAAAAAGTACTCTTTAATATTAAGATTGGGATTATTAACTGTAAATTCTATTGGGGTTTTACCTTTTTTATCCTTTATATCAAGATTAGCTCCTTTCCTTAGAAGCAATTTGATAATTGTATCACAATGACCAGAACGAGTAGCATAATGCAAAGGCGTTCTTCCTGTGTCGTCCTTTTCATTAGGATCAGCACCTGAATTCAACAGTAAATCTATGCATTCTTCTGAATTGCTACATTCCATACTTGATAGAATATGCAGTATTGTCAGTTTAGATTCTCCTCTTTTAAGGTTGAGAATGGTTTTTAGATCTTGATTACTTTTATGATCTAGTAAAAATTTTTTAATTTTTTCAACATCCTTCTTATAATCCTTATAAGTAATATGTGGAAAGTCTTTAAAAGTACTTAAGAATTTTTTATTCAACTCCTTCTGACTCTCTGTTAAGTTGGACATGTCAACAAGCCACGTAGATATCAGCTTGCCAAATGCACTTCTTTCGACAACATCCGTTAAGGAGCAGTCATTGCGAAGTAGCAACGAGTATTTAATCAATTCATATTCATCATCTTCTTGTTGCTGTGTTTCTTCTGCTTTCTTAGAGTGCTTAAAATCATTTTTTATTAATTCAATCAAGAGTTTTAATGTGTTAAAACTCTTATGTCCCAATAAAGGATCTGCTTTGTTTTCAAGTAGAATTTTTGCTACTTCTGAATAGCCATTTCTAATAGCCCAGGATAATGGAGTACGCCCGTATTTATCCGCTATGTCAACATCAGCTTCCTTTTGTATGATAGCTTTTACTATTTCCACTTGGCAATTTTCAGCAGAAATAGCATGATGTAATACAGTACTCTCAGCCAGATCTACTGCATCAACATTAGCCCCCTTGTTTAATAGGAGTTCTACTATCTCTTTATTTTCATTGTGAGCAGCACAATGCAAAGGAGTACACCCATTTTGATCTGCTACATTAACATTAACCCCGTTTTCTATGAGAACTTTTATTACCTCTGTATAACAAAAGAGAACAGCAGCATGTAAAGGAGTTCTCTTAACTTTATTTACTGCATCAACATTAGCCCCTTTTTTTATTAAAAGCTCTGCTATCTTTACAAGATCATTTCTAGCAGCTATATGTAACAATGTACTTTGATCATCGAATGTATAATTTATGTTAAATCCATTATCTTGCCACTTTTTATACGTGTCTGGATCTTCTTTTTCCAATTCCTCTTTTACCCTTTCGATTATATTGTTCTCATTTAAGTCACTTATTGTCCTTAATATTTTTAACAACCGTTCATATTCCATAATTCTACCTCAAACTATTTGTTTTTGTACTATAGCTAAAAAAAATTATTGATCCATAATAAAATAACCAACACCAGAGTAAGCGGTTTGCTGCTAACATATTTAAAAATGTTATGAACTTAATAAGAGAAAAAAATACCCCTGTAATGGAGCAATATTTAAATTTGAAAGCTCAATACAAGGATCATCTGCTATTTTATAGGCTAGGAGATTTTTATGAGTTGTTTTTCGATGATGCTATTAAAGCTGCGAAATTGCTGAATATAGTGCTAACCAAGAGGGGCAATTCAAATGGGCAAGAAATACCAATGTGTGGAGTGCCAGCGCACAGTAGTGAATCTTACCTGCATAAGCTAATAGATTTAGGATTCAAAGTGGCAATCTGTGACCAATTAGAAACTGCTGATGAAGCAAAAAAGAGGGGCTATAAATCCATAGTAAAACGTGATGTAGTACGAGTTGTAACTCCAGGTACAATTATAGAAGATTCGCTACTGGAGGATAAAAGCAATAATTATCTCGCGTCCATAGTTGAGCAAAATGACAAATATGCTATTAGTTGGCTTGAATTATCAACGGGAAAATTTTTTCACACTTTAACGAATTTGAAAGCTCTAGATAGCGATTTATTGCGTATATCACCAAGAGAATTATTAATTTCTGAAAAATTCATTGAGGACGAAAAAATTAGATCGATTTTAAAAAATTATAAAATATCAATTACACAACACGCACAGAGTTTTTTTGAGTATAGTAAATCTCACAGAACGTTATGCGAGTTTTATAAAATCAGGGAACTTGGTAGTATAGGAAATTTCAGCAAAGTAGAAATCATGGCGTGCGGTGCACTGCTTGAATATGTCAGAGTAACACAAAGGGGCTCCATTCCAAGGCTTGAATTCCCAAAAACCTATAAGCAACAAAATTTCATGCTTATTGATGCTTCAGCAAGGAGAAATCTTGAGTTGTTTACAACTCAATTTGGTGAAAAGAAAGGTTCACTAATTTCAGTTATTGATCACACAGTTACAGCCTCTGGTGGACGCCTGCTCAAACAAATGCTCGCTTCACCACTTGCTTGCTCCAAGGCAATCAATTTGAGGCTCAGCACCGCTCAATTTTTTGTAAATAATCATGAGCCACGCAGAAAAATACGAGAGATATTATCTAACATTCCGGATATTGAGAGGTCTTTATCGCGCTTAATACTAGGACGTGGTTCACCAAAGGATATGAACCTATTAAAAATAGGCCTAGGAAAAACTTTAGAGTTATCTGAGTTTCTGTCTACCTTGCATAATTATTGTTTAAGTGAAAAACCAGCAATTAACTCTCAGATATCATTCCAGTGCTTAACCAGAGAAAAGGAACCAGTGTTTACTACTCAGGTGATAAGTAGTGACGAGAGTGAACTAAGCACAATACATAAAAGTCTTGGTAATCATAAAGATCTATTCGAGCTTCTAAACAGCGCTATACTTGATAACAACCTCAGTTCTGTAAAAGAAGGAGGATTTATCAATCCAAAATATGATCAAGAATTATCCGAATTATATTATATATTGAACAACAGTAACAAGTTGGTAACTAAGCTCCGTGAGTCTTATCGCGACCTAACTGGCATTGCTGCACTCAAAATATTACACAACAATATACTTGGTTATTACGTTGAAGTGTCGGCAAATCACAAAATAACTTCGGATATATTTATTCATAGGCAAAGCTTAGCAAATAGCATGCGCTATACTACTAATGAATTGAAAGAACTAGAAAATAAAATTCTTACGGCACGTGATGCTGCAATCGGCTTAGAAGTGAAAATTTTTAGTGAACTATATAGTAAAGTCGCTAAAGAATCTGAAAAAATTGCTCTTGCTGCAAATGCTTTGGCAAAACTTGATATTAGAGCCACGTTTGCGGAGCTCGCAGTGCAAAATAATTACGTAAAACCCATTATCGATGACAGTAAAGAGTTCAATATCTGTAGTGGAAGACATCCAGTGGTTGAAGTTAACGATAAATTCATTTCAAATAGCATCAATTTAGCTGGTATACATCTAATTACTGGGCCTAATATGGCGGGAAAAAGCACTTTTTTGAGGCAAAACGCTCTCATTGCAGTTTTAGCTCACATGGGGTCATTTGTGCCAGCAGAGAGTGCACATATAGGAGTGATTGACAAGATATTTAGCAGGGTTGGTGCAACAGATAATATAACAGCTGGTTATTCTACCTTCATGGTAGAGATGATCGAAACAGCAACGATAGTAAATCAGGCAACAGATCGTTCCTTGGTGATACTTGATGAAATTGGTAGGGGCACAGGAGTGTATGATGGATTATCTATTGCACAGGCAGTGATTGAACATATTCACAATGTAAATAAGTGCCGCGCCATTTTTGCAACTCATTATCATGAATTAACTAAAGTAGGTGAATACTTAGAAAATGTGAAATGTTTTTGTATGAAAATAAAAGAATGGAACGGAGAGGTTATCTTTCTACATGAAGTAATTGAAGGCATTGCAGATGAGTCATATGGAATATATGTAGCAAAACTTGCTGGTTTTCCTGACTCTGTTTTAAATAGAGCAAGTGAAGTGTTTGAGGAGCTAAAGGCTTGAGGAAAGTAATATTATATTACTACACAATTATGGAGTTTTAGCAATCTATGACGCTTTAATTTTAGTCAGCTTTCTGAGCAGCTAAATTAACGTAGCATTGATCTATTGCCACATTGGTCAAGATTCCAATTCCACCACCTACAACTGCACCTACAGCTCCTAATGCCAATTGAGTGCCAACCCCAATAGAGGAACCCATTATTAATGGAGCAAGAAAGTATATCGCTAAAGCACAGGTTATTGCAGCTACACTTATAACAGCCAGCTTTCTCGGACAAAAATTTTCTGGTGCCTCAGCACTAGATATGAATGATGATTTTACTAGATTTTTTCTACTTTCATGATCTAAAAAGCCATTTATTGTTCTCATTATAGGACGGGTAGAGCCATCACCAGTCAAGTCAATTCTATCTTCCACTATATCATGAAGTTCTTTAACTTGAGCTTTATATTCGTCCCAGTAGACTGATAACTCTTCTTGATTATTAAGAAGATCTAGTTTATTTGACCGTGAGTTATGTTCCAAAATATATCGAATTGCAGCTTTCCCTATATCTATATGCCCTACAGTAACAGCATAATTTAAAACATCTTCTGCTTTTTTCTTTCCAGCATTAAGATCAACACCAGCTTTTATTAATAATTCTACTATCTCTGGAGTGTCAAAAAATATAGCAGTATCTAGAGGAGTTTTTTCATTACAATCTTTGATATTTGAGTTTGCTTTTTTTTCTATTAAATAACTTATAAATTCTAAAGCTCTATTAGCTTTTTCAGGATTTAGGTCTTTATTATTTCTGTATACTCTAATTGCAAAGTGCAACGCAGTTTGACCCTTCAGTGCATTAGCATCTATGCCTGGTCTCCAATAGCCATCCTGTTCTTGATTTACTATGTTTACATCTGCACCGTTTTCTATTAAAGCCTTAGCTCCTTTTAAATTGCCTCGTGCAATTTGCAGATGAAGTAAGCAACGACCACACTTATCGGTTGCATTAGGATTTGCACCTTGTTCAATCAAATACCTTGCAATTTTATCATTAAATTTGTGATCATAAGTTGCAGATTCTAGTGGCTTAGAATCTTGCTGTAACTCATTTTTAGCTATTGATTTATTCATCTGACAGATTGATTTGACTAACTCTAAATCTTTTTTCATAACTGCCTTTCCGACTGCAGTGATGAATTTTACACCTTGCTCTATTAGATATTTAGCCATTTTACTATCAACAGCATAACCTAATAAATTTGTACCATTTTGGGAATTAATCTCAGCAACAACATCTTTAATAATAGAGCTATTTTTCTCAAAAATTGATTTTACTTTTTCTAAGTCATTCTCCTTAACAGCTCTAAGAAGCTTTTTTAATACAGAATCTTTCTTCTTATTTTCAGCTAGAATTTTCTGTAGTTCTTCAGGATTCATAAATACACCTCAACACACACAATCAAAGAAATTATATCCAAATTGGAAGTGTTTGTAAAGGATCTTTAGATATTATCTTGCCCAAAGGTTAATTTATTTTATAATCTTTCTGTATTCTAGAAATTTCAATTAAATGAACTGCTATAAAACTCACGCGTGTAATGAATTAAGGAAGAATGATGTAGAAAAGGAAGTTACTCTCTCTGGGTGGCTGTACCGTAAACGTGACCATGGTAACCTAATCTTTGTTGATTTAAGAGATTTTTATGGAATTACTCAACTGGTATTCAATAATGACAAAGACTTTTTTGATGAAATTTCAAATTTAAAATCAGAAAGTGTGATTACTGTCACAGGAATAGTCAAAGCTAGAACTGAAGATACGGTAAATAGCTCTATTTCCACAGGAGAAATTGAAGTTATAGTTAGTAATTTACAAGTTGAATCGCAAGTTGAGTTCCACTGTGATGAAGAAATAGCAAAAGAAGAAAGGAGTATATTGGCAAGCATTGCCGGTGAGCAAGAATACCCAGAAAATATGAGATTTAAATATCGTTTTCTTGACTTAAGGCGAGAAAAAGTCCGCAATAACATTATTCTTCGCTCACAAATCATCGCAGAACTCAGGAAGCTCATGATAGAGCAAGGATTTTTGGAAATTCAAACTCCAATACTTACTGCCTCTTCTCCTGAAGGTGCACGTGACTACTTAGTGCCAAGCAGACTAAATCCTAGTAAATTCTATGCATTACCACAAGCTCCGCAGATTTTTAAGCAGTTGCTTATGGTTTCGGGGTTTGATAAATATTTTCAAATTGCACCTTGTTTTCGTGATGAAGACGCAAGGGCTGACCGTTCTCCTGGGGAGTTTTATCAGCTAGACCTTGAAATGTCTTTTGTAACTCAAGAGGATATATTTCAGGTTATTGAGTCTACTTTATATAAAGTGTTTGCCAAATTTTCTCGAAAATCAGTTGATGAAGATTTTCTGCACATTACATACAAAGACGCAATGCTCAAATACGGTTCTGATAAACCAGATCTGCGCAATCCACTATTGATTAGTGATGTAACAGAAATTTTCCGTGATTCAGAGTTCAATATTTTCAAAAGCAATATCGAGCGTGGTATGGTAGTGAGAGCCATTCCTGCTCCTAAAACAGCAGAAGAACCTCGTAGCTTTTTTGATAAAAAAATAGAACATGCACAAAAAGAATTAGGTGCTAAAGGTCTTGGGTATATAACATTTGATAAGGACGGCATTGCAAAAGGACCAATTGCTAAATTCCTTGATGACAATAGGTTAAATTCCATAAAAGAAATAACAAATATAGAACCTGGAGATAGTGTATTTTTTGCTTCTGATAAGGAAAATGAAGCAGCAATAATTGCAGGGAAAGTGCGTACTCTTTTGGGATCAGAACTGGGTCTTATAGATGACAATATCTTCAAATTCTGCTGGGTCATCGATTTTCCATATTTTGCATATGATGATAAAAGCAAAAAAATAGATTTCTTTCATAACCCATTTTCCATGCCACATGGTGGCTTGAAAGATTTAGAAGAAAAAGATCCGCTGGACATCCTTGCTTACCAATATGATCTTGTTTGCAATGGAATAGAGCTGTCAAGTGGGGCGATTCGTAATAACAAGTTGGATATTATGTATAAGGCTTTTGCCATTGCAGGTTATAGCAAAGAAGAAGTTGATACAAAATTCGGCGCGCTTGTTCGTGCATTCAGATTCGGTGTTCCTCCTCATGGTGGAATAGCACCGGGGGTTGATAGAATGGTTATGCTACTTGCCGATGAACCAAACATTCGTGAAGTAATCTGTTTTCCTATGAATCAGCAAGGAGAAGATGTTCTAATGGGTGCTCCTTCTAAAGTGGACAATAAACATTTACGTGAGTTGTCTTTAAATGTTATTGAATAAAAATTTTTATAGCGGAGTGTGGTAAGCTGGAAGTCATGAACGATATTCAAAAAGCAATACTATCAAGCATAATCTGCAATATGATTATATGGTATGAAGTAACTCTGTTTGGAGTTTTAACTCATATAATAAGCAACGTTTTTTTTCCTTCAGAAAATGATTATTTGAGCACAATCAAATTTCTTGGCAGTTTTGCAATTGGCTTTGGATTTAGACCACTTGGTGCGTTTATTTTTGGTTACATTGGAGATAAGCACGGTAGGAGGAAAATTTTGCTGATTTCCGTAATATTGGCTTCGATATCGTCTACTGCAATTGCGGTTATACCAAGCTTTAGAGAAATAGGAATATTTTCTCCTATACTGCTTCTGTTTTGTAGGATAGTACAAGGAATGGCAGCAGGTGGAGAAACAAGTGTTAACTCTGCTTTTTTAATAGAGCATTCAAGCGATAAAAAAAATCTAGGATTCTTAGGGAGCATGAAAGCGTTTAGTGGTGCTCTCGGTTCTATCACATGCTTTGTAATGATAGCTATTTGCAAAAAGTTTACAGGTGAAAATTATGAAATTTGGGGCTGGAGGTTGCTCTTCTATTTCTGCTTTGTTATGGGTATGATAGGTTTTTTAATAAGATACATAATGGAAGAGAGTTTAGCGTATAAAACTCATGACAAAAATAAAAGCTTATCTAGTTCTCCATTTTTTGAACTAATCAAAACCTACAAAAAAGCATTTATATTAGCAATTGGACTTGGTATTGCCCAAAATGCAATCGTTTATTCGGTAATTATGTTTTATAACATATCTGTCAAAGAACTTACCTTCTCAGGCATTGATATTAAAAATCTAGTAAGGATCATGGTTGAAATCACATTTGGAACGTCTGCAGTGCTGTTTGCAATACTTTCTGATAAAATTGGAAGAAAAAATGTGATAATTCCTACATTAGTAACTTTAGCTTGTGTTAGCTTGCCGGTACTTTCGCTATTATCATATGATAATCACTATATTATAACATTCACTTTTCTGTTGATGAGCATACCGATAGGTGCATCTTTTGGAATATATAATTCTCTTGCCTGCGAATTATTTCCAACAAAAGTTAGATGCACTGGCTTCAGCCTAGCACATAATATATCTGCAGGTATTTTTGGTGGCCTTTCTCCATCGATATGCATGTGGCTTATAGAAAAAACTGAAACAAAACTTGCAGCAGGTGTTTATCTTACCACCTGCGCATTAATTAGCCTAATATCTGTGCTTCAAATCAAAGCCAAAGACAGAAAAGTTGATTGGTGAAATCGCTTCAGTCAAAAGATAGCGCTTCAATAGATTTTTCGATATGTTTAGGGACAGGAGCAGTAATAGTGACTTCTTTATTATTTGGCAATTTTAAAGACAAAGAATATGAATGCAGGTGAATCTGATTTGCTACTCCATCAATAAAAGCTTTTTTACCGCCATATTTACCGTCACCAAGAATAGGGCAATTTATATGAGCTAAATGTACACGTAACTGATGGGTTCTACCAGTAATTGGTTGTAATTTTAGATAAGCGACATTGTGTTTTAGCCCTGACACAATTGAAAAGTGTGTAGTGGCATTCTGCGGTGAGTCTTCGTCAATGACCACTCTTTCTTGTCCTGAAATATATTTTTTCACCAACGGATAGTCTATTGTTCCATTATCTTTGCTCGGCATACCAGAAGTTAATGCTAGGTAAGTTTTTTTTATCCTCCGTCCTTTAAATTCTTCCATAAGGTATTTGGCAACGCTGGCATTGCGTGCGAATATTATTACTCCGCTTGTATCCCTATCCAGCCTATGAACAATTTTAAATATTTCTCTCTCTCTTATTTGGTCAAGCAAATCACTAATGCTAATCTTTACTTTTACGCCACCTTGAACGATGACCCCTGCGGGTTTGTTTATAGCTAGTATATATTCGTCTTCATATAATATGTTCTCTCTTAGTAGATTCACTAACTTTTCATTATATTTGCGATCAGAACTAGCATTCTCAATATAATTCAAGTGTTTCAGCGTTATAGTTTGTCCAGAATTTACTCTATCACTAGACTTTGCTTTGCAATCATCAACTTTGATTAACCCTTTCCTTAAAGATTTTTCAATTACAGATTGCTTTAGATCAGGAAAGATTCTTCTGATGTACCTATCCAGCCTAACGTTATCGTCTTTTACTAATATGGTTTTGATACCTTCTGACATCTTACCTACAGAAATTTTATAATGAAAGTAGCGTACACTGAAATCTAATAGCACACAATTCTACCCAATGTACTTTCAGTGTCAGTTACCTCTACATCTATCATTCGAGCGTAATTAGTTAAAACCTAAAGGAGATTCTATAATAGCCGAATACTTTTCTATCATCGAGGGGGAAGATGTTAATGGTAGTTTCTCCATCATAGAGAGGTAAGTATTAGGCTCTTTAGTACTAGGGCCTGGACACGCTTCAGTGTTAGGCCCTGACTTCATACACTCAATGCCGTTAGCTAAAGATGTTACTCTTCCTACATTAACATTTTTAGTGCGATATGACCACCTGTAAGGACTATGTAATATTTGTTCTTTTACTCCATCCATTTCATCTGGACACGCTTTAGTGTTAGTCCCTAACTGCACACATTTAACGTGGTCAGTTATAAGTGCTACTCCTTTTTCATTAAGTTTAGCGTTATACTGTAATTGTTCAATTTGATTAGCTTGATCTCTTATCATACGTTCAAAGCTGATAGATAGATTATGTGATTCTATTTCTTTCAACATATGTGATTCTATGTGTTGCACTGTCATTAATTCTTTGTTTCTGAGTATACTTGATTCTAATTTAAGCCACGCAAGTATATCTAGTGCTCTTTTTTCTGCTTCCATTAGAAGATTACTTATACCTTGACGTTCAGCTAAATCTCTTACAGTTTCACCACAGTGATCAGGCAATGAAGTATTTGCGCGATAACATAGTAAGGTCATTACTACTATCCAGTGTCTACGTTCGACAGCATAAGCTAAAGGAGATTGCCCAGAGCTATCCTGTGCATTAACATCTACTCCATATAAAATTAAGATCCTTACTACTTCCGGATGGTTATATTTGGCAGCTTTATGTAAAGCAGTTGATCCTAAATCATCATCTGCATTAGCATCTACTCCAGCTTCTAATAGAGTATGTACCATTAGTGTATTACCATGTCCGGCAGCACAACGTAAAAACTCAGCTTCCATCAATTTCATCACATCCTTCCATATTCCAAGTTGTATTATAGTAGTTACTGCTTCTAGATAATTATATGGACAAATAGAAAATAATATTTTCTGTGGATCATTCGTCACAATACTTGCTCCGTTCTTTATTAGACAATTAATTGTTTCTATATTGCCTCCTGCAGCAGCACAATGAAAAGGAGTCCATCCCCATGCATCCTTAAGGTTAACCTCTGCTCCATAGTTTATTAAGAGCTCTACTGCTTCCATATTACCATTCGTAGCAGCAACATGTAAGGGAGATCGTCCAAGTAACTTATCCTCTACATCAACACTTGCTTTACATCGTGATTTACCCTGTAATAGGATCTCTAATATTAATGGATTATTCCTTGTAACAGCCCAATAAAAAGGAGTCCATCCAAATACATCCACTGTCTCAATAGTTTCTTCAATATTATTATCATTTTTCATTATACAATCCACCAATGCTTTATCAGCATTTGCAACAGCAATATGTAAAGGAGTAAGTTTAAGAGCCCCATTCTTCTTAACATCTGCTCCATTCTGCATTAAGTACTTTACTACTTCTTTATGGCCATTCTTGGCAGCTTCATATAAAGCAGTCAAGTTCATCAGATCTTTCACATTAGGATTTACCTTATTCGTTACTAAGATCTTTGTTATTTCTATATCGCCTGCTTCAGTAGCCAAATGTAAGGCAGTTCGTTCAGATGAATCCAATTGATTAACATTTGCCCCTTTTTGTAGTAGCTTGAGTGTGACTTCTATATTACCTGCTTCGGCAGCCCAATGTAAAGCAGTCCATTTGAAAAACGGACTTGGTGCATTAATATTGATTCCTTCTACTTCAATCATAGCCTCTATTAAATTGCTCAGCTTAAAATCAATAACTAAATATAATAACGTGTATGAAAAGCGTTCATGCAAACAATCTGTTTTAAACCAATAATTTACATCAAATTTGGCTTTCTCCCACTCTTTATACACATTGTCACTTTTTTTCTTTAGTATACCTAATGTTTCTACTATATTTTGTGTATCTAGCACCACTGGTACCTTTTCTGAGATCTTTCGTGCATTTAGCACATCCTCTAGCGCCACTGCTTTTGATTCTTCTGATGTCTCTTGTACACCTAACCTTTTTAGCATTCTTTTTACCATCTGTTGAGCATTTGATACCCTTGACTCCTTTAGTATCTTTTTTGCTTCTTCTTTTGTCTGCGGTACATTTACCACCTTTAGTCTCTTTTTTAATGGCTCTTGTGTCTCTTGTACTCTTGGAATCTCGTTTGGTACTTCTAATCCATGCGATATCTCTTCTAACATTCTTAATGTTTCTGCTTGCCCTAGTATCTTTACTTCCTTTAATAGCTCTTTTATTCTTTCAATTACATTGTTTTCACTTAAATTTACCTCTTGATCAATTACACCTAATATTATGTTCCACTGTTCATATGTCATTACCATAGCTTTACCTCATACTATAGAGTATTTTTTGATGCTATATATTATGGTAGAATAGTCAACGCATTTTCCATAGCGTAACTTGAGAGTCTAAAAGGACTGTTATTAACTTACAGAAAACCAAGCTTGCCTGAAATCACTTAATTGATTATAATCATAGGTTTTAAGGCAGTAAAATGACAGCTTTTTTTCCTTTGGTTATTTTTTTAATCTTATACCTTGGAAGTGGTGTCTATTTTTTCTTTATTGGAATTGATAATCCGCTTCGCCAAGTTTCACCGGTAATTTGCCTACTACCGGCGCTATTTTTTGCTGTTGCATGCAGTGCAGGTAAAATTCAACGTCACATCGATGCTGTCATCGAGGGTATGGGCGATAAAAACACCCTTACTATGTGTTTAATTTTTCTATTTTCTGGAGCATTTTCTGTGGTGACTCAATCAATTGGTAGTGCAGATACTGTTGCTGATTTAATTCTCAATTTCCTTCCAGCAAGATTACTACTGCCTGGAGTATTTTTGGCTTCCGCTTTTATATCAACTGCAATTGGTACGTCTATGGGAGTTGTTGTATTAATGGTACCAATAGCTGTTAACTTAGCAAAAAGTGGGGCTTTTGGTCTTGAAATAGGAACTGCAACTGTAGTTGGAGGTGCCGTATTTGGTGATAATCTTTCAATGATATCTGACACTACTATTGCATCTGTTTCTTCACAGGGGGCCACGATAAAGGATAAACTTAAAGTGAATTCTAAAGTAGCATTTGTTGCCAGCATTATAACGCTTATTTATCTGGCAATTATGGCAGATAGTACAAAAATTATTCCTACATCAAATTTAGATTATTTATCAGTAATAAAGATTATTCCTTATATTTCTTTAATAATCATGGGGTTATTTGAAGTTACTACTTTAGTAACAATAACTATAAATATAATTGTTGCTAGTGTATTAGGGATGATTTTTTTTGACTATACTATCATTCAACTCTCTCATGACATATATGACGGTTTCAAAAAAGTAAACGAGATAGTGATATTTGCTCTATTTATTGGCGGATTGAGTCATATAATGTACAAGCAGGGTCAAAAGGCATTACACAAACTTATCGATGAAAGCAATATCACAAAAACTAAAGCTGAATTTGTAATAGCGGGCATAGCATCTATGTTTACTGTTTTAGTTGCTAATAATACCATTGCTATTTTATTAAGTGGCGATATTGCAAAAAGGCTCGCGCAAAAGCATAATATTCCGTCATACCGTAGTGCATACTTGTTAGACATTTTTGCTTGCGTTACAAAAGGCATTTTGCCTTATGGTTCCCAGCTGCTGCTAGCAGGTAGCATTGCTTCTGTCTCACCTATTTCTTTGTTAACACAAGTTTATTACTGCTTTATTTTAGCAGCAGTTACAGTAGGTGAAATAATCATCAATGGCAGACGTTGCGCGGCTACAACTTAATGTACGAAGATTTCTCTTCATATTACATTTTTGTGCCCATAAGAAATGAGTTGCCATTTTCATCAGCTACTTGAATAATAGATATATTCACAAAATTGTTCCATTTTTCTCAATAGGTTTTGGTTTTCTTTTTCCCTTATTAGCAGAGCATAAAACTTAGCTTTTTAATAAATCTCATTTTAACTCCAATACACTAACTATGAAACAATCTATATTTCCATCAAAAACGGAATTTATATTGCCAACTTCATGTCCAGTCCTTAAATCCTTCACCATTTGATACGGATGCATAACATACGATCTGATCTGACTGCCCCAACCTATATCGCATTTCTTGCCATATTCTTCGGCCATTTTCTGTTCTTTTTTTTCCAATTCAATTTGATATAAACGTCCTTTAAGTAGTTTAAGTGCTTCATCTTTATTTTTATGTTGAGAACGACCATTTTGGCATTGAACTACAACGCCTGTTGGAATATGTGTAATACGTACCGCACTTTCAGTCTTATTTACATGCTGACCACCGGCTCCAGAAGCACGGTAAGTGTCGATCTTTAAATCCTTTTCATCCACAACAATATTTATTGAATCTTCAATTACTGGAGTTACTCCTACACTTGCAAAACTGGTATGACGTTTACCATTTGCATCAAATGGTGATATTCTAACCAATCTATGAACTCCACTTTCGCTTTTTGCCCACCCGTAAGCTTTTTCTCCGATAATCTTTATTGTTGTAGATTTTATACCAACCGAATCACCATCTAATTTTTCTACAACTTCAACTTTAAAATTGTGATAAATTTCTGCCCATCTTGTATACATGCGCATGAGCATCTCAGCCCAATCATTGCTCTCTGTTCCACCAGCTCCTGAGTGGATTTCTAAAAAGCAGTTATTATTATCTGCTTCACCAGTAAATAAGGATTCTGTCTCTTTAAGTTTGATTAATTTCTCTAGCTTGGCTAATTCATTTTCAACTTCAGAAAAAAATTCTTCATCATTCTCATCAATAGCAGATTTCATCAAGCTGATAGCATCGTTGTAATCGCTTTCTAATTTTGAAAACGATTCTATTTCATGCTTAATTTTAGAGCGTTCTTTTAAAATTTCTTGTGCTTTTTGATTGTCTTGCCACAGATTATCATTCGATGCTTGAGAATCCAGCTCTTCAAGACGCAACTTCGATCTTTCTATGTCAAAGACACCTCCTGATAAGAGAAATACTTTTATTTAAGCCTTGAAAGTATTCAAGGATTTCTGGATGGGTTTTCATTATACTTTAGACTTTAATATATTTATTATCACTAACAATAACAGCAAACAAAATAGAAATTTAACCATATAATAGTTAATTCAAAATAATTTTATTATACTTGAATGTTCAATAAAATCAAGTGTGTATATTTATTAAAAAAATAAGGTAAAGTAATGAATATTAAAACAAGTTCTCATTATGGTTTAGACAAAAAGGCTATTGATGATTTAATAGAGTCTCTCGATAATCAAGAATTAGAAAATGTTCGTAATATTGTAAAAACGATAGATAGCGTTCAGTTAGCTTATTTTTTATCTACTTCGATCAGTGATCACAGGGAGAAATTAGTTAATATCCTCGATCAACGTCTGTTAAGTGATGCCTTAGTACATGTAGTACCAGATTTACAATTAGAGGTCATAGAAATATTGGGAATAGAAAATACAGCAAAGTTACTAATGCTTCTTGATATAGAAGACATAGTAGCCATAGTGAAAGATTTAGATAGAAAGTCTATAGAAAACATACTTAACTATTTACCCAATGCAACTCAAAAATTAGTAGAGGAATTGTTATCATACCCAGAAGAAAGTGCAGGAAGGTTGATACATAAAAATATGGTTATAGCTCCATATTATTGGACGATAAATCAGCTAATGGAATTCTTGCGTAATTATAAAAAAATACCGGAAACATTTTACCAAATCTTCATCATTAACTCGAAATTAGAACCTATAGGTAGTTTCAACTTAAATAAGGTAATATCTCACTCAGGAGAAACAATAATAAAAGAGATAATGAGTCAAGATATAAAAATAATTAAAACTGGAATGGACCAAGAAGAAGTAGCAAGAATATTTAAGGATTACTCTCTATTATCAGCCCCAGTAGTAAATAAGAATGGTAAAATTATCGGTGTAATCCTTATTGAAGATGTAATCAAAATTGTTCAGCAAGAAGCAGAAGAGGATGTACTTAAAATAAGCGGTGTATCTTCTAAATCTGATATAAATGCTCCTATACATAAAACTATAATTAAAAGGCTACCTTGGTTATTATTTAACCTCTTAGCTGCAACAATGTGTTCTATAGTAGTTGGCTTTTTCGATAACGTAATAGAAAGTTTTATAGTACTACCAATTATTATGCCAATAATTGCATCAATGAGCGGAAATGCAGGATCCCAAACAGTAACACTAACTATCCGGGCAATTGCAACAAAATATCTAACTGAGCAAAATGCAAAAAGAATACTGATGAAAGAATTTTTAATAGGTCTTATAAATGGAGTGATTTTATCTACAATTTCGCTCGTAGTATTAGCAATAAGGTTCCATAGTTTAAAAGTAGAGATCATTTTCGTAGTTTCTATGATTGCAATGTCGATCATTGCAACATTTATCGGCACTTTTATTCCTATAATGCTTCATCGTTTAAGATCCGATCCTGCTGTTTCGTCTTCAATCTTAACATCAGCAACAACTGATATTCTCTCAGCTCTTATATTTTTTGGTCTAGCCACGATCTTTTTATTGAATAGCTGAATCTTGCTATATAAAAATTGCTTTACAAGCTTTAATTGCCACGTTATCATTACTCACAGGTGCATTGAAGAAGAAAAATAACAGTCGATAAAGAAATAAAAGTACATGAAACTGAGCTGCTTTAGTTTTAAAATACAAACTAAAATAAAATACTCAAACATGTAAAAGAGTTCTTGCTCTGCTAGATCTTTTTAGCTATAATACAGTTTAATGTAATGAATACATGGAATGTGAGTTAGATGCATTGTATTATATACATCATTCGGAAAGCAATCCTGACTTTTTTAAGCAAGTATTTAATTTAGTAAGAAATCAAAAGAAAGACACACTGCTACTCAGCAATCAAAGTTACCTAGGGTTACCGTGAGGTTTCTACAGTAAATTTGTAGAGCAGTTTAGTACAACTGTATAAGAATCAAATTAATTAGATATTAAAACCAATCTTCAGAAAAGAGATTTACGGTAAAATAATCAAGTATGAATATTAAAATATAGGGGGTTTTATGTTAGGTAAAGGAAATACAGGAGAACAAGTAGCAGATGATCGAATGGATTATGTAGATGATGAGTCAACAATAGGAGCAAAAGGAGGTCTTGATCATGAAGATAGATTATCTAGTGGAGAACTTCAGTGTGGACCAAGTCAAGAGAGTCTTGGAGTAACAAGATCTTCATCTATAAGCAGCGGTAGTGTATGGTATAGCGCATCGAATGATACAGCCAATGTTATAAGTCTTACAGATAATGAAGTAGTGGAAAAAGCAACTTTTTTTGTTAAGACTTTTGTTAAAGAATTCGAGGAAAAATTATCTAAATATTTTGAGGAGGCAGAACCAGATTCAAATATACAAAAAATAAGCAAAGCTTCAGCCAGCTTTAATTCTATTTTGAATAATACTATTCCAGCAAGTCCACTAAAATTATTTAGTGTTAAAGTTAATGAGAGTATCAATCATTGTGTTACAGGAAAACGGCATAAGAAAGGAGCGAAAAATATTTTTACAATAACTACACCTTGCTACAAAGCTGAAATGAGAGAGATTTTAGTAAAAGCTGGCTTAGAAATTTTTCACAGGTTTGAGGAACCATTCATAAAAGTTGTAGATATCAATCCCTCTTTTTATCATAGGAGAGTTAAGAAGTTAGTAATAGATGCTGTACATAGAACAATGAATTACCTTTTAACTTCTGAGGAACAAGACTTTTCTGTTGATCTTATAACACAAGGTGTTGTTCTAGGTAAGTCAAAAAAGAAAGGATATTTTACGCGTCCTGGATATGAAATAAAAGATGAGCAAAGTAGTGAAAGTTTATTAACCTCAGAATTGTATGAATGGGTAGGAATAAAGAAAAAAGAAGAAGATGAAACTGTTAATTATTATCAATATAATTCTGAGGAACATAATCTAGAGGAATATAGCTGTGCTGAAAAATACGGCTATCGGCTTCCCTTTGAATGGGAGTTAAGAAAGTGGGAGGAGATAAAACAAAAGTATGTATTCAGTGAAGCACCCACAGAAAGATATGTGCATATTTTAAATGATGAAAAAAAAGAAAAATTAGCTCGTTTTATATTAAAGAAGATTAATGAACAAGATCCTGTGAAAAGGAAAGATATAGAAGATGTAAAAGAACATCTTAGAAAACAAGATGAAGATAGGCGTCAATTTTCCTATAGTTTTGGCAAGATACCAGAAAATTTCATTGAAAGAAAAGAGGTGGTAAAAAATTTGAACCTAAGGTTACACAGTAGTAGTCAAGAAATAAAAATGTCACGAGTAGTCTTAATTAGTGGGAAGTCTGGAATAGGGAAAAGCGAACTTGCTAGAGGCTATGGGTTTAGTGAAAGGCGTAAGGGTACTTGGGCAAGGATTATGTGGATAGATGCCTCGTCATATAACAAGCTTTCAAATTCATTTCTTAGGTTGGCTGAAAGATTAGGAATTTCTATAAAAAGTGAGCAAAGGAGAGAGAGAAACATTAAATCTATTGTCGAGGATGTATATGAGTATCTTCAAGACACAAAAAGTTTGTTTGTTTTCGATAATGCTATTAGTTATAAGGAGATTGAAAATTTTTTGCCATCAAGCTTTCCTGTTTTTTCTAATAGAGAAAAACCTTACGTTTTAATTACTTCTTCTAACAAGGATGGGAAAAAAGAAATAGAAGATATAGAAGAAATAAAGTTGGGTAATTTTAAAAAAGGAGAAGCCGAGGAATTTATTCGAAAAACCTTAGGGGAAGATGAATCACAAGATAAATTTATATCAGAGTTAATAGAAGAACTTAATTATTTTCCATTAGATTTGAAAGTAGCAATATCATGCATTAAATCAAAAGGGCTTAGTATTAGAGAATATCTGGAGGAATATAGAGTAGCTCAGCAATCAAAAACTGATTTTTTGGAGACACAAGTTGTTAATAAAAAATCTTTTAAAGCTTTGAAGGTTAACATTGATAAAATAAAAGAAGAAAAAAATGTTGGACAGCAAGCATATGTTATTTTAGTATTCATGGCTTACCTGGACCCTAATCAAATTAATACAAAAGAAATTTTTTTCAAGGGGGAATCAAAAGAAAATCAACAAAGGGTTTTGAATGCACTTGATCTACTTAATCAGTTCTCATTGATTGGATTAGAGAAAGGGATAGCAAAAATTCATCAAGAAGTACAAAAAATGATAAGGTTAGAGCAAAGAAAAGAAAAAAGAGAAGAAGAATTTTTAAGAAAAATAATGACATCATTGATGGATAATAACTGTAAAAATGTAAGCCATATCATATCCATTTGGAATTATGCAAGTGAATATAAAAAGTTAGTTAATGAATTTATTGAATCTGATTATTATGGAATGAATATCTTAGAACCTGTTCATAATCTTTTAAGGAGTAAAACAGCAAAAGCTAGAACAACCATTTGTAAGCTAGTGTTGAGCTTTCGCTCGCAGTTTTTCCACAAACGCCTACACTTTTCCAACCAAGCAAAAGAACGTTCAACGACCCATCTCTTTGGCAATACAACAAAGGTATGTAATTCACTGCGTTTTATTACCTCAACAGTTGCACCAATAGTTGCTTTTATCTGAGCTGCAAAATTTTCTCCTGTATACCCAGCATCAACCAGTATATTTTTAACTTCAGAGAGATTTTCTTGTGCTCTTTTAACCATTCTCACAGCACTACTACGATCGGTTATTTCTGCCGTTGTCACATAAATTGCGTGCGGCAAACCTTGTGTATCTACTGCAATATGACGCTTTATTCCTGAGATTTTTTTACCAGCATCATAGCCCTTCTCTTTGGCAGTATCTGCATTCTTTACACTCTGTGCATCAATTATGCAAAAGCTGGTTTTTTCTTTCCGACCATTGTTTTGTCGGACCACGCGAACTATTTTTTTTTAACACACGCTCTAGAATGCTTTCTTTAGCTGTATCTGGCTTTTCACTCCATTTTTTGAAATAATCGTAACAATTGCGCCATTTTGGAAATTCTGTTGGTAACATTCTCCACTGGCAACCGCTTTTTAAGACGTACAATACTCCACAAAATACCTCATACAAATCAAGTTTTCTTGGTTTTGTTTTTTTCCTGCAAGACTCTAGATCTTTTACAATAATCTCAAATTTTTTCCGACTTATGTCGCTTGGGTATGAGCTTCTCATATCCTTCACTATCTATATTATCCTCTTATTTTATTTCTTTTTTGAGATCATGTACAGGCTCTTACATTTTCTGGCCATAGATGATAGTGAAGAAGTTATTAAGCTTATATTCGAGAATGTAGATCTAAGTAAATTAAGTAAAATTGTTAATATCGGTGATAAAGATGGATCTACTCCTTTAGAATATGCTGTTATATATGGTCACTTAGCGTTAGTTAAATACTTTATAGGAAAAGGGGCTAATTTTAAGGTAAGTGATGACCCGAGCCTTACCCTTTTAGACTGTGCTGCTCTCCATAATCGACTAGAAATAGTTAGGTATTTTATTGATAACGAACATTTTCAGTTTGATAGTACTGTTTTATACTATGCTATTGAAAATAATTGCTTAGAGGTCGTTAGATACTTTATAGAGGAAGAAGAGATTTGTATAAATTCAAAGGACGGAGAAGGTAAAGGTTATTTGCACTATGCTGTTGAACATAATTCCTTAGAGATTTTTGAGTACCTTCTAGCGTACGGGGCTACAGTAGATTTACAGGATGAGAATGGTATAACTCCTTTGCATTTTGCTGCTAAAAATGGTAGATTAAGCATGCTTAAATCCCTTATAGAGAAAAAAGCTGTAATAGAGGTACTGAACAAAGATAATATGACTCCTTTGCATTTTGCTGCTATATATGGTTACCTAGGAATTGTTCACTACCTTGTAGTTTATGGAGCTGGTATAAATCTACAGGATAAGAATGGTATGACTCCTTTGCATTTTGCTGCTATGTATGGTTACCTAGGAATTGTTCGCTATCTTGTAGAGCATGGAGCTGATATAAATTTACAGAATGAAGATCATATGACTCCTTTGCACCTTGCTGATATATATGGTCACTCAAGCACTGTTCGCTACCTTGTAATGAATAACGTTAATACGAATCTAGAGGATATTAGTAATAATATTTCTCAGAACTACGATGTTAAGTTTTATTGCTACGACAGCGCTAGGTGCCTTTTTTCTTTAGAACAAGGAGCTAATGTGAAACTTGAACTCAATGATGATTTGTACCATTATACTACCAATTATTACCCAAGTAGTATTTGTTGCTATCAACCTCAATCTACTGTGTGCTCAGCTCCATACTTAAAAATGCAATCACATGAAAGACACCTAAAAGCATTTGATGAATACACTACTAAAAAAAGAAAATTAGAAAATATAAGTGAAGCATTGCAATTTGAAGATAAAAGCACGGTTAACTTAACTCATAGGTCACCTATATCTTCATTTAACAGCGTCTCTGTACAACCTGCAAACAAGGACTTAAGACTATAATTTTACAGTAAGCTATTTAATTTTATGAGGGGAATTTCAAAAAAACAGAGAAATAAAGTAATAAATTGATATAAATTCGCGTAGAACAAGTGGTAGACCATACGATCTCAAAATAAAATCTTCTTACAATAGCTGGTTTTGGGTTCTGGAAATGGCTGTGTCGTTTAGGTTTTTAGTGATGTGTGAGATTAAGTGGGTATTAATTTATTTAAAAGTAGAAAGAGTACATTAAAGTAAAAAAATAGAAGTATTTTTGCAAGCACTGGCTTTAGTTTAAAAAATACAAACTAAACTAAAATGCTAAAACATGAAAAAAGTTCTTGCTCTGCTAGATTTCTTTAGCTACAGTGGAGTTTAACATAATAAATACACGAGGTATTGAGTCAGATGCATTGTATTATGTACATCATTCAGAAAGCAATCTTGACTTTTTTAAGAATATATCTAGTTTAGTCAGAAATCAAAAGAAAAGCACACTGTTACTCAGCAATCAAAGTTACTTAGGATTACCGTAAGGTTTCTACAGCAAATTGATTTGGTACAGCTGCATAAGAATCAAATGTTGAAACCAATCTTGAGAAAAGAGGTTTACGACAAAACAATTCAAATATGAACATTAAAATTATAGGGGGCTTTATGTTAGGTAAAGAAAATACAGGAGAACAAGTAGCAGATAATCAATCTAGGTTAATAAGAATGCAAAAAGAAGACGCACCGCTATCTAGTAATCAGCAAATATTACAGCTGCCGGAAGGTTTTACAATAGGGAAAGCAATTGGAGGAGGGGATTGTTTCTTTCACGCAGTTGCACAAGGACTTAAGCAATTAAAACCTGAAATGAACTTTACTGTGAAGTCTTTGAGGGAAGTTTGTAGGAAGCAAGCTTTAAGTAGTCAAGAAATGAAAAAAAAGATTATAGCAGATGCTAGAAACCGTGGAGATTCTAAAGTAGTACTTCCAGAGCCTGGTATTGATAATGATGAATTATGGAAAACTTATTTGATTTATATAGAATACAGTATTGAAGATATAGAAAAAATGCAGAGGGATAATAAGGACGTGTTTTCATCATTAACTGGTTTAAAGTATGGAAGTACGTTGCAGATTCCTATATGGGGTAGGCCTGAAATTGAGGGAAGAATGATTTGTAATGAATATAATGAATATAATGTTAAGCTGCATGTTATTGAAGATCTTTCCATGTCAGGGTGTCTTATTGATGGGTTAGCATCCAAACCTGTGAGTACAGATTATAATGACAAAGATACTATACATATAATAAATAAAGGAGGTGCGCATTTTGAACCAATCTTGAGGAAGCAAATATTACCTCATTCTGACCTAACTCAAATTCAGAGTATGTTGAAAGAACTGTCCTTGGAGCAAATATATGAAGAACTTATTGATACTATAGAGGACTGTAGTCTTTTAGAAATGGAAAAGCTTGAAAAGCTAAAAGTTTTTTTTAGAGCACATCCAAGGTTGGATGTTAATTTTCAGGTTAATCAACGTGGTGATACACTGTTACATATTGCTGTTCGTAATGACGAGTTAGAAATTATCAGGTTTCTATTGAGAAAAAAAGCTAACGCTAATGTTTTAAACATGGAGGGTAAGACTTCCATAGACATCGCTAGAAGTAATAACAGGAAGGGCATTGCTAAGATACTGCAACCACTTGTTTCGTATAAAAGAATTGATGTTCCAGGAGATGGTAGTTGCCTATTTTGGTCTGCTGCTTTAGCTTATTTAACTCCTGTAAAATTTGACAATAATGAATTCTGCAAGAGATTTTACAAATTATTTGGAGACGGCCATGATGTACAAATAATCCAAAGGCTAATCCAAGGTGATGTAGATATTTATCAAAATGACATGCTAAGGCGGTTAGTAGAGAAAGTATTTCGTGAAAGAGTTGTTAAAAAAATGCGTTCATTTCAAGAGGAATTGAAAGATGAGATCAGTATGACAGACTTTTTTGAGAGTAAAAATGAAAATTATATAACAAATGGTAGCTTTAAAGCAAAATTTCTTTCTGATTTTGGCTCTGAAATTGAAGTTGAGCAGCAGTATGGAATCAAGTCTAGTAAACTCCAGCCCAGCCACTTCAATAGTAAAGCAATAGATGACATTTGTATTGAACTTGAGAAGATAAATAACCCTAAAAAGGTTCAGAAATTTCAATTTGAAGCATATTTAGAATGTATGAGGAGTCCTAAAGCTTGGGGTGGTACATATGAGATAAAAGCAATGTCCCAGCTATTAGAAACTGCAATAACACTGTGTAAGGAAAATTCATTTGAAACTCATGGTGAACAGAGAAAATGTCATAATAAAATACGCTTGTCTTACGAGAATAGGAATCATTGTCAATTTTACAAAACAGAATATTCAAATTTAGTAAATTTTGTTCAGAGCTTTGTACAGTCATTTGAAATGAAGCTTATTATATATTCTACATTTAGAGAGATGATAAGAAGGGAAAAAGAAGTGCTTCCACAAGAAATAGCTAACAAAGATTTTGTACGAAGCATCTTTGGATTTCCAGTATGTGTAGGTGTCAGGACAATAAGTGGCGAGAGAGCATATAGGAGCAGAAGTTTTTCTTGTCTATCAGATTTAATAGAAACATTTGACAGTTGTAAGCTGATTTTTAGGAAAGTGTTAGTAGATGCTGGGTGTGATATTTTTCAAAGCTTTGAAGCACAACTTGAGAAAATTGGTTTTGATCAAGTTTCAAATGTGGTAGAGGATATTATGGATAAGATAATTCAATATTACATTCAAAAAGAATATGATAGGAGTGCAGATGGTGCAAGCATGGTTGAGGCTCTTGTTCTAGATAAATATTCACAGAAAATACATGGTAAAGTGGTGCAGTATGGAAAGAGAAATTATAACATCATAGATCTATGTGAAAATATTGGAATTGTAACAGAAAAAGAAGCCTCTCTTACCTATTATGAAAAAAGAGATAAATCTAGTCATACCAAAATCCATTACTGACCGAACAAATAAGAAACATTACAAACTCGTTTAATAGTAGTACTGGAAATATTGACAATAAAATTACACAAAACATCTTCAAGTAAACCTATGGTATCGTAGATACTATTGCGTAAAGTATTGTATTTGATATATTGCCACAACCTTTCAACAGGATTCAGTTCCGGTGAATAAGGAGGCAAGTATATGATGGTAATGTTTTCCTGAATTTTCAAACTTTTTGATCTATGCCAACTTGCACAATCCATTACAAGAAAGGCTTCTTTCGTGCCTAAATCTTTCGACATCTGCTCCAGAAATATATTCATACAATCAGTGTTTACATATGGAGCAAGTAGGCTAATTTTCTTACCACTTCTTGGATTTACCGCACTGTAGATATAGAAATTTTGTCTACCAATTTTCATTTTAACCTGTGTTCTGACCCCTTTTTTAAACCATCCGTGTCCGATTTTTGAATGAGTTCCAAATCGTGATTCATCAAAAAAATACCTCCTTTTCAGGGTGGGAATTGACTATTTTATTGAAGTATTTTTTAAACTCTTCTTGCTTGTTTTTATCTTGTTTATGGTGAATTGGCCTCGGTGTTATGTAAGAAAACTTCATCCTTTGTATCTCACGGTGCACTGTTGATTTGCTAATGTTTAGGCCAAATTCCTCTGAGATTTTTATTTGCACTTCCTTAATAGTAATATTTGGATTTCTTTCTACCCATATTTCAATTTGCTCACGTTGATTTTTGTTTAATTTGCTTTTTCTTCGCCGCTGAGACGGGGAAAATAATCTTTCTACTCTACCAAATTTTAGATGCTTTATCCATTCAGTCAAAGCAGTCCTTGAAATTTTACATATTCTTGCCACAGCGCTTATACTACTTTCTTTTCCTGCTATCACCGCTTGTAACTTTTTTGAAACATATGCGTTATTTCTGACCTTTTTTAACATTTCTTTCGCCAAATTTACAACTTTTTCGTCTAATAGTTTTGACCTTAATGCCATTTATACCTCTCTATTTTATCTACTTTAGTATCACTTCTTTCCCATTATTGTCTATCTGTTCTTTATATAGTGGGAATTGGTATCAGTATGGTTATCGTCGTCTTTTTATATACGAGAAGTTAAGAAAAGTGTATGATGAAGCAAAAACTACAAGTGCAGAATTTGAGGATTACGTATATACTTTAGATCAGCAAAACTTTGCAAACACTGTGGGAGAGGTGTTCTCTATTGTTAATGAAGAGATTCAAATACCAAGTAGAGAAAAATGGAATAATCTTTTAGGACAGGTTAGATCACATATTGAGAAAGAAGCAAAGTCTTTATTTAAGGAAAGCATGCTTTTTTATAAAAGAAGAAAAACAAGCCTACTCTGTCGTCAAAAATCCTTAATCACAGCAGAAAGTAAGCTCAGTAGGGAGCGAGATACGGCAAGAAGCATAATGAGGCTAAAAAAAGCTGAAAAAAGTTTTGAGTATGTGTCTTTAGTGGAAAGCAATCTAATAAAGTTACAAGATTTAGATTATTATTCCGAGCTAGAAAAAATATTTAAAAGCCGTGCTGAAGAAATTTTTCAAGAGTATAAGAAATCCTTTGAATTAGAGCATACTGACACAAAAGAGACTGAGGAATTTCCACTTAGTATAAAGGGAGTTAATCAATCTTTCTTTTCTATCAAAAAATTTAAGTCTAAATTTAAGAAACAGAAGCTTAAAGATGTATGTGCCACAGTAGATAACTTTACAGGAAGGCAGGAGCAAGTAAAAAAGATATGTCAAGAATTGCAAAAGATAGAAGGGACAGTGGTAGTAATAACTGGCAAACATGGCATGGGTAAAACTCAACTGGCTAGAAAGTGTGCTGAAAAAAGTAAAGAAAGTTATAGCCATATCTATGAGACAGAAGACAGCAACATGTTGTCTATAGAGAGGCGTTTTTCTTCTTTAACTCAAAGGAAGTTAGGTATGTGTATAGAAGAAACCAAATCACTAATAGGAAGTAAGAGATGTCTCATTATTTGTCATAATGCTAGAAGAGAAGACGTGGAAGAGATTATAAAGGTAGAGGATCGAGTAGGTTTTGATTTTTTATTCACTTCTCTTGATCAGCCTTGTAAAGGCGTAGTAGAAGTAGCTTTGGGCACTTTTGAAGAAGACCAAGCTGTACAACTTACTAAAAGAATTTTAGGAATAGTAGATAAATTACAAGACGAACAAATAAAAGTATTTGTAAAAAAGCTCGAAGGTTTTCCATTAGCCATAAGGCTGGCAGCAGCTTATATTAGAAATAGTAAGTTAAGTAATTTAGAAGAAGTATTTGGAATTTATGAATATTTAAAAAAATATGAAGATTTTGATCGGATAATTCCAAAAAACAACAAGCAGAGCAAATATGATAGGGTTGTATCAATAACGACGAGCATTTCCATGAAAGTAATGGAAGAGAAAAATGAAGGAGTACCTTTTAGGTGTTTGAGAGTTATGGCTCATTTGGGTAACAGCTACATTAACCCAGATATGTTTTCAGTTTTGGTTGAACTAGAATCTACTTTCAAATTGATGGAAAATTATTCTCTGCTTGATATAGAAATGATAGGCGAAAAAAAAATGTATGTTATGCATAAATCGATAAAAGAAGCCATACGTTCGCAAATCGCTGAAGATCAAAAGGAGGATATACTGCTAACTGCTGTAGAAATATTTGAAGATGAATTTAGCAATTTGTTGGAAGAAACTGATACTTTGCATCTTATCGCCTTAGTTGATCACCTTGGAAACTATAACACTTTTAGAGAAGAAGAGCCTTTTATGATTAGATCTATCACGCGTTTACATTTAGAGGGCGAGTATAAGGAAGTTGTCGGGCTTTCAACAAGAATACTGCCGGTTATTGCATCTTCAACGGAAAATTCTTTAAAAATTAGATATTTACGTGCCCTTGCGTTAGTTGCATTAGAAGATTGCTCAGGGTTAAAAGAGCTTTTTAAACTCAGAGAAAGCAGCTACAGGAGTTATTTTGAGCAAATGCTCCTAGATCATTTTATAGTTATTACTTACACCATAGAAGAGAAGTATGATTGTGCATTAGATTATTTACGAAGTTGTGCTTCTCTACTTTCTATAAGTGATAGCTTATCAAGTAGATTGGCGACTCTATCAATTGATTTGGCTAGAATATTTGTAATGAAGGGAGAATATCTATGTGCATTTACGGTATTGTACTACGTTGAACACTTTAAGGTAGAATTTAATTCTACAGAAAAAGATGCTTTCTATCAAGATTTTTTTAAAAATCATGACCTATTGTATTTTTCATATCTTAAATACACCCGGACCTTAGCGGAATTTTATAGCATTCAAGATGAAAAATACTTCTATCTTACAACGACATCATCACATATTAACTTACATAAATTGAATTCGTCGATTTTACAAGAGAGTTTGCTCGATATTCTAAAATACCAAAAACAAAGTCAATTTCTACTTAGAAGTCCTTTTATTGAAAAGATGAGAAGTATAAAAGACAAAAAAAATCTATTAGATGAAGTGTTAACGGAGTTCAACGACTTGATTAGCTCAGGTGAGTTGTATGAAAGCAATCATATAGGTTTTTATAAAAATCTTATACAATTATCTGTTGGGTATAACTATCTTGGAAAAAAAGAGGCATCACAAGAGCTTCAAAACTGGCAAGAGTTACAGGAGAAAAGAATAGGGTTAAATCATCTTAGCACTACACAAGAAATGTCTATTGAAAGTGAAAGAAAAAAATATTTAGAAAAGGAAATAGAGAAAAAATTATTTTTTCCACAACCCGAAGTAGTTGATTTTGCTGTTGGTAATACTTTTAATGCTATTCTGAACATTCTCAGGTATGAAGATATTGTAAATCTTCATGGTAGAAATAGTATAAACCTTTTACACTATACTGGTGTCACTGCTAGCTCAGATATTATTGAATACCTTACAGATAAATGGGCTAATGTGAATCGAAAATTCAGTGGTCTCTTAAATATTGTTCCTAGCCTTTTAGAGCGAGAAGATTGCATAAATCTACAAGATAGTCGTGGTAGGGGTTTTCTGCACTATGCTGTTATTGCTGGTCACCTAAATATTGTTAAATACTTTGTAGAAAAAGGAGCTAATGTAAATCTACAGGATAGAAATGGTATTAGTCCTCTACACTACGCTTTTATCGCTAGTCGCTTAGATATTATTGAATACCTTTTAGAGCGAGGGGCTACTATGAATCTAGAATATAAAGATCTTTTGCTTTATTGTATTGCTATTCATAGCCAAAAAGCGCAATCAATTATGTCCTCAGGCCCTTGTTCTTCAGACTTAAAAGTGCAATCACATAAGAAACGACATAAGACAACTATACATTTAGATAAGTCTAAGAAAAGGAGATTAGAGAATACAAGTGCAACATCTCAGGAAAATACGCCTAATATACAACTGCTTCAAGGTAACATACCAGACATATCAATGCAATTTGAAGATCTTAATCATAGAATGCAAGGTGACATTTGTAATAAGTTAGAGAAAAAAGTTAATAATCAATTGGAAAATAGTGATTCACAGAAGTTAGTTGACAATAGGTATTGGTGCATACAATAAAATGAAGAAGCATAAGTAATAAGGTATCTGTATCTTCATTTAACAGAATGGCGGTAGACCATAAGAGCCTGTTCATAATCTTTTCAGAAGCAAAGCAGCGAAAGCAAGAACGACCATTTGCAGGCTAGTGTTGAGTTTCCGCTCGCAATTTTTCCACAATCGCCTACATTTTTGCAACCAAGCAAAAGATCTCTCAACAACCCATCTTTTCGGCAATACGACAAAGGTGTGTAATTCGTTTCGCTTTATTACTTCAACGGTAGCGCCAATAGTTGCTTTTATTTGTGTTGCAAAATTTTCTCCTGTGTAGCCAGCATCAACTAGTATATTTTTAACTTCAGATAGGTTTTCTTTAGCATTTTTAATCATTCTCACAGCGCTACTACGATCAGTTATTTCTGCCGTTGTTATATAAATTGCGTGGGGTAAACCTTGTGTATCTACCGCAATATGGCGTTTTATTCCTGAAACCTTTTTGCCTGCATCATAGCCTTTTTCTTCAGCAGTATCTGCATTTTTTACGCTTTGTGCATCAATTATGCAGAAGCTGGTTTTTTCTTTCCGACCATTGTTTTGTCGGACCACGCCAACTATTTTTTTTTAATACCAGCTCCAGAACACTTTCTTTATTTGCATCTGCTTTTTCACTCCACTTCTTAAAATAGTCGTAACAATTCCGCCATTTTGGAAACTCTTTTGGTAACATTCTCCACTGGCAGCCACTTTTTAAGACGTATAACACTCCACAAAATACATGATATAAATCAAGTGTTCTTGGCTTTGTCCTCTTCCTGCAAGACTCCAGATCTGCTACAATAATCTCAAACTTTTCTCGACTTATATCACTTGGATATAAACTTCGCATATCCTACTTTATATACTTTATCCTCTCATTCTATCCCTTTTTTGAGATCACGTACAGGCTCTAAGATTCCAAGAAAAACAGTTCTCACGCTTGCTGGTTTTGGTTGCTGGAATGGTTATATTATTGAAGTCGTTAGTAGTAACAAAAGTATAGAGTTACTCCAAAAAAATTGAAATTATAGGTTGATAAATTTTACAAACAAAGTATTACCTTAATCACCTTATAAAATAATTGATTCTTTATGTATGGAAAATATTGTGACTATTATATTTGGTGTAAGTAGTATGCTATATTGAGTATTCTCAAAGTTTGATTCTTATTGAGGTATACATATGACTCTAAACAATAATAATTTATTAATTAGTTCTGCAAGGGAAGGTGATCTTAGCAAGGTTGAAAAGTTTCTTGAGAAGGGAGCGGATATTGATGCTAAAGACAATGATGGCTATACTGCTCTACACTTAGCTGCAAAGTATGGTCATTTAAATGTAGCAGAAAAGCTCTTAGAAAAAGGAGCTAGCTTTGATATTAAGACCAATAGAGGCTATGCCCCTCTGCAATATACCTATTTCCATATGAATCCTTGCAAAGAACATCAACCGATGCTTTTTTTATCAGAAGCAATCTCAGGATTCATGATAGTGCTGAGGAACTCAACATCTTCTATAGTGTTAACCCCAGTAAAGCCTAAGATATCGTTGAGGAAGTGGATAAGGATATTCTTATTTTTCTCAGTGCCAAACACTCGTTTAAAGGACAGGTCAAATTTTGGATCGAGAAACTTTGAAAGAGCCATGAGAAAGTAAGATAAAAAGCATTAATAATTATACACAATTGTGTAAAAATATTCAACTAAAATTCAAACATAGATCCACATGAGATAACATTTCGGACTGGGTTTTTACAACTATTTCTGTTTTTAAATTAGTTAAGACACCTAATAGAGAACTTGATTTGCATTGATATTCAAGCTATATCCTGATCAGACTGAGAGTTGGAAATATGGCAATAATTCTTTTAGATACAAAAACAATAAACCGTATAGCAGCGGGAGAGGTAATAGAGAGGCCAGCAAAAGGAATTAGTAGAAAATGCAATAGATGCTAGAGATAGAGATCAAAATAGAAAGTGGTGGGCGTAATCTTATAACTGTAACAGAAGATGGAAATGGAATAGAAAAGGAAGATTTGGAACTTGCGTTTATGCGCCACGCTACTTCAAAATTAAGCGATGGTGAGTTAATAGAAATCAAGCACCTTGGGTTTAGAGGAGAAGCTTTGCCTTCAATTGCAGCAGTAAGATAACATCGCTGAAAAGCTAAATCCTTTGAAATATGGCAATAATTTTTGATTGATACGAAACATCTTTGCTTTATTTTTAGACAATTATATCATTCTTCTTTCTACTTCCTTACAAATGCGACAGAACCTTGATAAAAGCGACAGTAATACTGCTGCTCTTGATGATTTGAATGCAGAAATTTCTGAAGATTACAGTTCTTCAAATAAAATATCTAAATAATATTGTTGATAGGTTTATCAAGAAGCGAATAAAGCCTATGCTTAGTTTTAAAAATTTTCATTCCGCAAAGATTACTATTACAGGTATAGAAAATATTCGCATGATTCAGAAAAAACAAATTATCGGAGCTAATGACAATGTTTCTACTTTTGAGAATTTTGCTATGTTAATGGCTCTATAACTCCTATAATCTCAGCTTTAATGATCTTCTTTTCTATGGTTTATAGATGCGACAGAACCAGATTTCCTACACCTTTTAGCAGGTCTATAGTTGAATTTGGATGTTCTATGAGCAGCAACAAATAAATGTAACTTGCCTTTTTCTATATGATGCTATTAACCGAATAGGTATTCGCTTGACGTTTCCATATCTTTGTTATCATTAGTAATACTAAAGGGAAAACTAAATTATGAACAACTAACTTTACTTCTTTTTAACCTGATACCTATGCTTTGTTTCAAATTTCCATCAAAAAGTAACATTACCCCCTCCAGCCAACCTTTCTGCTTCATTTCGTGAAATCAATGCCTCAATCAATTCATCTAGTTCACCTTCTTTTATAATCTGTTCTAATCGATGTGAAGTGAGATTAATTCTATGATCTGTTATTCTTGATTGTGGAAAGTTATAAGTTCTTATACGTTCAGAGCGATCTCCAGAACCAATTTGGCTTTTCCTCATTGTTGACCTTTCCATTTCTTTTTTTTGTCTTTCAATTTCGTATAGCCTTGCTCTCAACACTTTGAGCGCTTTAGCCTTATTTTTGTGCTGCGATTTTTCATCTTGCTGTATTACGACTATCCCTGTTGGCAAGTGGGTGACCCTTACTGCGCTGTCAGTTGTATTCACTGATTGCCCTCCAGGACCACTGGATCTATAAACATCTATGCGTAAATCTTTTTCTTCTATTTCAAAGTCAACCTCTTCTACTTCAGGTAATATTGCAACAGTAGCTGCGGAAGTGTGCAATCTTCCTGAAGATTCAGTTTCTGGCACTCTTTGTACTCTGTGCACCCCTGACTCAAATTTCAGTCTTGCAAAAACTTCTGTTCCATTAATGAGTGCAGAAGCTTCCTTATAGCCACCTATACCTGTATTGGAAATACTTATTGGCTCAAACTTCCAATTTCTTCTTTCTGCATATTTTTGATACATACGAAATAAAATCGCTGCAAATAATGCCGCTTCTTCTCCGCCTGTGCCTGCCCTAATTTCTAATATTGCATTTCTTGAGTCATCTTCATCTTTGGGTAATAATGCCAACTTTAGTTTTGCTTTTACTTTCGGTAATAGTATCTTTTGCTTCTCAAGAAGTTCTTCTTTTGCTAACTCTTTTATATCACCATCGCTGTTCTCATCTTTCATGATTTCTTCTAAATCTGAAATTTCCTCTTTTAATATATTATATTCATTGATTATCTCGATAATTGGTCTGAGTTCAGAGTATTCCTTTGAAAAACTAACGAATTCTTTTTGACTCAAATTGGTAGGGTTTTCCAGATTTCTCTCTACATCAGAAAACTTTTTTTTTAAGTCTTGTAAATTATTCTCTATATCCATATAGTACAGGTCTAGTTTTCAGCTGTTTAAGTAAGTAATATATACTGAAATAAAAAATTTCTTATATCAAGCAATAACACTATAATTGTCTCGAATATTTCTACCTAAGTATAATGGCAAAACAGATAACATCAATCTGCAGCTTCATATTTGGAGCTTCAGACAAAAAATCATTACCAGATGAGTCGGCTCCAGAGATTGCATTTGCTGGTAGATCAAACGTAGGAAAATCGAGTTTAATCAACTTGCTGATAAACACCAAAAAAGCTGCAAGAGTTTCTTCTAAACCTGGATGCACTAGACAAATAAATTTTTACTCTATGTACAATGATAAGTTTAGGATTGTCGACCTACCGGGTTATGGCTATTCTTTTGCAAGCAAGGAAGAAGCAGTACAATACTTAAACCTAATTGAGTACTATCTAATTCACAGGAGAAATCTAAAAAGAGTGTTTGTGCTTATAGATAGCAAGGTAGGATTAAAAGAAATAGACAAAGACTTTATTTATTGGTTAATATGTAATAATATTAACTTTAATATTGTGCTAACAAAAATAGATAAAGTGAGTCAGGAAAGTCTAGATGCTATTCTAGAAAATACTCAAAAGTGGGTTAATAATGAACATGTGTCAATTCATCAAATAAGCATTCGTGTTAAGCATAAAATCACCAAGGTAAGAGATGAGTTTTTCAAATTTACAAGATAAAAAAATGAAAAGTGATGAATCTTTAAATGGTAAGATGCCATTGAAGGAAAAAACAGAAATATTATTTGAAATTCTGTCTAACATACCTAAATTTGTAGGCGAAACTTTTATCATCAAATGCAGCAGTGTAATAATCTCAGATGAAACGCTGCTTAGTGCTTTTGCGCATAATGTTGTTCTGTTGAAACAGCTTGGTATAAATCCGGTGGTAGTTCATGACGGAGAATATGAAATTAACTCAGTGTTAAAAATGCTAGGTATGAATGATAAGTTTATAAATGGTGTCAGACTTACAGACAAAAGCACTATGAAAATCATTGAAATGGCACTATGTGGTTCAATTAATAAAAAAATTGTTCAGCATATAAATTCTGCTGGTGGTTCAGCTATTGGACTATGTGGAAAAGATGGCAACCTCATAAAAGCTGAAAAGATAAGCACTACGCTTAGGGAAAATAGATTAAATAATATTGAAAAAATACTAGATATGGGATTTATCGGTAGACCAACTGAAATCAATCCTGATATATTATTCTTTATTGAAGAATCAGATTCTATACCAGTTATTGCACCTATCGGTTATGGAAAAAATGGAGAAACATATCATATTGATACTGATAGCACTGCAAGTGCAATTGCACTTGCAGTTTACGCATCTAAAATGATAATCTTGAGTGATACAGATGAAGAAATAAACAAAGTTGGCAATAGAAGAGTCTTGATTAAAAATTTAAAAGAATCGATTGATTGTGGAAAAATTAAAGGAGAAAAATTTGTTGAAAGGCTTATGTCATATACTAAAATGGTGGAAGAATGTGCAGGGGTTGTTCACATAGTTGATGGTAGAGTACCTAACATTATACTTGATTTATTTACTGAGAATAATTCAGGTATATCAATAATGGATGATTAATAGCTGTACTGCTTATAACCATATGAACATTGAAAATTTGGGAATATCTTATGTCAAATTCCTATTCTCTTTTCCAGTTTTTAGGGGTTTTTTTCCGGTTCTGTTGCATCTATAAACCATAGAAAAGAAGATCATTAAAGCTGAGATTATAGGAGTTATAGAGCCATTAACATAGCAAAATTCTCAAAAGTAGAAACATTGTCATTAGCTCCGATAATTTGTTTTTTCTGAATCATGCGAATATTTTCTATACCTGTAATAGTAATCTTTGCGGAATGAAAATTTTTAAAACTAAGCATAGGCTTTATTCGCTTCTTGATAAACCTATCAACAATATTATTTAGATATTTTATTTGAAGAACTGTAATCTTCAGAAATTTCTGCATTCAAATCATCAAGAGCAGCAGTATTACTGCCGCTTTTATCAATGACAATTTTCTCAGGAAGATAGTTATACCAATTCCCACTATATAAAGAACAGATAGACAATAATGGGAAAGAAGTGATACTAAAGTAGATAAAATAGAGAGGTATAAATGGCATTAAGGTCAAAACTATTAGACGAAAAAGTTGTAAATTTGGCGAAAGAAATGTTAAAAAAGGTCAGAAATAACGCATATGTTTCAAAAAAGTTACAAGCGGTGATAGCAGGAAAAGAAAGTAGTATAAGCGCTGTGGCAAGAATATGTAAAATTTCAAGGACTGCTTTGACTGAATGGATAAAGCATCTAAAATTTGGTAGAGTAGAAAGATTATTTTCCCCGTCTCAGCGGCGAAGAAAAAGCAAATTAAACAAAAATCAACGTGAGCAAATTGAAATATGGGTAGAAAGAAATCCAAATATTACTATTAAGGAAGTGCAAATAAAAATCTCAGAGGAATTTGGCCTAAACATTAGCAAATCAACAGTGCACCGTGAGATACAAAGGATGAAGTTTTCTTACATAACACCGAGGCCAATTCACCATAAACAAGATAAAAACAAGCAAGAAGAGTTTAAAAAATACTTCAATAAAATAGTCAATTCCCACCCTGAAAAGGAGGTATTTTTTTGATGAATCACGATTTGGAACTCATTCAAAAATCGGACACGGATGGTTTAAAAAAGGGGTCAGAACACAGGTTAAAATGAAAATTGGTAGACAAAATTTCTATATCTACAGTGCGTTAAATCCAAGAAGTGGTAAGAAAATTAGCCTACTTGCTCCATATGTAAACACTGATTGTATGAATATATTTCTGGAGCAGATGTCGAAAGATTTAGGCACGAAAGAAGCCTTTCTTGTAATGGATTGTGCAAGTTGGCATAGATCAAAAAGTTTGAAAATTCAGGAAAACATTACCATCATATACTTGCCTCCTTATTCACCGGAACTGAATCCTGTTGAAAGGTTGTGGCAATATATCAAATACAATACTTTACGCAATAGTATCTACGATACCATAGGTTTACTTGAAGATGTTTTGTGTAATTTTATTGTCAATATTTCCAGTACTACTATTAAACGAGTTTGTAATGTTTCTTATTTGTTCGGTCAGTAATGGATTTTGGTATTAGTAGAGACAAGTCTGCAGCACTTGCATTCTTTCGTAAAGCCTTCAGGAGTAATACCAAAATCCATTACTGACCGAACAAATAAGAAACATTACAAACTCGTTTAATAGTAGTACTGGAAATATTGACAATAAAATTACACAAAACATCTTCAAGTAAACCTATGGTATCGTAGATACTATTGCGTAAAGTATTGTATTTGATATATTGCCACAACCTTTCAACAGGATTCAGTTCCGGTGAATAAGGAGGCAAGTATATGATGGTAATGTTTTCCTGAATTTTCAAACTTTTTGATCTATGCCAACTTGCACAATCCATTACAAGAAAGGCTTCTTTCGTGCCTAAATCTTTCGACATCTGCTCCAGAAATATATTCATACAATCAGTGTTTACATATGGAGCAAGTAGGCTAATTTTCTTACCACTTCTTGGATTTAACGCACTGTAGATATAGAAATTTTGTCTACCAATTTTCATTTTAACCTGTGTTCTGACCCCTTTTTTAAACCATCCGTGTCCGATTTTTGAATGAGTTCCAAATCGTGATTCATCAAAAAAATACCTCCTTTTCAGGGTGGGAATTGACTATTTTATTGAAGTATTTTTTAAACTCTTCTTGCTTGTTTTTATCTTGTTTATGGTGAATTGGCCTCGGTGTTATGTAAGAAAACTTCATCCTTTGTATCTCACGGTGCACTGTTGATTTGCTAATGTTTAGGCCAAATTCCTCTGAGATTTTTATTTGCACTTCCTTAATAGTAATATTTGGATTTCTTTCTACCCATATTTCAATTTGCTCACGTTGATTTTTGTTTAATTTGCTTTTTCTTCGCCGCTGAGACGGGGAAAATAATCTTTCTACTCTACCAAATTTTAGATGCTTTATCCATTCAGTCAAAGCAGTCCTTGAAATTTTACATATTCTTGCCACAGCGCTTATACTACTTTCTTTTCCTGCTATCACCGCTTGTAACTTTTTTGAAACATATGCGTTATTTCTGACCTTTTTTAACATTTCTTTCGCCAAATTTACAACTTTTTCGTCTAATAGTTTTGACCTTAATGCCATTTATACCTCTCTATTTTATCTACTTTAGTATCACTTCTTTCCCATTATTGTCTATCTGTTCTTTATATAGTGGGAATTGGTATGACAATAAAATTACACAAAACATCTTCAAGTAAACCTATGGTATCGTAGATACTATTGCGTAAAGTATTGTATTTGATATATTGCCACAACCTTTCAACAGGATTCAGTTCCGGTGAATAAGGAGGCAAGTATATGATGGTAATGTTTTCCTGAATTTTCAAACTTTTTGATCTATGCCAACTTGCACAATCCATTACAAGAAAGGCTTCTTTCGTGCCTAAATCTTTCGACATCTGCTCCAGAAATATATTCATACAATCAGTGTTTACATATGGAGCAAGTAGGCTAATTTTCTTACCACTTCTTGGATTTACCGCACTGTAGATATAGAAATTTTGTCTACCAATTTTCATTTTAACCTGTGTTCTGACCCCTTTTTTAAACCATCCGTGTCCGATTTTTGAATGAGTTCCAAATCGTGATTCATCAAAAAAATACCTCCTTTTCAGGGTGGGAATTGACTATTTTATTGAAGTATTTTTTAAACTCTTCTTGCTTGTTTTTATCTTGTTTATGGTGAATTGGCCTCGGTGTTATGTAAGAAAACTTCATCCTTTGTATCTCACGATGCACTGTTGATTTGCTAATGTTTAGGCCAAATTCCTCTGAGATTTTTATTTGCACTTCCTTAATAGTAATATTTGGATTTCTTTCTACCCATATTTCAATTTGCTCACGTTGATTTTTGTTTAATTTGCTTTTTCTTCGCCGCTGAGACGGGGAAAATAATCTTTCTACTCTACCAAATTTTAGATGCTTTATCCATTCAGTCAAAGCAGTCCTTGAAATTTTACATATTCTTGCCACAGCGCTTATACTACTTTCTTTTCCTGCTATCACCGCTTGTAACTTTTTTGAAACATATGCGTTATTTCTGACCTTTTTTAACATTTCTTTCGCCAAATTTACAACTTTTTCGTCTAATAGTTTTGACCTTAATGCCATTTATACCTCTCTATTTTATCTACTTTAGTATCACTTCTTTCCCATTATTGTCTATCTGTTCTTTATATAGTGGGAATTGGTATAACACACAAGAGGAAGTCTACAGTATTACCAATAGTGCTCTATATAAACAAACCCATTTACCGTTTAATTTAATGTAGGTCTCTCCAACTACTACCAACCTGCTTCTTTCTTTTCCTTACTGCCTAATCTATCAGTGGTGATAAACCACTTTGTAACGTAGCATGGTCAATTTTTGCTCCCCTTATACTCATAATTTCTTCCAAATCTCGATAGCTCAAAGAGAATCGACATTTCATGTATACAGATAACATCGCTGAAAAGCTAAATCCTTTGAAATATGGCAATAATTTTTGATTGATACGAAACATCTTTGCTTTATTTTTAGACAATTATATCATTCTTCTTTCTACTTCCCTACAAATGCGACAGAACCGAAGTTTGTCAGTAACTGCCAGTTCTTTTCTCTTGAGTGATGCAACAAAGCCTCATAATTCTCCTTCTGCCATAACATTCGGATAATGGACCAAAAAACAACCCTCCTATGCAAATGCCTAAAAAATTATAAGCAATAGTTAATTGAATTGTGCCTTCCGGTACGTTAAAATAGCGTACTATATCAGGAAAACTAGGTACAGAAATATCAATTTCAATGAACTTAGCAATTAGAGATAGAATTAATAAAAACGGTAGTAACACTTAAAATCTTTAATTAATGAATAAAAATATCACATTTAAAGCGTTGAAAGAAGAACATTTTTTACTATTATTAAAATGGGTAGAAACGTCCCATATAAAGAAGTGGTGGGATGCGGATATAAATTGGACACCAGAGTTAATTGAGAAAAAATATAGCAACTATGTTAAAGGATTCAAACGTTTGAAATCTAAGACACAAATTATTGAAAAACCGATGCACGCATTCATTATTAATTGTGATAGAGTTGATATTGGTTATATTCAATATTACAACAAACATGATTTCCCACCTGAACAGGTCTATAACACTTTAGAACTTCCAGAAAGTTGTGCTGCTATAGACTGGTATATCGGAGAGCTGAATTATGTAGGTAAAGGAGTTGGTTCACAAGCTTTGAATATATTTTTAAACAAATTTGTCTTTAAAGTTTATGAGAATGCCTTTGTCGACCCAGGTATAGCAAATGTTTGTGCAATCCGTGTTTACGAAAAAGTTGGCTTTAAAAAATTATGGAAAGTAATAGTGCGATTTTAATGATTAAGGCAAGAATTCCTGAGAACCATTCAAGATGAGTGTTTTTTCAACAATCTACCTAAATTACTACAAGTGGTTTATAAAAATATACAAGGAGCTTTATACAAACTTAACATAATTTAATCATAAAAATATCATTATTAAGTCCTATATAAGAACAAATTTTGGCACTCAGTGAATCTTTTTTAACTAACTATGAACTTGATTAATTGGAAAATAAATTTTACTTACTTTTACAATACCTTAAAATCTAATATCACTTTATCAGCAAAGATATCACAATAGGCTAGTATGTTCTTTACTCTTTTCCTCAAAATATTACCTATTTACATTACAATACTTATTGGTTACTTAGCAGGAAGATATCTTAAAATTGATAGAAATACTATATCTCAAATACTCTTTTATATAGCTAATCCAATAGTGATTTTATACGGAGTATCTCATACAGAAGTTAATTTAAAAGTAATTTCTCTGCCGATTTTGATATGGTTTATAGGTAGTACTATGTCCTTATCAGTGTATTATCTTTCTTCTTTTTTATTTAAGGACAACACGAGAAACATATTAGCGTTTAGCTCGGGCAGCACAAGTATGGGTTATTTTGGTCTACCGATTGCCATGGCTTTATTTGATGAAGATTCAGTGTCTGTGTATGTTGTCTGTTACATAGGAATGGCACTATTTGAAAATAGCTTGGGATTTTATATAGCTGCAAATGGTATCTATACTGCAAAAGAATGCGTATTAAAGTTACTCAAACTTCCCTCATTATATGCAATGATTCTAGGTTTCTTTTTAAGTATATATGATATACAAATACCCACTTTTTTGACAGATGTTATGATAAATATCAGAAGTACATTTATCACATTAGGAATGGTGCTGCTTGGAGTAAGTATTGCACAAATTACAAATTTTAAAGTAGATTGGAAGCTTGCCTTGACCACTATTGTAGCAAAGTACATATTCTGGCCGTTATTTGTTTTGGGAATTGTCTTGCTAGACAAGCATGTTACAGGTATATACGATGAAAGCATCTATAAAGCACTGATGTTACTAGCTATTATTCCGATTTCTGGATCCAGTATAATACTTGCTAATATTTTAAATTACCAACCAGATAAAGCTACTTTATTGCTCTTAATTAGTACTGCAGTGGGACTATTTTATGTTCCACTTATAATATCATTATTTTTTACTAAACTTGTCCCTTTTTGATCAAAAATTTAAGCGCTAGGCCTATTCACAAAACTTGAATTTAGACTAGACTTCTTGGATAATCATAAAAGAAACTAATCCTTTTTTCCTCTCCTTTCTTATTTTTTCACACAGAATAGGAAGTTATCAATTGATAGAATTTTCGCAATAATGTCAATAGCAGTAAGATCTCCGGTTCTGTCGCATCTATAAACCATAGAAAAGAAGATCATTAAAGCTGGGATTATAGGAGTTATAGAGCCATTAACATAGCAAAATTCTCAAAAGTAGAAACATTGTCATTAGCTCCGATAATTTGTTTTTTCTGAATCATGCGAATATTTTCTATACCTGTAATAGTAATCTTTGCGGAATGAAAATTTTTAAAACTAAGCATAGGCTTTATTCGCTTCTTGATAAACCTATCAACAATATTATTTAGATATTTTATTTGAAGAACTGTAATCTTCAGAAATTTCTGCATTCAAATCATCAAGAGCAGCAGTATTACTGCCGCTTTTATCAATGACAATTTTCTCAGGAAGATAGTTACTCCTGAAGGCTTTACGAAAGAATGCAAGTGCTGCAGACTTGTCTCTACTAACACACAAGAGGAAGTCTACAGTATTACCAATAGTGCTCTATATAAATAAACCCATTTACCGTTTAATTTAATGTAGGTCTCTCCAACTACTACCAACCTGCTTCTTTCTTTTCCTTACTGCCTAATCTATCAGTGGTAATAAACCACTTTGTAACGTAGCATGGTCAATTTTTGCTCCCCTTATACTCATAATTTCTTCCAAATCTCGATAGCTCAAAGAGAATCGACATTTCATGTATACAGATAACATCGCTGAAAAGCTAAATCCTTTGAAATATGGCAATAATTTTTGATTGATACGAAACATCTTTGCTTTATTTTTAGACAATTATATCATTCTTCTTTCTACTTCTCTACAAATGCGACAGAACCAAAAGAACTCATTACTCAGTGAAACAAGACTTGAAATTTTGTGCAATGCTGCTGATTATATCTAGATATGCATCCTTTCCAGGCTCTACATCTGATCCAATAGGATCAAGAATCACCATTTTTACGTCACTAGAAAAGACATTAGGCTTTATGCTATCCTCTCGTGAATGAGAAACAATACATTTAACGTTTTCCTCTTTCATTACCTTTTTTAATTTCATTAAACTCTTCATACCTATGTAAGAATCCTCTTCTATAGAAAGAATGGCGCTTGGGTAACTTAAATCAAAATATTTTTCGAAATATTGATAAGCATCGTGAGTAACTATGTATTTTTGATTTTTTAACTCATCCAATTCTTTCGTAATTTTTTCTACTTCTTGGTCTATCTTTCTTATAGCCTCCTCTGCGTTAGTATTGTATCGATAGGCATTTTCTTTATCTATATTAGATAATGTTGCACTGATAGAAAGTATCATACTTTTTGCATTTTCAGGACTCAGCCAAATATGCAAATCTTTTTCATCTTGAATGTGACTAGAAAATGAATGTGGTCGAGCAGGAAGTAGATCGATTGCACTTGATAGCGGTATTAACTTCTTATTTTCTTTAGCGAAAGTTTTAATGAATGTTTCCAAAGAATCATCGGTATAAAATATAATATTACTAGATTCTAATTTACTTGCGTCTGAAGGCCTGAGCATGTAGTTATGTTCAGACACTACTTCGTACATTAGTAGTTCTGGCTTTGAAATTCCATCTGTAACAGAAGCTACAAGTGAGTGTATAGGTTTGATTGTAGCTACAATTTTTAAATTGGATGAAAAGGCACTATTGTAGTATAATGTAAATGAAAGTAATAGAAAAAAAAACAGTAAATGTCTCATATAAGTGTTGAGAAGAAGTCAATTTTTGACAAAAAATTAAGTAGTGTCAATAACTGCATTCTAAAAATAGAAAACCTTACTCTTTCATACGGTAATAAAAAAGTTCTTGATAATATCAACATATCAGTACAAAGAGGAGATATAGTTACAATACTTGGTCCAAATGGCGGAGGTAAAACCTCTTTAGTGAAAGCAGTTGCTGGTATAAATAAAGGTTTTATTGGCAGTATTGTATTCGCTGACAATATAAAAATTAGCTATATGCCACAAAATTTTAGTATTGGTAATTTGATGCCAATAACAGTTGAGTCTTTCCTTTTCAATAGCTCCTCGAAGAAATTGAAGAAAAATCAACCCATTGTTACAGAAGCAATAGAATTGGTTGGTATCGGTAACATCCTAAAAAATCAAGTATTAGAAATCTCTGCAGGACAAACACAATTACTGCTGCTTGCACGCTGTTTAATTTCAGAATCTGATTTGATCATTTTAGATGAGCCAGTCAGTGCAATGGATATTAACGCACGAGCTAAATTTTATGATATTATAAATAAAATCGCAAAAGAACGATCAGTGTCAATTCTCATGACTTCTCATGATCTTAACTCTGCTCTACCATCCTCAGATTACATAATTTGCATAAATAATACTATCTATTATCAAGGTAAACCTGATGAAATTATGGAGATAAATGAAATATTTGGCAGTTACGCAGCGAAATGATTCAAAATATTCTACGTCTTCTGCAAATAACTACAGTGCTAACACGCTACAATGTGTTACCTTATTTACTTCCACCATCAAAAAAATCAATAAATAAAATACAAGGTCATAAACTAAAGCGTGCTCTTGAAAGATTAGGTCCGGTGTTCATTAAATTTGGGCAATCCATTTCATCACGCACTGATATTTTAAATGAGGATATAACAAATAACTTGCTATTGATATGTGATAGATTGCCATCATTTTCGTATAAAATAGCAGTTAAAACTATAGAAAGTGAGTTTAATTGTAAATTAAGCGATATTTTTTCAAGCTTTTCTGAAAAGCCAATTGCAGCAGCATCAATTTCTCAAGTGCATAGAGCAGTTACAACTGCGGGTAAGGAAGTTGCTGTAAAGGTTTTAAGGCCAAATATTGAGAAAACCTTCTCAAGGGATATAAAAATGCTTTCTTGGCTTGCAGAAATTGCAGAAAAATTTAGTGAACAATCAAAAAGGCTGAAGCCAGTTGAATTAGTCAAAACTTTTGCTGAAATTTGCCGATTAGAGTTAGATCTACGCTTTGAGGCTGCCCACTCTTCGGAACTGAAGGAAAATACTAAACATGACAGAGGTTTCTACGTACCTGAAATAGATTGGAGTAGAACTTCAAAAAAGGTTTTAACATTAGAATGGATGGAAGCTATACCAATATACGAAGTTGAAAAGCTGAATAACCGCAAGCAAATAGCTATCAATCTTATAGAATCGTTTTGTAATCAGGTGTATAGGGATTGCTTTTTTCATGCTGATATGCATCCAGGAAATCTAATGATTGATAGTAACAACAATATTATTGCCCTGGATTGTGGAATCATGGGTAGAATAGATCGTGAGACATGCTATTACGTTATAGAGATACTCAAAGGCTTTTTAAATCGGGATTATGATCACGTTGCAAAAATGCACTTTAGAGCCGGTTATGTTCCATCACAGCATAGAAATTTTATTACAGCTTGCAGAGCAATAGGTGAGCCCATTGTTGGACAGCCTATACGAAAGATTTCATTTGCTCGCTTACTTACTCAGCTATTAAAAATAACTGGTGATTTTGATATGAAAGTTCAAACACAATTATTATTACTGCAGAAAACTATGATTTTATTAGAAGGGACATGTAGGAAAGTCTATCCAGAAATCAATATGTGGAAAGTAGTTGAAACATGGATAAGCAGTCAACATGAAAGTAAAATAGGATATAGGGAAAAAATTAAAAGTTCTTATCCCATAAAAGCAATCCAAGGAATATTTACCCTTATAGAAAAATTAAACCTAATAGCTGATAAAAAATTACAAGTGAAAAATAGATCAAATGGAAAAATCTATTTTTTATTGTGGTCTGTAATTATAATTCTAATTGTTAAAATTTTAATTACTTGAACTAAAAGATAACAAAAGCAAGTTTACAGGTTCTGTCACATCTATAAACCATAGAAAAGAAGATCATTAAAGCTGAGATTATAGGAGTTATAGAGCCATTAACATAGCAAAATTCTCAAAAGTAGAAACATTGTCATTAGCTCCGATAATTTGTTTTTTCTGAATCATGCGAATATTTTCTATACCTGTAATAGCAATCTTTGCGGAATGAAAATTTTTAAAACTAAGCATAGGCTTTATTCGCTTCTTGATAAACCTATCAACAATATTATTTAGATATTTTATTTGAAGAACTGTAATCTTCAGAAATTTCTGCATTCAAATCATCAAGAGCAGCAGTATTACTGCCGCTTTTATCAATGACAATTTTCTCAGGAAGATAGTTACTCCTGAAGGCTTTACGAAAGAATGCAAGTGCTGCAGACTTGTCTCTACTAACACACAAGAGGAAGTCTACAGTATTACCAATAGTGCTCTATATAAATAAACCCATTTACCGTTTAATTTAATGTAGGTCTCTCCAACTACTACCAACCTGCTTCTTTCTTTTCCTTACTGCCTAATCTATCAGTGGTGATAAACCACTTTGTAACGTAGCATGGTCAATTTTTGCTCCCCTTATACTCATAATTTCTTCCAAATCTCGATAGCTCAAAGAGAATCGACATTTCATGTATACAGATAACATCGCTGAAAAGCTAAATCCTTTGAAATATGGCAATAATTTTTGATTGATACGAAACATCTTTGCTTTATTTTTAGACAATTATATCATTCTTCTTTCTACTTCCCTACAAATGCGACAGAACCGTTGAGCAAGTATTCTAGGGAAAACCCTTCGATTTTGATCTACTAACATATGCACTTTAGGCTAGCTAATCTTCAAAGTATTTTCTGTGTTTTGTACTTTTATCTTATACTGTTTAGCTCTATCGTTATAGTATAACTTGGTTATAAATTGTATATAACGATAAACTTACTTTAATTTTTCTTCTTTAAATAATACGTGTCTTCTGACCACTGGGTCATACTTCCTAAACTCGAGCTTCTTGGGAAGGTTCTTAGGATTACGTTTTTTTACACAAAAATAGCCTGTTAGTTTCTCTTCTCCAGTTTTTGTTGTTTTAGTTGCAGTGCTAACCAGCTTGACAAGCAAAGAAGCATTTTTTTTCGCCATAATTGTTAGTGATATAATAAACTCTATGCAAGTTTATTACGCAAAACACTAAAAGTCAACCCAATAATGCAGATCGCAAAATTCTTGACAATCAATAATGTATTAAGTAGTATAAGAACATTTCAGAATGAAAAGCAGACGGTAAATAAGTGGCAAGTGATGGCAAAAGGTTATTGTTGATAGAAAGTACTACCTGTTCTAACGAGGTAAGGGTTGCCCTACTAGTTAATGATAGGGTTGTAGAGTTTGAACAAGAATTCAAGGAAAAAAGACAATTAAGAGGTAATATATACGTTGCTTATATAAAGCGTATAGAGCCTGCTTTGCAGGCCGTGTTCATTGAGTATGGAAAAAATAAGCAAGGTTTTTTGTCTTTTTCTGAGATATCTCTAAATTACTTTAATATTCCAGAAAAAGAGAAGGAAATTTTCCCTGACGAAGGCTATTCGAGTGGTGTGGACTGTTCAAATGATAATTGCACAGAAGAAGGCCTAGATTCTACAGCTAGTAATGAATCCAGCAGTGGTTTTGTGAGGGAGGTACCTTTACATAGAAAATATAAGTTACAAGATGTGATTTCAGTAAATCAAAAGTTATTGGTTCAATTAACTAAAGAAGAACGAGGAAATAAAGGAGCTTCATTTACAACATACGTAACTTTGGTCGGTAGATACTGTGTTTTCATGCCCAATTCCATAAGTAGGGGTGGAGTATCTCGCAGAATTGAAGATACCAACGTTAGAAAACAGTTAAAGGATATATTAGATTCAATAAATTTACCAAAAAGTTCAGGTTTAATAGTAAGAACTGTTGGTGCAGGAAAAAGTAAGAAAGAAATTGAGCAAGATTACAATAATTTGACCTTATTATGGCAAAATATCCAGCAAAACTTCTCTTCTTTAAATGTTCCATCATTAATTTACAACGAAGCAGATGTAGTTATGAGATCTGTACGTGACTTTTGTAGTAATGATACAGAAATTATAGTATCTGATAGAGAAGTTTGTGAAGCGGTAAGAAAATACACTAAAAATGTGTTACAAGGAAAATTACGTCCTAGGTTATATAGAGGCTCTGTTCCAATCTTTACTTACTATCGAGTCGAAGATCAAATTTCTGAATTATATAGCAATAGAGTAGAATTACCATCTGGTGGGTCTTTGGTGATAACCTTAACTGAGGCATTTGTTTCAATAGACGTAAATTCAGGAAAAATGACAGGAGAAGATAACATAGAAGAAACAGCTTATAGAACTAATATGGAGGCATTATCTGAAATATCAAGGCAAGCGAATCTCAGGGGCTTATCAGGGTTAATAGTTGTTGATTTTATTGACATGTTGAAACTTGAGTATTGCAAAAATGTTGAATTTGCTATCAAGCAGGCGTTTAAAGATGATAGAGCTAAAGTTCAATTTAGCTTTATCAATGACTTTGGTTTAATGGTCTTTTCAAGACAAAGAATTAAACCAAATATACAGGAAATTAATACTACAGAGTGTTTGCGCTGTAAAGGTATTGGAAGAGTGAAATCAAACGAAGTGGTTGTTGCATCGATACTAAGGGATTTGCAACATATTGCTAATAAAAATCAAAATAAGTCCTTTGATTTAATAGCACGCAGTGCAGTTATAGCGCACATTTTTAATAATAAGCGTGATATGGTTTCTACAATCGAAAAAGAGTTCAATATTACATTAAATGTTAGTATTGATAATAGTTTAGATGCAGATACATTTATTTTAAAGCAAGGAGATCATGTTAATTTTAATGATTATAAGCCATTGCAGAATTCTGGATGTCAAATTGTGAATAGCAGGGATAAAGAAGCTGGTAGTTCAGATAAACTACCGGGCAACTTTTGGTTAACTAAATGGCTTTCGCGCCTTTTGAGCTCTAACAACTAAACGGGACTTGTAATTAACGAGTTTTATACTTATATATTTTACATCAGATAATATTTAAAAGGGAGTATTCATTATGGGAAGAGCAATAGGTATAGATCTTGGAACAACAAATTCTTGTGTTGCAATAATGCAAGGCAAGGATGCAAAAGTAATCGAGAATAAAGAAGGAGCAAGAACTACTCCATCTATAGTTGCATTTACTTCATCTGGAGAAAGGTTGATTGGCGCTCCAGCAAAAAGGCAAGCAACTACCAATGCAAGTAATACTTTTTTTGCAACTAAGAGATTGATAGGTCGCCAATATAGTGATCCTGAAATGAAAAATCTACAAGCTCCATATAAAGTGTTTGCAGCAAAAAATGGGGATGCATGGGTTAAAACAACTGATAGTAAAGAATACTCTCCTAGTCAAATTGGTGCATTTATACTACAAAATCTGAAAGAAGCAGCTGAGGCTTATCTTGGGGAGGAAGTAAAAGATGCTGTGATAACAGTGCCGGCGTACTTCAATGATTCTCAACGTCAAGCAACAAAAGATGCAGGAAAAATTGCTGGATTAAATGTCCTCAGAATAATTAACGAACCAACTGCTGCAGCACTTGCTTATGGTCTTGATAAAAAGCACGGACACACAATAGTAGTGTATGATCTTGGTGGTGGTACATTTGATATTTCAGTTCTTGAAATAGGTGACGGAGTTTTTGAAGTAAAGGCTACAAATGGTGATACTCACCTTGGAGGGGAAGACTTCGATAATGCAGTAGTAAATTATTTACTGGGTGAATTCAAGAAAAGTAATGGCATTGATTTGAAAAACGATCCAATGGCTATGCAAAGAATCAAAGAAGCTGCAGAAAAAGCAAAGGTAGAATTGTCAAGTGCAATGGAAACAGAAGTAAATCTACCGTTTGTTACAGCTGATGCAAGTGGCCCAAAACACTTAAATATGAAGCTAACAAGAGCAAAGCTTGAAAGTTTAGTGAATGATTTGATTGAAAGGACTATAATTCCTTGCAAAAAAGCTCTTGAAGATGCTGGTTTGTCTGCTAGTCAAATTGGTGAAGTAGTTCTTGTTGGTGGCATGACTCGTATGCCAAAAGTCATAGAGAAAGTTAAAGAATTCTTTGGCAAAGATCCACACAGAGGGGTTAACCCTGATGAAGTTGTAGCAATTGGAGCTGCAATACAAGCAGGGATCATTCAAGGTGACGTAAGAGATGTGTTACTACTTGATGTAACTCCACTTTCCCTTGGTATTGAAACTTTAGGGGGAGTATTTACTCCACTTATTGAACGTAATACTACTATTCCTACTAAAAAATCTCAGGTATTTTCAACTGCAGATGATAACCAAACAGCTGTTACAATTAAGGTGCATCAAGGTGAAAGAAAATTGGCGATTGATAATAAACTGCTTGGTCAGTTTAGTTTAGAAGGAATACCACCTGCTCCTCGCGGGGTTCCTCAAATTGAGGTGACATTTGATATAGATGCAAATGGAATAGCGCATGTTTCTGCAAAGGATAAAGCTACTGGAAAAGAGCAAAAAATACGTATTCAGTCTTCAGGTGGTCTATCTGATGATGAAATAAATCGCATGGTAAAAGAAGCTGAAGAAAAAGCGCAAGAAGATGAAAAGCGCAAAAAGTTTATTGAAGTGAAGAATCAAGCGGATAGCTTAGTCCATTCTACAGAAAAATCTCTGAAAGAATATGGTGATAAAATTTCTCCAGAAGATAAATCTGCTATTGAAAATGCAGTTAATGAGCTAAAGGAAGTAAGTAAATCTGACAACATTGATGATGCTGATTCAATACAACAGAAAGTTACTAACCTCTCTCAGTTATCTATGAAACTTGGAGAAGCTATGTATAAGGAATCTCAACAACAAGGTGGAGAAAGCTCATCCACAACAAATAATGAGGAAGAAAAAGTAGTAGATTCTGATTATCAAGACATAGATAATAAAGAGGAAAATAAGTAATTGTGATTGCTGTATCACTCTTCTTGTCATTTCAGTATTTGAAGCTGGAATGACAAGAGGAAGACTATACTGTATTGTTGCTTAAAGGAACTATTGTGGATATTATTAAGACAATAGAAGAAAAATTACGCGATTCAATAGGTGTAATTGATATTAATATTATCGATGAATCAGCAAAGCATGTAGATCATTATTTTGCTTCTTCTTCGACACTACCTTCACATATCAAATTAGTATTAATATCTAACGACTTTTCTGGAATGAGCTCTTTGAAGAGGCATAAATTGATCTATGAATTATTAAAGAGTGAAATAGAACGAGTACATGCGATTTCTCTTAACTTATATACGCAAAGTGAATATAATTTAAAAAATAAATAGTAGAAACGTGAGAGGAGAGTCTTTATTAGTTAAAGCAGGAAGAAAATTTAATGATTATAAAGGATCGATGAACCCACCAGTTTATCATTCTTCTACCATATTATTTCCTACTTACAAGGATTACTTAAGTGCAGCGAATGGGGAGAGTATATATGATGTGATCAATGATGGTGTTGCAAGGGATTACAGCTATAGTAATGTTGGTACGCCTACTGTTCATTATTTTTCAAATGCACTAGCTGAAATTGAGGGTAGGGGGCAAGCACTCATCTACCCTTCTGGATTATTTGCACTTACTTTTGCTATTTTGACTTTCACTAAAGCAGGTTCGCATGTCTTGATACAAGATAATAGTTATTATAGACTAAAGAGATTTGCCGAAAATGAACTACCAAAAAGAGGAGTAGAAGTAACTTTTTATAATCCGACACAGGATATAACTGATTTAGTTCAGAGTAATACTTCACTCATCATGATTGAGACTCCTGGTTCTATAACGTTTGAGATTTCAAATATAGAGCATATAGTAAAAGTTGCTAAAGAATGTGGAATCGTAACCGTTTGTGACAATTCATGGGCCACTCCTTTGTTGTTTAAGCCGCTTGATTATGGAATTGATGTTGCACTATATGCGGTGACAAAGTATCTAGCTGGTCACTCAGATTTAGTGATGGGAGCTATGGTTGCTGAAGGTAAAACTTTTAAATTGCTTTATGAGAGCTATAAAAATTATGGAGTCACCATTCAATCGCATGACTGTTACCTTGCACACAGGGGACTTAGAACACTGCAAACACGCATGAGGAAGCATCAAAGTACAGCAATGCAAGTGGCAAAGTGGCTGGAAAAACATCCAAAAATCAAAAGAGTTTTGTATCCAGCACTTCCCTCCCACCCTCAACATGAATTATGGAAAAGTTATTTCAAAGGGGCAAGTAGTGTATTTAGTATAGTACTAGATAGAGAATATTCATGTGAGGAACTAAGCTGCATGGTTGATCACATGAAAGTTTTCGGCATCGGTGCTTCTTGGGGAGGATGTGACAGTTTGATATTACCAATAGACCATAGATCTATGTCAAGATCTGTAATGAATTCAGATTATGGTGGAAGTTTTGTGCGAATATTTTGCGGACTAGAAGATCCTGAAGATTTGATTTTTGACTTGAATACTGCATTAATAAGACTGCCATGTTCAAGTGTTAAAGATGATTGTGAGACTGAAAGAGCTACTGCATAACATTGTAAATGCTGACTTTGATATTGAAATCAAAGGCGTCACATGTAATCCTAAGAGAGTTAAAGAAGGTTACCTTTTTGTTTGTATATCAGAAAGGAGTAAAGAACACGCAACATGTCTTCCTACTGGATGTGTACACAACTGTGTAGACGTTGTGATACAAGGGGCCAAGAAAGATGTCATCCCAGTGCTCAGACACTGGGATCCAGAAAATTTAATTGTAAACAAGCATACTAGACAATTGTATAATGAAAACTGGATTCCAGTGTCAAGCACTGGAATGACAAGTACTCCAAGTTTTGCAGTGCTTTACCACTCGGACCCTCAAGGAATATACAGTGAAATAGTCAGCAGGTTTTATCAATTCAAACAACCTAAATATGTTGCTGCTGTAACTGGTACGAATGGTAAAACTTCAGTGGTGGAATTTTGTCGCCAGATTTGGCAAGATAATGCAGCGTCTATAGGAACACTGGGAACATGTGTCAATAATAATAGAAAAGATAATAGCCTTACAACGCCAAGTGCAGATGATCTTTATTCCACATTGCGTGACATAAATAATAAGAACGTAGAACACTTAGCATTAGAAGCTTCAAGCCATGGAATCGATCAATATAGAATCCATGGACTCAGGCTCAATGCTGCAGCTTTTACTAATTTCTCTCAAGATCATTTGGACTATCACAAAAGTATCGATGAGTATTTTGAGGCCAAGAAAAGGTTGTTTGATGAGGTATTGCCAAAAGAAAAAACAGCGATTTTAAATGCAGATATAGGCGAATATGGAGAGTTGCTCAACATAGCTGAAAAGCGTGGCAACAAAGTTATAACCTATGGAAAAAAAAACTCTGACATTACTTTATTAAAGCAGATACCCACTGCCAATGGTCAATACCTGACAATTCAAATCGGTGATGAAATTTATAACGCATTTTTTCCGATTTTTGGGCGATTTCAAGCATATAATTTGTTGTGTGCAATCGGTATAGTTATTTCATCTGGTATGGACTATCAAAGAATGTGTATAGATAAACTCGCTTCTCCACCTGGAAGAATGGAAAAAGTGAACACTTTTGCATTTGTCGATTACGCTCATACTCCAAGTGCACTCAAACAAGCTCTGTTGTCTTTAAAATGGCACTTCAATAAAAAGATAGTTCTAGTGTTCGGTTGTGGCGGGAATCGTGATCAAACAAAACGTGCAGAGATGGGTAAAATAGCACAAATGCTTGCAGGTAAAGTTATAGTCACAGATGACAATCCGCGTGATGAAGATCCGGGGAAAATTCGTCACGATATTTTGTTACATTGCCTTGATGCACTGGAGATAGGAGATAGAAAAAAAGCTATAGAGAAAGGTATAAATATAGCACATGATGAAAATATGATTCTGCTAGTTGCAGGAAAAGGACATGAAAGGTTCCAAATAATAGAAGGCCAAGCCCTTGAATTTAGTGATGTTGAAGTTATTAGAGAGGGCCAAAAATTTGCTACTGCTGTTTTGCTCTTTCCTTCATCCAACGCCTGAATGGCTTTTTTCCTTAAGTCATAACTGTACGCTGCTGGCATTTTTACCTTCTTATTACACTAAATCACTATCTTATCTTGTTCCTACTATTATGAGAAGAGCTATACAAGGATATGAAAGTGGAGATTGTGGTTACAAGATTAGTGAGAGAATATAGAAAAATTGAGGATGAAATATTGCGTGATATAGTTCATTTAGTGATAAAGGCTCTTACAGGTATAGTAGCGCTTCATAAGTAAGAATATTTTTACAAAGAATTTAATAATCACAATTTAGGCAATGATGAAAGTTCTTTAAGAAAAAAGTTTAATACTATCAAGAAAAGTTTGCATAGGCATAGCAATATAATACATAATAATCAAAATATTCCAAATTCTGTCAATTTGCTTGCACAGTCAATTACTTCAGAACTTGGGAACTGGTTTTTAAACCAAGTGTACTGGCGTTTTGCGTAGTGTCTTGTGTTTGTTTGAGCAATCTGTATTGCTTCGTCTAAAGTAATCTCCCCTTTTAAGTATCTTATAATTTCTGGTACTCCATGTGCTTTCATAGCTGGCAAATGTGGAGATGGGTTCATGCTAAGTAGGTTTTTTACTTCATCAATTGCTCCATTTTCAACCATTTCAATAAAACGAGAATTTATTTTTCGGTATATACCCTCACGTTTAGGTAGAATTGTATATACCTTAAAATTATTGAACAAAGGAGGCTGTCTATTTTCTTGCCATACAAAGATTGTCTTGCCAGTTTCAGTGATAACTTCAAGTGCTCTTGAGAGGCGATGTGAGTCATTAATAAATATTTTACCTTGAATCCTTGGATCTTTGCTTAGCACTAATTTGTAGAATTCCTCTTTACTTAAATTTTTCCTAAGTTCATTTACGTTTTCTCTCACTTCCTGGCTTATTTGTGGAATCGATGATAATCCCTTGATTAAGCTGCTAATGTAAAGCCCACTTCCTCCAGTGATGATGGGTATTCGTGAATTTTTCAGCGCGTTGTTAACTTCCCTCTTTAAATCCTCTAGCCATAAACCTACGGAATAATTTTCTCTTGCTGAAACATAACCGTATAGCCTATAAAATTCTTTCTGCTTTGGTGGTTGAGCGGTAATTACGGGAATCTCTTTGTATACCTGCTTTGAGTCACAGTTTATTATGCTAATGTTTTTATACTTTTTTATCAAGTTATCGCATAATTCTGATTTACCTGAGGCTGTAATTCCTGTAATAATTACTATATTATCTTTCATTTATATTAATTTAACTAACCTATGATAGGGTGTAGTAAAAATTTGGATTCTACAATCTAAAATTTGGAGACTTTTATGGCAGAAAATGATAACGATAACTCATTTACTAAGCGTTTTACAAATAGGACTTCTAATGAGACAAGAGGAGGTTTTTCCAGTAAGTATTCATCTCAAAATACCAAAGAACATGCACTAGGAGCAAAAGGAAAAATTTCTGAATTGGCAAACAAAAAAGCTGAAGCCAAGGAAGCTTTTTCTGAAAGTGGCGGCATAAAGAGTAAAAGCAGAACTATCAATGAAAGATCCTTTGCTGATGCAACAAGAAGAAGTAGATCAGATCTCATATACTTAGTCCGTGGTAAAGACCGTGGAAGGTCAGCTTGGCACTATGTATTAGTTGATAAAGAAAAAAGAGAGATGTTTCTAGCAAAAAGCAGAACTGGCTCTATAGATGTTGCAGATTATGGAGAGATTTTATATTCAGGATGGGGAGATGATCCACCACAGACGATAGTCGATAAAATCAATGAGGAGTTCGGGTTGTAGCAGATCTGTTGTAAAAGTGAGCAGTTGCTGATAAAATTTATTGTAAGTATGCAATAGATGCGCGCTAGCCATTTCGGTATCTTAATTGCTACCATATAGCGAGATAACGGTAAACCCAGAGCTATTGTAGACATAAGTTTTAGCTATATGGTATTTGAAGTAATAAATGCAATAAAAAATAATTTGTTAGCATGCTTTCCAACAGAGACAGTATATGCTCTTTCTTGTAATGCGCTAGGTAAGGAATCTATAGAAAAAATATATCGAATAAAAAAGCGTTCTCAAAACAAGCCGCTCTCTGTATTTGTTAGTAATATTGATAGTTTGATAAATATAGCAAAGGTAAAGGAAGAGTATATCGATTTAATAAACTATTTTTCTCCTGGACCAATGACCTATATTTTACCACTTCAAGATAACAGTATATTACCAAATGAGTGCTTTAAAGATAGTATAGGCATAAGAATTCCTGATCATCCTATTGCGATTTCAATATTAAATGAACTGAAAACTCCAGTAGTTGCAACTAGTATTAACATTTCAGGAGAAAAAAGTATATGCAAAGCAAGAGATATACCTCAGTCTATTAAGCAACACTTATCTGCAGTAATTGAAGATGATGAATTAGTTTCTGGTATAGAATCTACTATTATTGACTTAACTGGAGATAAGATTAAGGTTTTAAGAAAAGGCAAAATTTCATTGCAAACAATAAATAACGCATTTTCAAGCTAAGATCTATAGGAGAAAGAATGAAAAAAGTGATAGGCCACACCCAAGCAAAAAAAAGGATAATGAACAACTTATCTGTTCAATCTTGGCTGGTCTGTGGTAAAAAAGGTATAGGAAAAGCGACATTCGCAAAATCCTTTTCTAATTGGTTTCTTGTCAAAAATTATGATGAAGTAGCATTAGACTTACGAATTGTTGAAGGTGATACAATAGGAGTGGAAAAGGTGAGAGAAATGAAAAACTTTTTGCACTTAAGTCCCATTCAATCAGAATATAAAATAGCTATAATAGATAGCTTAGAGTCAATGACTAATAATGCTAAAAATGCAATATTAAAAATATTAGAGGAGCCGCCACAAAATTCTAAAATACTTATAATTAGCCATAAACCATATGATATACAAACCACCATCCGGTGTAGGTGTTTTCAGCTGAATTTACTTCCATTAACTTACGATGAAACAAAGCAAGTTGTTGCATCTCAATGTAAATTTGACGATAAAATATTTAATGAAACCATGAATTTATTCCCTGGAACTCCAGGAGCAATAATAGATGCAATAAACAGTGGTGCTTATGAAACACATAAGTATTTTTACACGCTTTTCCGTAATCTCAATGATTCTGATATAATTAGCAAAATAATTAATAGTGAAATTGATCTAGAACTAGCGTCACATATAATTCAAACCTTCATTTTAGAAAGTATAAAGAAAGAAGTAAATAATGTTGAAATTCTGCTAAGTCAGTGGAAAGAAATAGATGAACTTTTCGTTGCTGCAAAGCAATTTCGCTTAGATAAAAAACATGTTTTAGCTAATGTAGTTAATATCGTGACACAAAAGTGTAATACTTTTAACATAAATTTATGATAAAATTCTGCTAATTTAATACTGAAAGTATATAACTTGAATGATAGTAAATTAACTGTATGGCAATCAATAGAAGTTTTGACGAAAGCCATATTGAACATGCAGAAAGAATTAAGCTTAATTAAGAATATAGCTTCAGATCAAGACGTAACTCTAGAAAAAGGAAAGGAGCTATCAAGTGGCATTTATGAAGCAAATTTTAAGCTAAACAAGTCAATCAATATAGCTACTTTGCCAAAAATTGGCTATTATATGCTCAATGATGAGCTTGTTGTACGTAATCATATTACGGAAGAGGAAGTAAAGATTCCTAGAGATTTTCATTATCTTAAAGTTATTAAACTCAATCATGATGACTATAAACTAACGTTTTGTAATTTTTTGGGTAATGAGTTTTTTGAATATAAAAAGTATGATCCACAATATTCTGATCTTTCAGATGAATATAAATTCGTGGATTTTGGTAGTGTAAAAAAGACTAATAATCTAAAATTTAAGGAGTATGTTGGTCATGCACCTAAATTTTTTGCTGTAGGAGGTCTTATTGAGCCTGGATCTGAAAATCATGTAATTGATCTATTTGAGCTAGTCAGAGACGGTAAAGGCAGAAAAGTGGGAACCCTTGCTGATGAATTTGGTTATTTTGATGATCAAAATAAATTACACTACTATAATTATCACAAAAGTGCAGAAAGTAATACTTATGATCCTGAAAGCTTCAGTGTAAAAATGATAAATTTAGATGTGAGCAAAATCGACAAATTCTACCTTATTGCGGAACAAGGTGATATAGTCATTCATCCTTTTTTGGAAAATTTAGACATATTTTAAAGTTTTTTTAGAGTTATTATAATTAGGTTATGGAAGTTGAATCAGTAAAAAACAAAAGTTATTTCAGGAAAGCAGTAGAATGGTATTGCCACAGATACCTGTTCTGCGTTGTAGAAAGATCTTGGATGGCGTTAATAGCGTTACTTCTCTTAGTATGTTTATTTTTATCATTACTAAACATATACCTATTACTTCCTGTTAAAAAAGATTTAAATTTTGTGAAGTACACGAACCACACAGAAGATGAGTTTTCTACAATACATAAACTTAGTTTTAGTGAAAAAGAAGATGAATACACTTCCATAGCAAGGTACTTGGTAAGTCAATACGTTGAAGCATACGAGTCCTCTCAGATCGTTGAATCAAAGTATCAAGAAAATTTTATAAAAAACAATTCTATATATAAAATCTATCAAGACTTTCAGGAAAAAGTAAACAATGAAGCTGTTTCATCCACAAGAAAAATTACCAACACAAACGTAACAACACTATCTATTGACCGATCGATCAAGGACTTAGTTACATTTGCTGGAAATGCCACTGTACTTTTTGCAGCTGAGCAAAATAAGAAAATGAAAGACTATGCTGTGGAGGTTAGCTTTACTTTATCAAACATGAAAGCAACTCTAACTGGTATAATACCATTTAAATTTATTGTTAACGGCTATAAATACAGGTGATTACATTTAAAAAATTACTTGGTAGCTAAAAAAATAACTAAAGTGCATACAGCAGTAACAACTGGAGGTAAAATTAGAAGCATTGGTGTCTTTTTAATAAAATAATTTCTAGAAGGTTTTAAGAAAAAGGCATTGTAAATTATCGGTAAGAAGTATAGAGCGTTGAGTATAGTACTGACAATTAACACCAGAGCTACAAATACAGAAAGTGTTACATTACTAGAGTTAAAAACAGCTTGAAAAATGAAAAATTTGCTCCAAAAAGTCGGAGCAGGTGGTACCCCTATCATGGACAATGCACCTATAGTAAATGCTATCATACTAATTGGCATACTACGTCCTATACCGTGAATTCTATCTATGTATTTCTCACCTGTTTTCGTTATTATTGCTCCAGCAGTGAAAAACAAAGTGATTTTTGCAAATGCGTGGCAAACTAATTGAAAAATTGCAACCCTCATGCTAAATTCACTAAAAATTGAAGCGAACAATATAATATATGACAACTGAGAGATAGTAGAATAAGCAAGCAATTTCTTTAATTCCTTTTGCTTTAATGCAATTAACGATGCAGTAATAATAGTAAATCCAGCAGCGTACGGAAGCCATCCTCCAGCAAACCAACTTTGCTGTGCAAAACGTTGCATATTATCGATGCCAAAAGTGTATAATATAACTTTGATGATGATGAACACTCCTGATTTCACAACAGCAACAGCATGTAGTAGTGCGCTTACAGGAGTTGGTGCAACCATTGCTTTTGGCAACCAAAAATGCATTGGCATTAATGCAGCTTTTCCTATTCCATAAATCAGCATAGCAAAACACACTGCAATAAAAGTTATGAACGAAGTATCAAACTTGAATATTCCACCTCTTACAAAGTCTAAAGTATGGAATTCATTATATAAGAGGCCTATTGCAGGAAAAAATAACACTAAAGAAGAGAAAAATAGTAAACCAAAGTAATAGCGTCCTGCAATTACTGATTCATTTGTTGAATTGTAAGTAATCAGAGGGTATGTACTAATAGTTAGAAGCTCGTAAAAGACAAATGTAGTGAGCAAATCTCCAGAAAAAGCAATAAACATTGCACAGCTAATCGCTATTGAAAAAAAGCATAGAAAACTCGAGTAGTTACTATCAGCATAGTTATTTCGCATATAACATATTGCATATATACTGGTTAGTACCCACAAAAATGATATTAATAAACTGAATATTGCTCCACTAGACTCTAACTTTAAACTAATATGCAAATTATTACCAAAGTCCATGAGAATAAATTGAGAATGATCACCATACACCAAATATAAAGTGCATAGAGATGTATACGCAAATAGAAGCATAGAAGAAACAACAGTAATGCTATTGTTCACTCTGGGCCATTTACTAGTAAAAGAAATAGCTAATGCACTTAAAAGTGGGATCAACGCAGTAATTAACAAATAATTCTCAGTAATAAAAAGTGGCAAGGAAAGAGATATTAAAACAAAATCCATTAAGTAATTCATCTTTCTGTTTAGGTAAAGCTAAAATTATATTCAAGTTATAGAGAATTTGCTATTTTTTAGTTGTATATCGGAAGTGTTAAATAAACCATACGCATCAAGTTAAGAAAAAGTGGCGTAAGGAAGAAAGGAAATAAGAAAAAACTATTTTATATATTAAGTAATAAGGTTAGTAATTTATAGATCTTTCTAAAAGATTATCTTATCCTAGATAAGAATTTCCTAAAAAAATAAATGTAACAAATAAAATGCCAATCTTAAATATTGCTATGTTTCACGATAGCTTCTTAATTTGGCACGTATGGTTTGTTAAACACTTCCAGAATTACTCAAAACCGCTACAGACTATATCTTTCTGTATAATCTTTAAATGCACCTCTATTGGAGTCAAAATGTAGCTTCACACTGCCAATTGGCCCGTTTCTTTGTTTTGCAATGATCAGCTCTGCAATATTTCTAATTTTCTCCATTTTCTCTTGCCACTCTCGATGTTTATTACTTCCTTCATTTGGTTGCTTTCTTAATTCATAATATTCTTCTCTATAGAGGAACATTACTATATCCGCATCCTGCTCTATGCTTCCTGAATCACGTAAATCAGAAAGTTGTGGTTTTTTATCATCCCTTTGCTCAACAGAACGAGAGAGCTGTGATAGTGCAACAATGGGAATATTTAGTTCCTTTGCAATTGCTTTTAAACCCTGCGTCACTTCTGAGATTTCTTGCACTCTATTTTCACTACTCCTTTTTGTTGTTCCTCGAATTAATTGCAGATAATCGATAAATACCACCTCTACATTGTATAGTTGATATAGCAGTCGTATTCTGGTACGAAGGGCACTAATTGATAGAGCAGGAGTATCGTCTATTATGAAAGGTAATTCTGATAGACCTGTACTAGCATTAATGAATTCATGTAATTCAAAATCACTAATTCTCCCAGTCAGTGCCTTATAATAACCAATGCCTGAATCTATAGTAATCAATCTTGCGGTTAATTGCTCTGCTGACATTTCAAGTGAGAAAAAAGCTACGTAGTGTTGTTTATCTGTTCTTTTTTGCAAAATCTTACAAGCGTTAAGTGCGATGTTCAGTGCCAATGCTGTCTTTCCCATTGAGGGCCTTGCAGCTATAATTAACAGATCAGATTTCTGCAAACCACCAAGAAGCTGGTTTAGATCTTGAAGTCCGGTTGTAATACCTAGAGCCTCTGGGTTATTCTTCAGCTTGCTGATCTTCTCAACCACATCTTTAATTGAACTTGCAAGCTTTATATATGTCTTATCACCTTGCTTTTTTACTGCTAAGTTGAACAATTTTGTCATTGCCTGCTCAATTTGTAACTGTGCAGGATTTTCAATGTCGTAGTTGTAACTATCGTCAACTATCTCCTGCCCGAGCTTGATTAAGCATCTCCTTAAATAAGTATCACGGATTATTCTGGTCAAGCTATAGATATCAAGCGCAATGCTTGCCTTTGCTGCAAGTTTTGCTAGGTACTCAACTCCACCACATTCGGCAAATGCTTTATCATTTTCAAAAAACATCTTAAGGCTTAGTTCATTGGCAACTATGCCGTGTTTTCTGGTTTTAGATATCTGGGTAAAAATGCTTTGATGTAGTGGATCATAGAAATTGTCTGCTGCAATTATATCTTCAACTGCATCACAAATTCTATTATCACGAATCATTGCACCAATGAGCATTTGCTCTGCTTCTAAATTGTGTGGCAATTTACATATTTCTTCTCTTGAATCAATAAGATTAGCTAATTCATTCATTTTAAGTTTTCAGAGTAATGATTGATTATTGTAGAATATTCAGTCCTTACTTAAAAGATAAAAAATTTGACTAATCTTGTGTTGCTTATAGCATTAAAGTAGGCCCCTGTGGTGGAATGGTAGACACGGCAGACTCAAAATCTGTTGCTTGCAAAAGCATGCTGGTTCAAGTCCGGCCAGGGGCACTCAAACATTGGAAAATGCATATATGTTACATAAAATTTTTAATCGTTTATTTTCCATTCTTTCTTCTATAAATGCTATTCAAAAAGTGAAAAAGGATGATAATGGAATATGCTATGTAACGGGACTTAGACGCTATTTGTCAGTGCTGCTTGATTTAATCATCATCGTTTTATTTTTGCAGTTTTGCGGTCAGGCCTTAAATCAACTCTTCATGAGCTCAGAGAGCAGTAAAATATTAGGCCAAATTGCTGCAAAATATCAAATGCAGGTACCACTATCTGCAGAGGAAACAGCAATGCAGAGTAAGCTAATCAAGTTACTAATTCTAAATCAGATAGTTCAATTTATTATGCTTTTTAGTTATGTAGCATATATGTGGATAAGATTTGGCGCTACACCTGGAAAGTTATTACTTGGACTCAGAGTTGTAAATGCACAAACTTTTGAAAAATTGACTCCAAAACAAGCAATAAAGAGGTTTTTTTCCTTTATATTGTCAACTGCACCACTATTCTTAGGTTTCATATGGGCAAGCTTCGACAAACGTTGCCAAACTTGGCATGATAAGATCGCAGACACAGTGGTTGTCATAAATAAGAGTCTTAAGCGTGATAAAATGAACTAAATTCGTTAAAAATAAGAAAATTTTAATAGCTTTATTGATTAATTTTAGTATATCATTAATTAATGATATACTAAAATGAAATAGTAGGTAAAAAATATGCCAAGTATTACTCATTGTCAAAGTATGGATTCTATTAGCGATAGTATTGTACATATTGGTGGTAATGAAATAAAAGAATGCGCAATTGAGGCGCTAGAACCATTTAAGAACGAATTAGAAGCTCAAAGTTTTAACCTTAATGGGCTAGGAACTTCTGACCTAGTTAAAGCATGGAAGAAGATAGAAGATTTTAAAGATGCTGAGTTAAAGAATGCTTCTGACCTTGCTGATCTGATAAAAGGGCAAATTGCAGGATTTGATGAAGAAAAATTACTAGAAATGTGTACCTTCAGCAAAATTTCCTATGGTAATGTGGATAGAAAATTAGAAAAAGGTAAATATAAAACTAAAAGACAGTTTGAAGAAGAAGGTTATCAGATTATAAGATTTTACGACAATGATCTCATCGAAGACAAGTATTCTTTGGATACTGATTATAAATTAGAACAACATGATATTGGCTATGCTTTAACTGGTAGCAATTCATATAATCGAGATGCTGGTTATATTTTTATTAAAGATAAGGAAGTAACTATAGCTTATCACGGCACTCGTGATTTAAATGATGTAAAGGAAGATCTTCGTGCATCTTTAGCTAAATTGTCATTTTTACCTGAAGATCATCGTGTCCATTCTGGTTTTTACTCTTTATTCAAACGCTCTTGGCCCAGTGTGCATAAGATATTAAAAGGGCATGCTAATGATAAAGGATTAGCAATCAAAGATTTGAAAATTAATGTTACAGGTCATAGCATGGGGGGTGCTCTTGCTAGTATAGCTGCTTTATGTCTTAATAAAACAGAAGATGCCGAAGATGTTCATGTTGCAACTTTTGGCTCCCCAAGAGTATTCTACAATGGTGCAGCTGACGTTTACGATAAGTGTCTTGGAAATAAGACTATTAGGGTAGCTTGTCAATCAGATCCGGTACCATGTTTGCCACATGGTAATGCCGGTATGCACTATAAACATGTCGGTAAACCATTAAAATTAGAAACGGGTAAAACTCTAGAGTATTTAGAGCCACACTATCATAAAATTGACACCTATTATAACCTTATTCAGGAAGTACAGCGGGAAAATTTTAAATCAGATAATAATCCATCTAAGTATCGCCATATTGCTTATATTTGTGGCCTATTTTACCATGCAGTTTTGTCATATGTCGATGTGGATGATAAGGAATTCTTTGAAGAAGTCAGAGAAGAAAATAAAGGCATTAAGCCTTCTGAGATACCAATTGAATATGCTCCAAAATTAGAAGAGAAAATTAAACGACTAGGACAAGAAGTAGCTCAGCTTACTAACGACAAAACTCAATTAGAGAAAAGGTTAAAGAGTATACAACAAAGCTTGGCTGAAAAAACTGAGGAATTTAAGAGCGCACAAATTCAGTTAGAACAGGAGCGTAAGGGTGCAAGTGAAAAGTTAACACAAGAACAACAGAAGGCTAGTAAATTTAGTGATCAAGTAGATAAACTTACTGAAGCACTACGAAGGATAGAAGATCAGCTTGCAAAAAAGAAAGCAGAGTTGAATGGACAGACTAAAAAAGTAACTAAGCTTAATGATACTATAAAGGAACTTAAGGAAACAAATGCTGAATTAGAAAGAAAGAATAGTAATCTGGCTAATCGACTGGAGAAACTTGAGGAAGCAAAAACTAAGCTAGAAGAAAAGGTAGAATTTGCAGAAAAAGAGCTGAGGGATGCTAAAGCTCAATTCAGAGAGAGTGAGGGAGGGCTAAGGGGAGTAAAAGCTCAACTTGAACAGGAAAATAGTAATTTGTCTAGTCAAGCAAGGGAGCTTGAAGGGAAATGTGAGCAAACAGAAGTTCAACTTGTAGAATCAGAGCAAAAACTAGCTGAAGAAACTAGTAAAGTCATGCAACTTAGCAAAGAATCTAATGAAGCAAGAGTTCAGCTTGAAAAGAAGAAAAAAGAGATTGCAAAGCTAAAAGATCAAGTAGATCAAATGACTATACAAAACAATCAATTGGAAGGGCAGCTGAATGATGCAAGACAATCGTTCACTGATCAAATAATGCAACGCGAAAATGAAAATAACGACTTAAAGACAAAGCTGCAAGAAATTGAAAACAAAAGTGAAGTACTAGAGAAGAGTCTACAGAAGCAATTTGAAAGCAAGAATGAAGAGCTAAGTGAAAAATTCTTGAAAGCAAGAACTTACAGTAAAAGGCAAGGTAATTATTCTTCTGTTTCTTTTGTATTATTTGGAGCATTTGCTGTTGGTACAAGTTTGTTTAACACTCCCACAAGTTTAACAATGGTTCATTTAGCAATGTGTGTTTCGCTTGCTGCTGCATTAACTTTTCATGCAGTAGGATGTTACTGTGCGTATAAGGCAAACACAGCACTTGATAATGTCAAAATCGAAAATGATATTTATAGAATAGAACGGCTGCTTGAGTATTAATTTAAATATCCTTCATTGCTAGTTATTATACCATCACTTTAATTTGGTTGTGTTTTACTAAAAAAACTTTAGATTTATTTTATAATTGATACTCAAATATGATTTGGAATTTATTGCAGAAAGGCCAAAAGGAAGGCTATAAAATTGCGTATACTAATGCTCGTATTATTGACCCGGAAACTAAACTTGATATAAAAGGTTCCTTATTGACTGAAGGGGATAAAATTATTGATTTTGGTAAATCATTATTTTCAACAAGTGGGGTTGATGAAACAATAGACTGTGAAGGGCTTGTTCTAATGCCAGGCCTTATTGACATTCACGTACATTTTCGTGAACCAGGTCAAGAGCATAAAGAAACTATACATACAGGCAGCAAATCTGCGGCTGCAGGAGGCGTTACAACCGTAGTTTGTCAGCCAAACACTGTTCCAGCGATTGATAGTGTTGTCTTGGCTAAATATTTGAAATATAGAGCACTTGAAACTTCACATGTGAATGTTGAATTTTACGCCAAAATTACCACTTCGGAAGAAAAATTAACTGAAATGGCGCTTTTAAAGGAAGCAGGTGCGGTTGGGTTCACCGATGATGGTATGCCAGTTATGAATCCAATGATTATGAGACAGGCACTGCTTTATTCAAGTATGCTTGGTGTTCCTATTGCTCAACATGCAGAAGATTTAAATCTATCTGCTGGTGGCGCAATTAATGAGGGTAAGATTTCTGAAGAATTGGGAGTAAAGGGAATCTTGAGTGCATCAGAATCGGTTATGGTAACTCGTGATATACTGCTAATGAAGGACATAGAAAATGTACACTATCATATTTTACATGTTTCTTCAAAAGATTCACTTGATGCTATTAAACGAGCGAAAGATTTGGGGTTAAATGTTACATGTGAAGTAACTCCTCATCACTTTACTTTAACTGAAGATATAGTAAAGCAACATGGAGCAATCGCAAAAATGAATCCGCCACTGCGTACAGAGGAAGATCGTTTAGCTATGATTGAAGGTTTAAAGACAGGTGTGATTGATTGTATTGCAACCGATCATGCTCCGCATGATCTTAGTTCTAAAGATCTTCCACTTGAAAATGCTGCATTTGGTATTGTTGGCCTTGAAACAATGCTGCCCATTTCACTTGAACTATATCACAGTGGACAAATGGGTCTACTTGATGTGCTTGCAAAATTGACATATAAGCCTGCAGATATCATACATGTGCCACGTGGCCGCGTACAGAAAAACCTTGCAGCGGACTTAATTTTAGTTGATTTGGATCATGAATGGAAAATTAAAGTTGACAACTTTGCTAGTAAATCAAAAAATTCCCCTTTCGATGGACGCAAAGTAAAAGGGCACGTAGTACGTACTGTTGTGTCTGGCAAAACTGTGTACTTACGGAAGAGTTAGTTATCATATAGTTGTGCTTTAAATTTCAACTAATTGTAAAGATTTAATATAAGTGGTAAAATATAGCCACTGAATAAAAAATATATGCTAATTAATACGACATTGGAACTGAAGAATGCGTGTGAAGAATTGATAGCAAAAGAGCCAAAATTTATAGCAGTGGACACGGAGTTCATTAGAAACAATTTAACCTATTACCCAAGATTGTCGCTAATGCAAATTTCTTACGGAGATAAGAGTTTTATTGTAGATATACTAGTGCCAGAGATTGACTTATCGCTCATTAAGAAGATAATGCTGAATCGAGACATAACCAAAGTGTTTCATAGTTGTCGGCAAGACATAGAATCCTTACTCACCGTACTTAAATGTGTTCCCACTCCCATTTTTGATACCCAAGTTGCTGCTATGTTTTGTCATTATTATCACGACTTTATTGGTTATTCAAAAGTAGTAGAGCAATATCAGGGGGTAGCGCTGGATAAAATTAAAGCTAAAAATTCAGACTGGTTAAAACGGCCATTATCTGAGGATCAATTAGATTATGCAGTAAATGACGTTATACACCTATATGACCTACACCAAATATTGTGCAATAAACTTGAAGAAGATAATAGGATGGGCTGGTTTCAAGAAGAGATGGAATCAATAGTTGATGTCAATAAGTATTTGCATAATCCAAAAGATGCATGGAAGAGGATTAAATTTAATTATGAAGCAAATCCAAGGTTGATGTTAACTGTTAAAGCAGTTAGTGAGTGGCAAGAGACCTTAGCACAGCGTTACAATATAAATCGTAATAAGGTAGTCAATAATGCCGTAGTAACTGGTTTAATTGAAAAAAACGTGGAACATATTGATGATATTTTAGATGACCTTAAGAGAAACACAAAAAATATAAAAGAGGAAGATTTATTAGAATTTATAGATATTTTTAATGAGAATGAGAAGGAATTTGTGCAGCAAAATTATACTCTGTCAGATAATTATGATAAATCTGTATTTGATATACTCTCGATTATTTTGGAGAGCAAATGTAAGGAAAATAACATATCAAGAAAGTTAATTTCATCAAAAGCTGAGTTAGCTGGCTCAATATCTGGGCAGATAGATAAACTATTCAAGGGATGGAGATATGATTTTTTCGGCAGATCAGTAGAATCGTTTTTGAATGTAGGCTCAAGGTTTGAAATTTTAATGGTAAAATCTGCTGATAGTATAGCTAAAATTCAGAGTAATCTTGTGGAGAATAACCGTATCACGTGTTGAGGTCTAACGAGTTTATTATATCTTTCACTTGAGAAAGAACATTTGCGCTGGTATTGATGATAAAGTCGCTCATTTGCTTTTTTTCTTCAATAGGTAGCTGAATACTAGACATTAGATCCAGCTTTTTTTTATCCATATTACGCTCACTGATCCTTTGAGCTTGTACAGCGCTATCTGCATGGATAAAGACAATAAAATCGCAATATGAACGGAATCTAGTTTCCAGCAGGAGTGGAATGTCTAGAACTAGAAATTTTCCGTCGTTTTCTTTCTCCTGAGCAATAAAAATTTCTAATTCATTTCGCACAGCGGAATGCACTAAAGACTGAAATTGCTTCCAATTTTCATCATAAGCTAAAAAATATTTAGATAATACTGTTCTATCTATTTTTCCATTTACTATCACCCCAGGAAATTTTTCTTCTGCGTAACTTATTATGTTTTTGTTTACTTTATAAAGCTGGTGCACGACAGAGTCGGCATCAAACAAAGCGGCACCAAATTCTTTAAAGCAATTGGCTACAAAGCTCTTTCCGACTGCAATTCCACCTGTTAAACCTATGATCATATAGCAAAATGCATTAACTTCTTTTGAAACTATAGCTAAGGTTTCTCTATATATATTAACTAGATTTTCTAGATCCCAATGTCAAGCACATAACTATACGAACATTTATTTGCGAAGGCAGTGTGTTAAATGTTATAGCCGATTTTGCCTCAAACACAAAGATGTCATCCCAGTGCCCAGACACTGGGATCCAGGAAAATTGATTGTGCACTATAGCAACATTTTTGATCAAAAACTGGATTCCAGCGTCAAGCACTGGAATGACACCCTTCCGGTGGAAATTGCTCTCAAACTACAATATTTGTGCAGCGTGTATAGGATAGGCTTTGTTAGCTATAGAGGCTCTGATGATACAAGAAAAAAGAAAAGCTATTATTTTTTTAGTAATTAAGTAAAATAGAGTGAAAGATTAAGAGGAAATTTTGAAAAATAAGATAAAAAAGATAGTGATTTCAGGAAAAGAAGTGTGGCCGATTATCGAAGGTGGCAAAGGCATTGCAATTAGTGACGGAAGATCAAGTGGAGCATTTGCTGCAGCAGATGCTGTTGGTACGTTTTCTGGTGCAAATGCTAAACTTATCGATGACAATGGCGAGCTGGTACCACTAATTTATAAAGGTAAAACAAGAAATGAAAAGCATGAAGAGTTAATCAAGTATAGTATTGAGGCTGGAGTTAGTCAAGCAAAAATAGCGAATGAAATATCAAAGGGCCGTGGAAGAATACATATGAACGTGCTTTGGGAAATGGGAGCAGCAGAACAAGTCCTTCATGGCATATTAGAAAAAGCAAAAGGCTTAGTTCATGGCATCACTTGCGGTGCTGGTATGCCTTACAGGCTTGGAGAAATTGCAGCTAAATATCAAGTTTATTACTACCCTATTATCTCATCGGCGCGCGCTTTTAAAGCGTTGTGGAAACGTGCTTACCAAAAAATATCTTCTTTTTTACTTGGTGGAGTAGTATATGAGGATCCGTGGCTTGCTGGTGGTCACAATGGACTCAGTAATAGTGAAGATCCAGAATTATCACAGGCTCCATTTGAAAGAGTTGCAGAGCTTAGATCTTTCATGAATGAAGTCGGTCTTTCTGAAACGCCAATTGTTATGGCGGGGGGAGTGTGGAATTTGAAGGATTGGGAACATTGGTTTGACAATTTACAAATCGGACCAATAGCTTTTCAGTTTGGCACTCGTCCACTTTTAACAAAAGAAAGTCCGATTTCTACAGAATGGAAAAAGAAGTTACTTACTTTAGAAGAAGGTGATGTATTTTTAAACAAATTTAGTCCAACAGGATTTTACTCATCTGCAGTAAGAAATAGCTTCATACATGAGCTACAGGAACGAAATTCACGTCAAATGAAATTTTCAGAAAGTGTGAGTGGAGAGTTTAATAATGAATTTGCAATGGGTAGCAGAGGTAGAAAGATTTACCTCATTGCAAAAGACAAAGAGCTAGCAAATGCATGGATTAAAGCAGGGTATACAGAGGTAATGAAAACTCCAGATACAACTGTTATTTTTGTGACACCAGGCAAATTTGCGGAAATAAGACAAGATCAAATTAATTGCATGGGATGTTTGAGTCACTGCTTATTTAGCAATTGGAAAGATCATGGTGACCATTCAACAGGGCGAAAACCAGATCCACGAAGCTTCTGTATACAAAAGACACTGCAAAACATTATACATGACGGTGATATTGAAAATGAACTTATGTTTTCTGGACACAATGTGTACAAATTTAAGCAAGACCCATTTTATGAGAATGGCAACGTACCAACAGTAAAGGAGCTGGTGGAAAGAATATTGACAGGTTTATGACTAACTTGACAAAAAGACATTATTCTATATAATTTATAGTAATAATTGTTTATTAATTTAATCTTAATTTGAGGAGAATATCTATGCGCGGTAGTGTTTTAAAAAGGTATGCACTTGCCTATATAAAAGAAAATGGCAGTGACAATAATGTTCAAGAATTTTTACGTTCTCGTGGTATGCAAAATATTGAGAACTGGAGTGATAAAAATTTTGAAGATGCGTATAAGGAATTTAGGCGCTATAACCTAACTAATGAACACAATATAGGAAGTGATCGACGTGATAGTAGGCAACAACCTACAAGCCCTCAGGTTACACACGTACATGTACACAATAATAGAGGTTTAGATTTTTGGGATTATTTTCTACTTCGTAGCCTGTTTAGTGGTAATACTGGTCATACTACAGTGATAAATAACCTTGGTTCCGGTAGCAGTAACCAGCCAAGCAGAGAAGATAAGAAAAAAGACGCAGAAGACAACAGGAAATTATTAGCTTTAGGGATAGTAGCTGTAGTTGCGTGTGTTGCTTTCCATGCTTTAATGTGTGTGTGGTACAACAGCAGCGAAAAAACGGCTAGAAAATCAGAAAAGGTAGATTACCTGGATAATAAACTTAAAATGTTCAGAAATATAGAATTTGCAGTTGGTGCAATTTCTTTAGCAGCTTTGATAGGTTGCGCTATTAACCCAGTCTTACCAGTTTGGGGTTTAGTCATTCTTGGCATTAATTCTCTTGTGTGTCTTGCTGGTGGTGTGGCTTTTCATATGAAACATGAGAAAGAGTCAGAAGATATTGAGAAAGCTAAAGAAGTGGTAGCTGATTATCATAAACGAGGACCTGGGCATAGCTTTGGAGATCCTTCTCATCGTGAACCACCACCTCCTTACTCTCCTCAAGGTCCTAATGCTGCTCCAAGTGCTCCTCCTCAAAGTGAGTTTAGCAATTCTTATCAGGAAAAAAATTTTGGAGATCATGGAATATAGCTATACGAACATTCATTTTGAAAGGTAAATTGCACAGCAAATGTTCAGTGCTTGACACTGGAA